>JBEAZY010000112.1:0-32342 GCA_041159205.1 Pseudomonadota bacterium
AAATCGCGCGTACCACTCTTGGCAATGGTGCCCAGGTGGTCAATGGCCTCCTGACGGCTCATGCCGATGCCGTTGTCGGCGATGGTGAGCGTGCGTGCATCCTTGTCAAAACTGACCCGAATCTCCAAATTCGGGGCATCTTCAAACAAGGCGTTGTTGTTCAGCGCCTCATAGCGCAGCTTGTCGCAGGCGTCAGAGGCGTTGGACACCAACTCGCGCAAAAAAATCTCTTTGTTGGAATACAGCGAATGTGTGACCAGGTGCAGCAGCTGTGCCACCTCGGCCTGAAATGCATGGGTCTGAGTGCTCATGTTTTGGCAAGAAAAATAACAAACACCCCTCCAAATGGGGCCATCTCGACCCATTTCAAGACCGTTGCGCCAAAGCAACCATTAATTGGGGTCAGACCCCAATTCATTAAAACCGCTCATGCGGCCCCAAATACCGCCACTGACCCACCGGCAACTGACCCAGCGTCACGCGTCCCATGCGCACCCGTTTCAACCCGACCACATGCAGCCCGACTTGCTCGCACATGCGTCGAATCTGGCGTTTTTTGCCCTCACGCAGCACGAAGCGCAGTTGTTCGGGGTTTTGCCAGTCCACCATGGCGGGTTTGAGCGGCTTGCCGTCCAGCGACAGGCCATGACGCAAGCGGGCCAGTTGCGCAGGCGGGAACACGGGCGCGATGTTTTGCGTCACCATGCCTTGCGGGCCTTGCCACTGCACCCGCACCAGATACTCTTTTTCAATGTCCGAGTCCTCACCGATCAACTGGCGGGCGACGCGCCCGTCTTGCGTCAGCACCAGCAGACCGACCGAGTCGATGTCCAGCCGCCCGGCCGGGGCCAGGCCGCGCAGTTGCCCGGGGTTGAAGCGCACCGCCACCTGATCGCCCGCCCAGCGGGTGCGGGCCTGCACCAGCGTGATGGCGGGGGAATGGCCGTCTTCCGCCTGGCCGCTGACATACCCGACCGGCTTGTTCAGCAAAATCGTGACCTGCTGTTGCTGCTGGGCCTGCGCGGCGCGCTCAACGGTGATGCGGTCATCGGGACCCACTTGCATGCCCATTTGGGCCGGCTGACCATTCACCCGCACCCAGCCACGCTCGATCCATGCGTCAGCCTCTCGGCGCGAGCACAGACCCAGCTCAGCCATGCGCTTATTCAGTCGGCTGCGTCCCGAGCCTGCTTCTTGGTTCATGTGCCGAGTTTACTGAATCAATTCAAAGGGCCTGGCGCAGCGCCTCCAGGTTCAGCACCCGCAGCCCGCCGTACTCGATGCGGATGCTGCCCGCCTTCTCCAGCGACCGCAAAGCCATATTGACGCGCTGTCTCGACAGGCCGACCAGGTAGGCCAGTTCTTGTTGCGTGATGCGCAGCACTTCTCCCACGCCGGGGTAAAGCACCGGATTGAAAAGCGAAGCCAGCGAGCGCGCCACCCGCACATCGGGGTTGTTGATGCGATCAATCTCACGCGCCGCAATGAACTGGCCCAACCTTTCATTGAGCTGGTTCATGACAAAGCGGTTAAAGCCGATGGAGTGATCGAGCAGCCAATGAAACCCGGCCACGGGCAAACCCGCCACCGTGCTGGCCCGCAGCGCCTGCACGTTGTAGCGGTAAGGCTCGTTTTTAATGGCGGTGCCTTCCCCGAACCAGCCCCCTGAAGGCAAGCCGGTGTAAGTCATGCTTTGCCCGTCCGCGCCATCGGTACTCATTTTCAGCAGGCCATCGACCACCCCGAACCAGTAGGTGGGGGCCCGCCCGTATCGGCATACATGGTCACCGGGCATGGCGTCGCCCACCACCAGATCGGGCACGATGCGTTCGCGCTCGGCGGGTGCAAGGTGGCGCAGCCAAGGGATGCCCGCCAACTCGATGCCGGTGGGCGCGCGTCTCCTTTGGTGCAATGTGAGATCTGTTGACATGAAACAAGCTTTTGTCAGACTCGGGTCAGACCATGTTAGGGACTTCCCTTAATTGTCATCGCAAAGACAAATAAGCGTCAAACTCAAGCCTAGTATCCGCACCAAGATTCACCAGTCAATTCGGTGACACATGGGCGTTCGCCCCCGCGCACCGAACAGAACTGAAAGCACACGGCATGAACTCCACATTTCCGCAACTCTTGTTCAAGCACGCCAGCGAGCGGCCCGACGCCCCCGCCATGCGCGAAAAAGAATATGGCATTTGGCAGACCCTGACCTGGTCCGGTCTGGCCGATATGGTGACCCGCCTCGCTGCCGGCATGCACCAGGCGGGCCTGAAAAGAGGCGAGCACATCGTGGTGGTGGGCTCCAACCGCCCCCGGCTTTACGCAGGCATGTTGGCCGCCCAATCGCTGGGCGCCATCCCCATTCCCCTGTACCAGGACGCCGTGGCCGCCGAGTGCGTCTTCCCCATCAACAACGCCGAAGTCCGCTTTGCCGTGGTTGAAGACCAAGAGCAGGTCGACAAATTGCTGGAGGTGCGTGAACAGTGCCCGCAACTGGCGCATATATATTACGACGACCCGCGAGGCCTGCGCAATTACGACCAGCCGGGCCTGGTCTGGCTCGATGAACTGATGGACACTGGCGCGGCCCACCTAAAGCTGCACCCCGACTCAGTGCGCGAAGAAGTGCAAAAGGCCCAGCCCGATGACGTCGCCGCCATGTTCTTCACTTCGGGCACCACCGGCAACCCCAAGGGGGTGGTGCACACCCACCGCAGCCTGCTTGACCGCGCGCAGGCGGGCGCCACATTTGACAAACTGGGCCCCAAAGAAGACGTGCTGGCCTACTTGCCGCCCGCCTGGATCGGTCAAAACATCTTCAGCTATGCCCAATGGTTGTGCTGCGGTTATGTGGTCAACTGCCCTGAATCGTTCAGCACCGTGTCGATCGATCTGAAGGAAATCGGCCCGACCTATTACTTTGCCCCGCCCCGGGTGTTCGAGGGCATGCTGACCAGCGTGATGATACGCATGGAAGACGCGGGCGCCTTCAAGCGCAAAATGTTCCACTATTTCATGAAGGTGGCGCGCCAGTACGGGCCGGACCGCATGGATGGCAAGTCGCTCGGGCTGGGGGCCAGCCTGTTGTACACCTTGGGCGATTGGCTGGTCTACGGCCCCCTGCGCAACAACCTGGGCATGTCGCGCGTGCGCGTCGCCTACACCGCTGGCGAGGCGATCGGCCCCGATTTGTTCACCTTTTATCGCTCCATCGGCGTTAACCTCAAGCAACTGTATGGCTCCACCGAGACGGCCGTGTTCGTGTGCCTGCAGCCCGACCACGAGGCGCGCGCCGACACCGTGGGCGTGCCTTGCCAGGGGGTTGAAATCAAAGTGGCCGACAACGGTGAAATTCTGGTCAAGTCCCCCGGCCTGCTCAAGGAATACTACAAAAACCCTGCCGCAACCGCCGAGGTCTTGACCGCTGACGGTTGGTACCACACCAGCGACGCCGGTTTTCTGGACAGCCACGGGCACCTGAAGATCATCGACCGCGTGAAAGACGTGGGTCGCATCAAAGGCGGCGTGTTTGATGACGCCATGTTCGCCCCCAAGTATGTGGAAAACAAACTCAAATTCTTCCCTCAAATCAAGGAAGTGGTGGCTTATGGCGATGGGCGCGAGAAGGTCTGCGTCATGGTCAACATCGACTTCGACGCCGTGGGCAATTGGGCCGAACGGCGCAACCTGCCCTATGCCGGATACACCGACTTGGCGGGCAAGCCCGAGGTTTACGAGCTGATCAAGGATTGTGTCGAGCAGGTCAATGCCGACTTGGCCGAAGACGAATTGCTGGCCGGCAGCCAGATCAGCCGCTTTCTGGTCTTGCACAAAGAACTGGATGCCGATGACGGCGAGTTGACCCGCACCAACAAGGTCAGGCGCGGCTTCATCGCCGACAAATACCAGGCCCTGGTCGACGCCCTGTATGCGGGCAAATCCGAGCAATTCATCGAGACCCAGGTCAAGTTCGAAGACGGGCGCACCGGCAGCGTGAGCGCCACCCTGAAAATTGCCGACGCCAAGACTTATGCGCCGGCGAGGAAAGCGGCATGAAAAAGCAAATCGGCGACGTCATTCTCGACGTCAAAAACATCAGCCTGCGTTTCGGCGGCGTCAAAGCCCTGACCGACATCTCGTTCAATGTGCGCGAACATGAGATCCGCGCCATCATCGGCCCCAACGGCGCGGGCAAAAGCTCGATGCTCAATTGCATCAACGGCGTCTACACCCCGTCAGAAGGCACCATCACTTTCCGTGGCCAGACCTTTGACCACATGGACAGCCATCAGGTCGCCGAAATGGGTATCGCCCGCACCTTCCAAAACCTGGCCCTGTTCAAGGGCATGAGCGTGCTGGACAACATCATGACCGGGCGCAACTTGCGCATGAAGAGCAACCTCTTTTTGCAAGCGCTGCGCATCGGCCCGGCCCAAGCCGAAGAAGAGCGGCACCGCGAGCATGTTGAGCGCATCATCGACTTTTTGGAAATTCAAGCCTTCCGGAAAACCCCCGTGGGTCAACTGCCCTATGGCTTGCAAAAACGGGTTGACCTGGGCCGCGCCCTCGCGCTCGAGCCCCAAGTGTTGCTGCTCGACGAACCCATGGCCGGCATGAACGTGGAAGAGAAGCAGGACATGTGTCGCTTCATCCTCGATGTGAACGACGAATTTGGCACCACCATCGTGCTGATCGAGCACGACATGGGCGTGGTGATGGACATCTCTGATCGGGTCGTGGTGCTCGACTACGGCAAAAAGATAGGCGACGGCACACCGTCGGAAGTCCGCAGCAACGAAGAAGTGATCAGCGCCTATTTGGGCACCTCACACTGATCAAGGGGATACAACAACATGGCATTTTTTCTGGAAACCCTGTTTGGTGGCCTCATGGCCGGCATGCTTTACTCACTGGTCGCTTTGGGCTTCGTGCTGATTTTCAAGGCCTCGGGGGTGTTCAATTTCGCCCAAGGCGCCATGGTGCTGGTCGCCGCGCTGTCCATGGCCCGTTTTGCCGAGTGGGTGCCCGACATCCTGGGCTTTGAAAACAAGGCGCTGGCCAACCTCATCGCCTTCGCTCTGGCTGCCGTCTTCATGTTCCTGTTGGCGTGGCTGATCGAAAAGCTGGTCTTGCGCCACCTGGTCAACCAAGAAGGCGTGACCCTGCTCATGGCCACCTTGGGCATCACTTACTTCATTGAAGGCTTTGGCCAAACCCTGTTTGGCAGTGACATCTACAAGATCGATGTGGGTATGCCCAAAGACCCTGTCTTCGTTTTAGACACCATCTTCGAAGGCGGTGTGCTGGTCAACCAGGAAGATGTCTTGGCTGCCGTGATCGCCGCTTTGTTGGTGGCCATCCTGTCCTTGTTCTTCCAGAAAACCGGCACGGGTCGCGCATTGCGCGCTGTGGCCGATGACCACCAAGCCGCTCAATCCATCGGCATTCCGCTCAACCGCATCTGGGTCATCGTCTGGTGTGTGGCTGGCATCACCGCCTTGGTCGCCGGCATCATCTGGGGCTCCAAGCTGGGCGTGCAATTCTCCTTGGCCACCGTTGCCTTGCGCGCCTTGCCCGTGATCATTCTGGGCGGCCTCACCTCGGTGCCCGGCGCCATCATAGGCGGATTGATCATCGGCGTCGGTGAAAAGCTGTCCGAGGTTTACCTTGGCCCCTTGGTCGGTGGCGGCATCGAAATCTGGTTTGCCTACATGCTGGCCCTGGTGTTCTTGCTGTTCCGCCCGCAAGGACTATTTGGCGAAAAAATCATCGACCGCGTGTAAGGAGCAGAGCACATGTTTTACAGGGAAAACGGTCAATTCAAGACCTCTTACCGCGCCGACCAGCAGATCTTCCCCATCACGCAAGACCGACTGGCGATTTTGTGCGTGGTGGCCTTGGCCGCCTTCGGGGTTCCCTTGGTGGTTGACGAGTACATGTACCGTGCCATCCTGATCCCCTTCCTCATCCTCTCTTTGGCTGCCCTCGGCGTCAATATCCTGGTGGGTTATTGCGGACAGATCTCATTGGGCTCGGGGGCTTTCATGGCCGTGGGCGCCTACATGGCCTACAACACCTACATCCGCATCGACGGCATGCCCCTCATCATTGCCTTGCTCAGCGGCGGTTTCTTTGCCACCCTGGTGGGCATGATCTTTGGCATCCCCAGCTTGCGAGTCAAAGGTTTGTACCTGGCTGTGGCAACCTTGGCCGCCCAGTTCTTCTGCGACTGGGCCTTTTTGCGCATCGGTTGGTTCACCAACAACAACTCTTCGGGTTCCGTGTCCGTCTCTGACCTCTCGGTATTGGGTTGGGTCATAGACACCCCGCTCGAGAAATACATATTCTGTCTGGGCTTCTTGGTCGTCTTTGGCGTCTTGGCCAAAAACCTGGTTCGCAGCGCGATAGGCCGCGAGTGGATGGCCATTCGTGACATGGACGTGGCCGCAGCGGTCATCGGCATCCGCCCCATGTACGCCAAGCTCTCGGCCTTTGCGGTCAGCTCTTTCATTGTCGGTGTCGCCGGCGCTTTGTGGGGCTTCATCCACCTGGGCTCCTGGGAGCCGGCTGCTTTCTCCATCGACCGCTCTTTCCAATTGTTGTTCATGGTCATCATCGGCGGCATGGGCTCGATCATGGGCAGCTTCTTCGGCGCGGCCTTTATCGTCGTGCTGCCGATTTTTCTCAACCAGTTTTTACCTGCACTGGGCGAGTTGGTCGGTCTGAGCATCTCGACCGCAACGGTCTCGCACGTTGAGTTCATGGTATTTGGTGCGCTCATCGTCTGGTTCCTGATTGTCGAGCCGCATGGCTTGGCGAAACTGTGGTCTGTGGCCAAGCAAAAGCTTCGCCTATGGCCCTTCCCGCACTGATTTTTCCCACCGCTTCAATTCAAACCTAGGAGGCATCCATGAAGCTACGTCAACTCGCTCTCGCCGCATCGGTTGCGGCCGCCGGCCTGGTCAGCGCCTTGGCGCCGACCGTGGCTCAGGCTCAAGCCAAAGAGCAATTCTTTCCTGCCCTGGTGTACCGGACCGGCGCCTACGCCCCCAACGGCGTCCCCTTCGCAAACGGCTACGTCGACTACCTCAAGTTGGTCAACGCCCGTGGCGGCATCAACGGTGTCAAAATCTCTTTTGAAGAATGCGAAACCGGGTACGCCACCGACCGTGGCGTGGAGTGCTACGAGCGCCTGAAGGGCAAGAACGGTGGCGCCACCGTGTTCCAGCCCCTGTCGACTGGCATCACCTTCGCGCTGACCGAAAAAGCCCCCAACGACAAGATCCCCCTGGTGACTGCGGGCTATGGCCGTTCCGAGTCACAAGACGGTGGCGTCTTTAAGTGGAACTTCCCCCTGGCCGGTACTTACTGGATGGCCGGTGACGTCATCGTGCAAGACATTGCCAAGAAAGAAGGCGGCGCCGACAAACTCAAGGGCAAGCACATTGCCTTGGTCTATCACGACAGCCCGTTTGGCAAGGAAGCCATTCCCATTTTGCAAGAGCGCGCCGCCATGCACGGCTTCAAGTTGACCCTGTTGCCCGTCACCCACCCCGGCGTCGAGCAAAAGTCGACTTGGCTGCAAATTCGCCGCGACCGCCCGGACTACGTGGTGAACTGGGGCTGGGGCGTGATGAACTCGACCCTGATCAAAGAAGCCCAAGCCACCGGTTATCCGCGTGAGAAGATCTACGGCGTGTGGTGGGCCGGTGCCGAACCCGATGTCAAGGACATCGGCGAAGGTGCCAAAGGCTACAACGCCATCACCATGCAGCATGGTGCCGAACCCAACGCGCCTTTCGTGAAGGAAATTCTCGAGAAGCTGCATGCCAAAGGGCAGGGCACCGGTCCCAAGGAGGAAGTGGGCTCGGTGTTGTACGTGCGTGGTGCCATCAGTGCGATGTTGGGCGTTGAAGGCGTGCGTCGTGCGCAAGAACGCTTTGGCAAGGGCAAGGTCATGACCGGCGAACAGACCCGCTGGGGCCTTGAGAACCTGGATCTGACCCAGGCCAAACTCGACGCCTTGGGCTTCAAAGGCGTGATGCGACCCATCTCCACCAGTTGCCAAGACCACGTGGGTGCCAACTGGGCCCGCATCCACACTTGGGATGGCAAGCAATGGAACTTCACAAGCGACTGGTACCAGGCCGATGAGCAGATCATCAAGCCCATGGTGAAAGCCGCTGCCGACAAGTACGCCGCAGAAAAGAAGATTCAGCGCCGTACGGCACAAGACTGCCAGTCTTGATGCCCTCGCCCCCGGCCGGCCCGGGGGCTTGATATCCGCCCGCCCCTGACAGGGGGTGTGGCGTGATTCATAGTCCCATCGCATACACAGACGAAGAGAACCTCGCCATGAGCCAACCCGTTGTTTTGAACGTTAATGGCATTGAAGTCATTTACAACCACGTCATCTTGGTGCTCAAGGGCGTATCACTGCAGGTGCCCGAAGGCGGCATCGTCGCCATCCTGGGCGGCAACGGCGCCGGCAAAACCACCACCTTGCGCGCCGTCTCCAACCTGCTCAAAGGCGAGCGGGGAGAAGTCACCAAAGGCTCGATTGAGTTGCGTGGTGAGCGCATTGAAAACCTGTCCCCCGCCGAACTGGTGCAACGTGGCGTGGTGCAAGTCATGGAAGGCCGACATTGCTTTGCCCACCTGACCATCGAAGAAAACCTGCTGACGGGCAGCTACACGCGCAAAGACAAAGGCGAGATCACCGCCAACCTGGAAAAGGTTTACAACTACTTTCCGCGCCTGAAAACCCGCCGCACCTCGCAGGCCGCCTACACCTCCGGGGGCGAGCAGCAGATGTGCGCCATCGGCCGCGCGCTGATGGCCAACCCCAGCATGGTCTTGCTCGATGAGCCCTCGATGGGCCTGGCCCCGCAAATCGTTGAAGAAGTGTTCGAGATCGTCAAAGACCTCAACCACAAAGAAAAAGTCACCTTCTTGCTGGCCGAACAAAACACCAATATGGCCCTCAAGTACGCCGACTACGGCTACATCATGGAGTCGGGCCGCATCGTCATGGACGGTGCCGCCAGCGACTTGCGCAACAACGAAGACGTCAAAGAGTTTTACCTCGGTGTGGGCGGCGGCGAACGCAAGAGCTTCAAAGACGTCAAGAGCTACAAGCGCCGCAAGCGCTGGCTGGCCTGATTCTTTCCTCCACCATTCCAGACCCATTCGCCCCTTGTTGCCATGACCGCCCACTACGACGCCCTGGAAACCCGCTCCAACACCCAACGCGAAGCCGAGCAAATGGCCGCCTTGTCGGCCCAAATCGCCCACGCGCAGCAGCATACGGCGGCATTTGCCCGCATCCTCAAGGGGGTCGATGCATCCCGTGTCAACCACCGTGCCGAGCTGGCCCGCCTGCCGGTGACCCGCAAACACGAACTGCTTGAATTGCAAAAGGCGGCTCGCCCGGCCGAATCGTTTGGCGGCTTCTCGGCGCTGGTGCGCGGCCCCAAGCTGGCCCGCATCTTTGCCTCCCCCGGCCCCATCTATGAGCCCGACGGCACCCGCCCCGACTACTGGCGCAGCGCCCGCGCCATGGCCGCCGCCGGTTTTGTCGCCGGCGACCTGGTGCACAACAGCTTCAGCTACCACATGACCCCTGGCGCCTTCATCATGGAGTCGGGTGCCATGGCCTTGGGCTGCACCGTATTCCCTGCCGGCACCGGCCAAACTGAACAGCAGCTGGCCGCCATTGCCGACCTGCGCCCTGACGGCTATGCAGGCACCCCCAGTTTTTTGCGCATCTTGGTGGAAAAGGCCCAGGAAGCCGGAGCCGACATCACCAGCCTGAAAAAAGCCCTGGTCAGCGGTGAAGCCTTCCCGCCCAGCCTGCGCGACTGGCTGGCCGAACGTGGCATCGCCGCCTACCAGTGCTACGCCACTGCCGACCTGGGCCTGGTGGCCTACGAGACCGCCTCACGCCAAGGCATGGTCGTCGACGAGGGCGTCATCATCGAGATCGTGCGACCCGGCACCGGCGACCCGGTGGCTGAGGGCGAAGTCGGCGAACTTGTCGTCACCACCCTCAACCCCGACTACCCGCTGATTCGTTTTGGCACGGGCGACCTCACCGCCATCTTGCCGGGCACATGCCCCACCGGCCGCACCAACACCCGCATCAAGGGTTGGATGGGGCGCGCCGACCAAACCACCAAAGTGCGCGGCATGTTCGTCCACCCTGGACAAGTGGACCAAGTCGCCAAGCGCTTTCCCGAAATCGTCAAAGCCCGCCTGGTGGTCAGCGGCGAAATGGCCAACGACCAAATGGCCCTACACGTCGAAGTGGGCACACACGCTGAAGGTTTGAGCCTGCGCATCGCCGAAGCTGTGCGCGACATCACCAAACTGCGCGCCGACGTCCAATTGCTCGCCCCCGGCAGCCTGCCCAACGACGGCAAAGTCATCGAGGACGCCCGCAGCTACCAGTAAATTAATTGGGGTCAGACCCCAATTTCTGTGACCCCAATTTCTGAGCGTTGATTCACTGACCTGGATCAAACTATGTAGTTCCCCCGATTCCCTGTCTTGCCGGACGGGGGGAAAATCATACGGTTATCAATTGGAGAATTGCATGAAACGCATCTACGCCTTCCTGTTGGCCACGGCACTGGCGCCGTTGTCGGGCATTGCTGCCGACTACCCCAACAAAGACAAGCCCGTCACCATCATTGTGCCGTTTGCAGCCGGTGGCCCCACCGACCGGGTGGCCCGCGACTTGGCCGAAGCCATGCGCAAACCCTTGGGCGCCTTGAGCGTGGTGATCGACAATGTCGGCGGTGCGGGGGGCACCCTGGGTGCCGCCAAGGCCGCCCGCTCGGCCCCCGATGGCCACACGCTCTTTCTGCACCACATCGGCATGGCCACCTCGCCCGCGCTGTATCGCAAGCTGCCCTACGACACCATGGGTGACTTTGAATACCTGGGCATGGTCAACGATGTACCCATGACGCTGATCGGCCGCAACACACTGCCTGCCAACAACTTCAAAGAACTGCAAAGCTGGATCAACGCCAACAAGGGCAAGATCAACCTGGGCAATGCGGGCCTGGGCGCCGCATCGCACCTGTGCGGCCTGTTGTTTCAAAGCGCACTCAAGACCGACATGACCACGGTGCCGTACAAGGGCACCGCACCTGCCATGAACGACCTCATGGGCGGCCAAATCGATCTGATGTGCGATCAGACCACCAACACCACCAGCCAGATCGAGGCCAAGACCATCAAAGCCTTTGCCGTCACTACCCAAAAGCGCCTGACCACCCCGTCGCTCAAAGACCTGCCCACACTCGATGAAAGCGGCCTCAAGGGTTTTGAAGTCACCATTTGGCATGGCATCTATGCGCCCAAAGGTACGCCTGCCGACGTGCTCGCCAAAGTCAGCGGCGCCCTCAAGGCCGCGCTCAAGGACCCCGAGTTCATCAAAAAGCAGCAGGCCCTGGGTGCGGTGGTCGTGACCGACAAGCGCATCGAGCCTGTCGAACATCGTAAATTTGTTCAGGCTGAAATTGACAAGTGGGGCCCGATCATCAAGGCCGCTGGCGTTTACGCCGACTGAGCCGCGCCTTCGGGGTCGGCCAACCCGGTCGGCCCCGCCAGCCCCGCAAAGGGCAGCTCGCCTTTCACCAGCATGACCGTGCAGGGGGCTTGCATGGCCACCTTGATCGGCACAGTCGCCACCCAACGTTGCATTTGCAGCCCGTGGGTGGCCGCCCCCATGATGATCATGCTCACCCCGTTCGCCTGCGCGTAGCGCAACAAGGCATCGGCCACATCGCCCGCTTCCAACACATGAAACGAGACTTGGTGGCCGCCCATGCCCAGTGGCTCGGCCCACTTTTGCAAACGCACCAGATGCGCCAGTTGCGTGCCCGTTTCACCCTGCCCACCCGACGCCCCCGTCTCTGACCCCGACACCACCGTCACCACCGCCAGGCGCGCGCCGGGCAAGTCGCCCAAAGCCCGCACGGTTTGCAGCCGCATCGAATACACAATGTCCTGCGAGACATCGGTGTGCGGCAGCGCCACCATCACAATGGGGACGCGTTCGATTTGGTGCTGCGCGGGCAGGGCGCTGGGCTGGTACTCCATGCCGGCGGCCTTCACCCAGCGCCGCAGCGTTTTCCAAAACCCCCATCCCGCCGTGATCTCCGACAGGTGACTCAGCCGCACCTGATCGGGGTGGCGCAGGTCAAAAGCCAAATGGGCGGCTGAAGGGTAGCGCTCATCCGCTTGCGGCAACAGGCAACGCAGCACCACCTCTTGCAGCCAGGGTGGCGTGTCGGGGCGCAAGGCACGCGGCGGTTTAGGCCGCATCCACAGGCGTTGGCGCATGCCGCCGTCGGTCTGCGGGTTGCCAAAGGGCAGCTCGCCAGTCAGCAACTCGTACAGCATCACCCCCAGCGCGAACACATCGCTGCGCGGGTCGCCGCGCGTCCCCACCACCTGCTCGGGGGCGATCCAGGCCGGTGTGCCGACGGCTTTGCGCATCTCCTCGGCCAGCAGGTCGGGGAAGTGCGCGTGCATCGAGAGGCCAAAGTCCAGCAGCACCGCAGTGCCGTCGGGTCGCAGCAGCACATTGGCCGGCTTCAGGTCATGGTGGCACACGTTTTGCCGGTGCAGACTGTGCACCGCCACCGCCAGCGCCGCGCCGATCCGGGCCACTTCCTCAAACGGCGTCGTAACCGGGCGCGCCAGCCCCCTTGGGTCCAGCCACTGTTGCAGGTTCTGACCTGGCACATGCTCCATCACCAGATAAGGCAGGCGCGACATATCCCCTGCCGCCACAAAACGCGGCACATGGTCGCCATGGACATGCTGCAGGATCTGGTGCTCAACCTCAAAGCCCACAATGTTCTCGGACCCGTCCCCTGCCGTCATGCGCGGCACCTTCATCACCATCGGGAACGGCGACCCGGCCCCGCCCGCATACGTGACCGAGTAAATGTGCGCCATGCCACCCGCGTGCAGACACTCACCGATGACAAAACCATCAAGTTCGGTGCCGGGTTCCATCAGTTTCATGCGTTGATCCCTCATCGCCCCTTTTCCAACCGCTCGGCCAGCATCGCGGGCAAACCCGCCGCCCGGATGGCGCGCGCCGTCGCCAGGTGGTCATACGACACCCGATGAAAACACAGCTGCTGTCGCGCCACATCGAGTGTGGCGTAGGCCGCGCGGGTGTCGCCGTCGCGCGGTTGTCCTGCCGAGCCGATGGTGGCCAGCCAACGTCGGTGCAAGGGCACCGGCACCGCCACCCCTGGCGTGGGCTTGAAGGGCAACAGCTGCTGCCCCTGGCCCCGGTAGTACAGCGTCTGGTGATGCACATGCCCGCCCATCACATAGCGCACTTCGGGGTGCAAATTCAAAGCCGCGTCCAAACTGCGCGCGGCGCTGCGGGCATCTTCGACATAATGCCAGCGCTCAGGCGCATCGGCGCTGGCGTGCACCAGCATCAGTGCCCCATCGACATGGGTCAGGGGAAGGCCGGCCAGCCACTCGCGCTGCGCGACCCCAAGCTGACCATGTGTCCATACCGCCGTCAAGGCCCCTATGCTCTCGCCATGGGCCCCGCGCAGCGCCAACTCTTCGTGGTTGCCGCGCAGCACCACGGCACCACGCTCGGCTTGCAGTTGCATCACCGCATCCACCAGCTCGCCGGGGTGCGGGCCATAGCCCACCAGGTCGCCCAACACCGCCCAGTGCGTCACACCCTGGGCACGCGCGTGCGCCACGCAGGCGTTCCAGGCCGTCAAGTTGGCGTGGACATCCGACAACAAGGCCCACTTCATGGCGGCACCTGATTATTCGATGGCGCTGGCCGATTTGACCTGATCGCGCAGCATGAACTTCTGGATCTTGCCGGTGGAGGTTTTGGGCAACTCGCCAAACACCACCTTCTTGGGCACCTTGAAGCGCGCCAGCAAGCCCCGGCAATGCTCCAGCAACTCGGCCTCTTGCGCTGCCGCGCCGGGCTTGAGTTCGACAAACGCGCACGGCACCTCGCCCCATTTGGCGTCGGGCTGGGCCACCACGGCCGCCAGCATCACGGCGGGGTGGCGGCACAGCGCATCTTCGACTTCCAGCGACGAGATGTTCTCACCGCCTGAAATGATGATGTCTTTGCTGCGATCTTTGATTTTGATGTAGCCGTCGGGGTGCGTGACCGCCAAATCGCCGGTATGAAACCAGCCGCCGGCAAAGGCCTCGGCGGTGGCCTGAGGGTTTTTCAAATAACCCTTCATGACGATATTGCCCCGAAAGAAGATCTCGCCCATGGTCTCGCCATCGGCGGGCACGGGTTGCATGGTTTGCGGGTCCAGCACGCGCACCGCCTCCTGCAGGGGGTAGGCCACGCCCTGGCGCCCGTTGAGCGCGGCGCGCTCGGGCAGGTCCAACGCCTCCCATTCGGGTTGTTTGGCGCACACCGCCGCCGGCCCGTACACCTCGGTCAAGCCGTACACATGGGTGATGTCGATCCCGGCCTTCTCGCAACCCTCGATCACCGCAGCGGGCGGCGCGGCCCCGGCGATCAGGCCCTGCACCGTGTGTGTGATGCCGTCTCGCAACTCGGCGGGGGCGTGAATCAGCATGCTGTACACAATCGGCGCGCCGCACATATGGGTGATGTGGTGCGCCCGGATGAGAGGGTAGATCAAAGCCGGGTCGACTCGGCGCAGGCACACGCTGGTGCCGGCATTCAGCGCCATCGTCCAGGGGAAGCACCAGCCGTTGCAATGGAACATGGGCAAGGTCCACAGGTACACCGCATGCTGCGGCATGCCCCAGGTCACCACATTGCTGGTCGCGTTCAGGTAGGCCCCCCGGTGGTGGGTGACCACGCCTTTGGGGTTGCCGGTGGTGCCGCTGGTGTAGTTCAGCGCAATGGCGTCCCACTCGTCGGCGGGCAGTTGCCAGGCAAAGGCCGGGTCGCCCTGCGCCAAAAACGCCTCGTAAGCGATGCGGCCCAAGTGCTCGCCCGCTGGCGCGGTATCGTCTTCAACCTCGATCACCAGCACCTGCTGCGAGCCCAGCATGGCCAAAGCGGCTTTGATGACCTTGGCAAACTCACGATCGGTCAGCAGCACCTTGGCCTGGCCGTGTTGCAACATGAAAGCGATGGCCTCGGCATCGAGCCGCGTGTTCAGGGTATTGAGCACCGCGCCTGTCATGGGCACGCCGAAATGGGCCTCGTACATGGCCGGCACATTGGGCAGCATGGCCGCCACCGTGTCGCCCCGACCCACGCCGTGGCGCACCAGGGCACTGGCCAGGCGGCGACAACGCTCATAGGTCTGTCGCCACGTCTGGCGTCGCTCGCCATAAATGACGGCGACCCGATTCGGGAACACCGCGGCACTGCGCTCAAGAAAACTCAGGGGCGAGAGCGCCACAAAGTTGGCCGCGTTCTTGTCCAGGCCCTGCTCATAAATATGGGTGCTCATGCATGTCTCCTCAGGTGGTTCGCGATCTGTCTCAAACCTTCGCGCGGGACGCCCGGTCTGCGCCGCTGGGCTGACCCGCAGCGACTCAGGCGTAGTGGTAGACGCCCTGGCCGGTCTTGCGGCCCAAATGACCTGCGGCGACCATCTCTTTCAGCAGCGGACAAGCCCGGTATTTGCTGTCGCCAAACTGCGCCAGATACACCTCCATCACGGCCAGACACACGTCCAGACCGATCATGTCGGCCAGCGCCAAAGGACCGATCGGGTGATTGCACCCCAGGCGCATGCCGGCGTCAATGTCCTCAGGCGTGGCCAAACCCTCGGCCAGCACAAAGAAGGCCTCATTGATCATGGGCACCAGAATTCGGTTCACGACAAAGCCGGGCGCGTTTTTCACGGTGATGGGCGACTTGCCCAGGCGCTTGGCCAGATCGTGCACCGCCGCATGCGTGGCATCGCTGGTTTGCAGGCCTCGAATGATTTCGACCAGCGCCATCATGGGCACCGGGTTGAAAAAATGCATGCCGATGAAGCGGTCGGCGCGCTGCGTCACCGCCGCCAGCTGGGTGATTGAAATCGACGAGGTGTTCGACGCCAGAATCACCTCGGGGCGTAGCATCTGGTCGAGCTGTTGCACGATTTTGATCTTGACCGGATGGTTTTCGGTGGCGGCCTCGATCACCAGGTCGGCCTGGCCCAGGTCTTCGTAGCGGCTGCTGCCCGCCACACGAGCCAGCGCGGCGGCCTTGTCGGCCTCGCTGATTTTTTCTTTGCTCACCAAGCGGTCGAGGCTTTTGGCGATGGTGGCCAGCCCTTTGCCGACGGCGGCCTCTGAAATGTCGACCATCACGGCCTTCAGGCCCGCCACGGCGCAAGCCTGGGCGATGCCGTTGCCCATGGTTCCGGCACCCACGATTCCAACGGTTTGAATAGACATGTGTATTTCCTTCCCAATCAAAAAAATCAAATTCAATGCCATGGTAGCGCCACAGCCCCCCGATTTTTCTGACACAGGGCAAGAAAGCGATAATCCCCGCCATGGACAAACTCAAGGCGTTCGAGACCTTTGTCGCGGTGGCCCAGAAAGGCAGCCTGACGGCGGCCGCCAAAGCCGAAGGCGTGGCTCCCGCCATCATTGGCCGGCGCCTGGACAGCCTGGAAGAGCATTTGGGCGTGCGCCTGATGGTGCGCACCACCCGCCGCATCAGCCTGACGCAAGAGGGCAGCGCCTTTTTAGAGGATTGCCTGCGCCTGTTGGGCGATATAGCCAGCGCCGAAGACAGCGTCAGCGCCGGGGGGGTCCAGGCCAGCGGTCACCTGCGGGTGACGGCCCCGGCCGGTTTTGGCAGACGCCACATTGCCCCCCTGGTGCCGGGTTTCCGGGCCCTGCACCCCAAGGTCAGCCTGTCTCTGAACCTGAGTGATCGGGTTGTCGATTTGGCCGCCGAAGGCTTTGACTGCGGCGTGCGGGTGGGCGATTTGCCCGACTCCTCGCTGGTCAGCGTGCGTTTGGCAGACAACCGCCGACTTTGCGTCGCCACCCCCGACTATCTGGCGCGGCACGGCACGCCCGGGCACCCGACCGAGCTCAACCGCCACCATTGCCTGACCTTGTCCAGCGATGCCTCGCAAACCCGTGGCTGGGCCTTTAGTCTGCCGGGTGCGTCCGGCCCCGAGATCATGCACCTGCGCCCCAGCGGCCCGCTGGACTGCTCAGACGGGCAGGTATTGCACGCCTGGTGTCTGGCCGGCTTGGGGCTGGCCTGGCGCAGCACCTGGGAGGTCAACGACGACCTGGCCGCAGGTCGTCTGGTCTCGGTGCTGGACCCTTATGCCGCCCCGCCCAACGGGGTGTATGTGGTCTTTCCACAGCGCAAACACCTGCCGCTGCGCCTGCGGCTGTGGATCGATTACTTGCGCGACGCCTTCTCGCGCCCGGGCTTTGGCCTGTCAGGCTGACCCATTCCCCAGGCAACGGCGACTCGGGAGGCCACCTGCGGCGGGCTTATTTTTTCTTCATCCGCTGACGCTCCTCGGCGACCAGCGCATCCACAATTTGCAAAGCCCGGGGCATGCCCCCGGCCAGGGAACCGTCGGTGTAAAAACGCCCATTGATGCCCAATGAGGGCACCCCCTGCACCTTGAAGGCCTGCTGCAGCTGGGTCGCGCGGCGGGCTTTCGAGACCACGCTGAACGATTGATAGGCCTGGTCAAAATCAGCCTTGGCGATGCCTTGCTTCTGCGCCCATTGCGCCAATTGCTCGGCTTGGGCCAGCGACTGGCGCTCGACATGAATGGCCTGAAACAGGCGGCCATGCAGGGGTTCCAGCTTGCCCAGCGCCTCCAGCACGTAATACATGCGCTGCTGGGGCTCGAAATCGTCGCGGAAACGCACGGGCACGCGCTTGACGCTCACATCTTTGGGCAGGCGCTCGATCCATTGCTTGAAGGTCGGCTCAAAGGCATTGCAATGCGGGCAGCTGTACCAGAAGAATTCGATCACCTCGATCTTGCCCGCACCCGCTTCGGTGGCGATGGGCTGGTCGAGCGTGACGTATTCAATGCCCTCCTGAAAGTTTTGGGCCCAGGCCTGGCGGCCCAGGGCCAAAGAGCCGGCCAGGGCCAGCGTGGCTTGACGACGATCAATGGCTTTCATCTCAATTCACCTTTGCACGCGCACCAGGGCTGTGGCCAACTTGGAGGCGCTGAGTTTTTGTTGAACTTCTTCGGCTTGTGTTTTGCCCTCGATGGGACCTATGCGCACCCGGTGCAACTGCCGGCCTGCCACTTCCCGCACCGTGATCTTGGGGTCATAGCCCGCCAGGCTCAGTTTGGCCCGCAAGGCCTCGGCCTCTTCTGCGGTGCGAAAGGCACCCACCTGCACATAATACTGGAATGGGTCGGGCGAATTCGCCCGCTCACGGGCCAGGTCGCCCAGGGGGTCTTCCGACTTCGACTCATTCGACGGCCCGACCACCGCGGGTGGGGCCAACACCGGGTTGACGCCGCCGGGCTCCTCGGCAGGTTTCTCCGTCGGCTTGACCGGGTTCTTGCCATACAGGGGGGCGTTGGGGTCCCAGTCTTTGTTTTTTTCCGCGTCGGCGGCGCTGGGTTCGGCCGAGCGCTGGGCGCCCTTGTTCATGAAAGGCACCGGCACCTTGCTGACATAAATGGCCACCCCCAGGGCGATCAGCAGGCCCAGCACCAAACCAATGATCAGACCCAGCAGGGTGCCACCGTGTGAGGGGTGTCGATTGAAGGCCATATTCACATTTGCTCTGGTGCAGACACACCCAGTATACGCAGACCGTTTTTCAGCACCTGGGCGGTGGCGGCGACCAGGGCCAATCGGGCCCGGCGCACCCCCGCTTCGTCGGCCAGAATCCGCTCAGCGTCGTAATAGCTGTGGTAGGCCGCGGCCAGATCACGCAGATAGAACGTGATGTCATGGGGGGCGAAATCGGCGGCGGCCATCCGCAACACCTCAGGGTAACGCGCCAGCTCCAGCATCAGGGCTTGCGCGGCCGCACTGTCCAGCGGGCTGAGGTCGGCCCCGGCCAACGTGGCGGCATCGGCCCCGCCTTCCTTGGCCAGTACCGAGCAAATGCGGGCGTGGGCGTATTGCACATAGTAGACCGGGTTGTCGTTGTTCTTTTGCACCGCGAGGTCGACGTCAAACACATACTCGGTGTCGGGTTTGCGCGAAAGCAAAAAGAAACGCACCGCATCTTTGCTGGTCCACTCAATCAGGTCACGCAAGGTCACATAACTGCCCGCCCGCTTGGAAATCTTGACCTCTTCGCCGCCGCGCATCACGCGCACCATGGTGTGCAGCACATAGTCAGGGTAGCCCTCGGGTATGCCCACCCCGGCCGCTTGCAGTCCCGCGCGCACACGGGCGATGGTGCCATGGTGGTCGGTGCCCTGGATGTTCACCACCTGCTGGAAGCCGCGCTCCCATTTGGTGATGTGATACGCCACATCGGGCACGAAATAGGTATAGGTGCCATCGCTTTTGCGCATCACCCGGTCTTTGTCGTCACCGTACTCGGTTGAGCGCAACCACAATGCGCCGTCCTGCTCATAGGTCTTGCCGGCGGCCACCAGCTTTTGCACCGTCTGCTCGACCCAGCCACTGGTGTACAGGCTCGACTCAAGGTAATAGTGGTCAAAGGCGACTTGAAAGGCCTTCAGATCCAGATCCTGTTCGCGGCGCAGATAAGCCACGGCAAACTGACGAATACTGTCGATGTCGTTCACATCTCCGCTGGCCGTGAAACTGCGGTCATCGGCCTGCACGGTTTTACCCGCCAGGAAATCGGCCGCAATATCGGCGATGTAGTCTCCGTTGTAGGCCGCTTCGGGCCACTGGGCATCGCCCGGCTTCAGACCGCGCGCACGGCATTGCACCGAAGTCGCCAGGGTCTGGATTTGCACCCCGGCATCGTTGTAATAAAACTCACGGTGGACCGCATGCCCCTGGCTGGCCAGCAGGTTGCAGATGGCGTCACCCAAGGCGGCTTGACGGCCATGGCCGACATGCAGCGGCCCCGTGGGGTTGGCCGACACAAACTCGACCAGCACACGTGGGCCACCGGCGGGTCGCGAGCCAAAGTCAGAACCAGCCTCAAGCACCTCTTGCACCACCTGTTGTTTGGCGCTGGCTTTAAGGCGCAGGTTCAAAAAACCGGGGCCGGCGATCTCGATTTGCTCGACCCATCGGGCAAAAGTGGCATCTGCTTGCAGGCGCGCCAGCAGATCCTGGGCCAACTGGCGCGGGTTTTGTTTCAACGGGCGGGCCAGTTGCATGGCCGCCGTGATGGCCAAATCACCGTGCGCGGCCAGTTTGGGCTTCTCAAAGGCCACTTCCAGGCCATGGCCGGGGGCCAACGATGCCAGCACATCGCTCAGGGCCAGGCGCAAATTTTCTTGAACTCGAATCATCCTCGCATTGTAGGTCCGTGCCATGGCTGGCGCGGGCGCCCGCTGTCCTGGCCACTCATCTCAGGGGCAGCCCGGCCTGAATCAGCCAATGCGCCATTTCGGCCCGATGCGCATGGCCGGCCCGATTGCGCGCCAGATAATTCCGGGCCGTCAGTTGCGGCTCCAGCATCATCAATTCACGCATGAACAGGCGCGCGGTCGAAGCATGCCCCATGCGCTGATGCGCCACCGCCAACATGCGCAGTGTGGGGCTGTGGTGGCGATGGCGGCGCCAGGAACTCTCCAGCCAGCGCGCCCCCAGCTCGGTGTGCTGTGCAAACACGGCGGCATGTCCGGCCAGACCGCGCACATAGTCGTCCAGGCCCTCCGGCGTGGGCCGGTTCAGGGCATGCTGCGCCCACTTCATCCCTTGTTCAGGCTCACCGGCCAGGCAGCTCAGGGTGGCGCGATAAATGGCGATCCAGGGCAGGTCGGCTTGCAGGCTGGAGGCCTGCTCCAAAGCGCGCAGACCCTGATCGATCCCGCCATGCAAATGCCCATGGGCAAAACCACTGGCGGCCCAAACATGGGCCACCTCGGGGCCCAGGCGCAAGGCGGCTTGTGCATGGTGGCGGGCCGCCTCCAAGTCCACCCCGGGCAGGCCCCGGGTGTGGCGCATGACTTGCCACAACAACCGCCAGATCATCGGCAGGGCACTGCGCCCCTGGCGTTGTTGCCACAGTGCCAACAAGGCATCGGCACGGTCAAAGTCGCGCAGATCCCCAGCATGCATCAGTTGCAATGCGCCATACGCCAGCAAGCCGGGGCTGAGTGTTGGCGGCGGGTCACTCAGTGCGCGGCCCAAGGCATGGCGCTGCCATGCGCTGCGCGCCTGTGGCCAAAGCCCATGCACCTGCGCCGCGTCGGCATCTGCCTGCAGCACCCAGTGCGCAACCTCAAAGCCAGACTCGGCTGCCCACAATGAAACCCGATGCCCCGGTCCCGCTTCGGGCGCGCGCCAAAGCAAATAATCTGCCCCGCATCGTTGCAACACCTCCAGCGCCTGACTTCTCTCGGTCGAACCGGGGGCCAGCGCGGTGATATCGGCTTCTACGTCTTGCTCGCCCAATTGCAGCACGGCCTGCGTCCACTCCCAAGCCTGGGCCCCCGGGGCACTTTGTATCGCCAATCTTGGCCTGGGGGGCAGGGCCCCGGTGCCCGGGTTCAATACGACCCCGCGCACGGGTCGCACCCGATGCGGCCAGAGACGAAACACCTGCAAGGGCGCATCCAGATGGCGAAAATGCATCCACCCCAACTCGGTCGCCAGGCGCTGCGGCCTGGGGGGCAGGCGCTGCCAAAAGGCGGCACTGCACCATATCTGTCCCGGCACCACCTCCTGGGCCAGGCGCGCCAACTGGTTCACACTGTGGCCCACCACCCCTTGCGAGCCCTGCCGGACCTGACCCCAATGCAAAGCCACCCGCAGCTCTCGCCCCCAGCCCGACCCCTCCAAGGGGGCCAAGTGGTCCCAGTCCTGGCGCAAGCGGTGCGCCGCCTGCAGCGCCAGCCCGGGGTGGTCAAAAGCCAACAACACCGCATCACCCGCCTGTTGCAAAAAGCGACCTTGCAGCTCGACCAACCAACCCTGCACACAACGATCCACCCAGGCCAAGGTGCTGTGCGCCATGGCCGTCTCGCTGGCCTCCATGGCACGCGTGAATTCGGTCACATCGGCCCAAACCAGCGCCTGTGCCGGGAATGATGGATCCATGCATTAAATATAAACCAAAGAACTATTTTTTAATGAGTGCCTGATCAAGTGATGCGCCCTTGCAACAGGCGTGGGAACTAATCACAAGCCGCACAGGCGACAGAGCCCGGTCTTGGCCATGCAATTAATATGCCGTCGTTAGAATCTGGCTATGTGCAATTTTCGTGCCTTTGCCAGCCACCTGCCCCATTCTTTGGTTTTGGCAGCGGCCTTGACCTTGCCGGGCACGACCGCTTGGGCCGAAAAAGCCGATCGGGATCGGCCCATGAACATCGAGGCCGATCGACTCGACCACGACGAACAGAAAAGAACCACCTTGTTTCAGGGCCGCGTGGTCGCCACCAAAGGCACCATCGTGCTGCGCGGCCAGACTTTAGAGGTGCGTCAGGACCCCGATGGTTCGCAGTTTGGCGTCGTATTGCCCATGGCAGGTGAGCGGGCGTTTTACCGGCAAAAGCGCGAAGGCTTGCAAGAATTCATGGAAGCCGAGGCCGAGCGCATCGACTACGACGGCCGCAACGACCGAGTCACCCTGACCGGGCGCGCCGAGTTGCGACGCTGGCGTGGCAACACCCTGGCCGATCAGATTCAGGGGCGTGTCATTGTGTATGACAACCTCAGTGATCAATTCACCGTCGATGGCGCCCCGCGTGGTGCCGGCGGCGAACCTGCTCAGCGGGTGCGGGCCGTGCTGGCCCCCAAACCCAAAACCGAGGCGGGGCGCTGAGATGGATAGGACGGCCCCTGGCATGACAGATGGCCAAAGCGCCACGCCCACGGGCCATGTGTTGCGGGCCAATCACCTGCAAAAAGCCTATGGTGGGCGCAAGGTGGTGCGCGACGTCTCACTCTCGGTGCGCACCGGCGAGGTGGTGGGCTTGCTGGGCCCCAATGGGGCGGGCAAAACCACCTCTTTTTACATGATCGTCGGCCTGGTGCGGGCCGACGGCGGCGGCATTGACATCGACGGCCAGGCGATTGAGCGCATGCCCATCCACAAGCGGTCCCGGCTGGGGCTCAGCTACCTGCCCCAGGAAGCCTCGATCTTTCGCAAACTCAATGTGGCGCAAAACGTGCGCGCGGTCCTTGAGTTGCAAACCGACGAGCAGGGGCAGCCCTTGAGTGAAAACGAAATCCAGCGCCGCCTCGATGAACTGCTGCGCGAATTGCGCGTCGAGCATCTGCGCGAGGCCGATGCCGTTTCCTTGTCGGGGGGCGAGAGACGGCGGGTCGAAATCGCCCGCACCCTGGCCACCCGCCCTCGATTCATTTTGCTCGACGAGCCCTTCGCGGGCATCGACCCCATTGCAGTCATCGAGATCCAGCGCATCATCGGTCACCTGCGCGCGCGCGGCATCGGTGTCCTGATCACCGACCACAATGTGCGCGAAACCCTGGGCATTTGTGACCAGGCTTTCATCATCAGCGAAGGCAGCGTGCTGGCCTCAGGCACACCGAACGAGATCGTCAACAACGCCGATGTGCGGCGCGTCTATCTGGGCGAAAACTTCCGAATGTGATGGCAGTATGAAACAAGGCCTGTCACTGCGCGTTTCTCAGCATCTGGCCCTCACGCCCCAGTTGCAGCAATCGATCCGCCTGCTCCAACTCTCGACCCTTGAGTTGAACCAGGAAATCGACCAAATGCTCGATGACAACCCCTTCCTGGAAAAAGACCTCGAGGCAACAGAGCGGGAAGAATTCGGTCTGACCCAGGCCGATGTCGCCGCCCCGCGCGACGACCGCGACCAGGAATACGATGCACAGTACCGCGAGTCGGGTGAGGTCGACGGCGACGCCAACCGCGAGGTCGAAGCGGGCCCCGACGTCGAAGCCGGATGGGAGGGAGACGGCACCCAAGAGATGGCCCCCGACGACAAAGAGTGGGGCGGCGACGCCCCGCCCAGTTCCAGCGGCGACCCCGACGCCGCCGATGCCAGCGAATGGGCCCGCAGCCAGGAAAGTCTGACCGACCACCTGCACCGGCAGGCCTTGTCGTTGCGGCTGTCCGACACCGACCGGGCCGCCTTGCGCTTTCTGATTGAAAACCTCAACGACGACGGTTACCTGGAAGACAGCCTGGAAGAGCTGGCGGTCGGCCTGCAAGGGGGCGAGCCCCAAGACGACGAAGCCCTGGAAGCCTACGAGGAACTCGTCTCGCGCCTGCAAATGGCGCTGCGACTGTTGCACCACATGGAGCCGGTCGGCGTGGGCGCGCGCGACCTGGCCGAATGCATGGGCCTGCAGCTGCAAGCCCTGCGTGACCGGGCGGACGACACCTCCCTCTATGACCTGGCCCTGGCCATGTGCCGGCAGCCGCTGGACTGGTTGGCCAAGCGCGACCTCAAGCGATTGGGGCAGGCCGTGGGGGGCAGCGAGGCCGACCTCAAATCGGCCCTGGCCCTCATAGCCCGGCTTGAACCCAAACCGGGCCGCCGCTTCGTCGACGTTGAGCGCCAGATCGTCATTCCCGACGTCATCGTGACCCGCAACGGCAACGACCGCCAGGGACAACCCCGCTTTCGGGTCATGCTCAACCCCGACGTCATGCCCAAATTGCGGGTGCAGGAAATTTACGCCAACGCCCTCAAAGGCGCGGGCAAGGGCGACTCGGCCAGCGGCCTGCAACAACGCTTACAAGAGGCCCGCTGGTTCATCAAAAACATTCAGCAGCGCTTTGACACCATCTTGCGGGTCAGCCAGGCCATCGCCCTGCGCCAGCGCAACTTCTTCATCCACGGCGAGCTGGCCATGCGCCCGATGGTGTTGCGCGAAATTGCCGATGAACTCAGCCTGCACGAATCCACCATCAGCCGCGTCACCACTGCCAAATACATGTCCACGCCCATGGGCACATTTGAGCTGAAGTATTTCTTCGGTTCCGGCCTGGGCACCGAAACCGGGGCCAACGCGTCCAGCACCGCGGTGCGCGCCCTCATCAAGCAATTCATCGCCAGCGAAAGCCCTAAAAAGCCCTTGTCCGATAATCAACTCTCTGACATGCTCAAAGAGCAGGGCATCGATTGTGCCCGCCGCACAGTGGCCAAATACCGCGAAGCCCTGCGCATCCCTCCCACCAACTTGCGCAAGGCCCTGTGAACGAACTCTACCTCTTTTTGCCCTGCGCCGCCGGGGTCGAGCCCTATCTCGCGCACGAGGTGGCCGACATCCTGCAACGCCCCCTCAACGACATGCACGTCGGTCGTGCCGGGGTCGGCCTGGCTGCCAGTTGGCGCGAAGCCATGCAGCTCAACTTGCACACCCGGCTGGCCCAGCGCGTGCTGGTGCGGCTGCGACACGGGGGCTACCGCTCTGAAGACGACATCTATGCCATGGCACGGGAAGTGCCCTGGGAACTCTGGTTCGGCACCCGCCAAACCTTCAAGGTTGACATCACCGCCCAGCGCAGCCCCCTGAAAAGCCTCAACTTTGCCGCCTTGCGCGTCAAAGACGCGCTGGTTGATCGTTTTCGCGAGCGCGAGGGCGAGCGCCCCAGCGTCGAAGTGCGCCGGCCCGATGTGCGCGTGCACGTCCACCTCACCACTGACCAGATCAGTCTCTTCATCGACACCTCGGGCGAGCCCCTGTTCAAACGCGGCTGGCGCGAGGACAAAGGCGATGCGCCACTGAAAGAAACCCTTGCCGCCGCCATGCTGGCCGCCTGCGGCTGGAGCCAGCCGCTGGACGATGCCCCTGCCGGGGTGACCCAGGGCCTGCCTCTGTACGACCCGTGCTGCGGCAGCGGCACCATCGCCATCGAGGCGGCGCAAATCGCGTGCGGCATGGCGCCCGGCATGCAACGCCACTTCGGCTTTGAAAAATTGCGCCCGTTTGACCGCCCGATTTGGCAGTCATTGCGCCAACAAGCCATCGATGCCACCCACGCGCCCCTGGCCGAGGTCTATGGCAGCGATGTGGCATTTCGCATGGTCGACTTCGCCCGACGCAACGCCGAACGGGCCGGCGTCGACGAGGCCGTGCAGTGGCGCGGTGGCGACGCGCTGCAACGCAACCCGCCCTGCGAACAACCCGGCGTGCTCCTCCTCAACCCCCCTTACGGCGAACGCATCGAAACGGCTGGTGTCGCCGGACGCCAACGCGCCATCACCGAAGACGACGGCGACTTCTTCCTGCAACTTGCCCAGCACTGGCGCGAACACTTTGCCGGCTGGACCGCCTGGATCCTCACCCCCGACCTCAAACTCCCGGGCCGCATGCGCCTGAAAGAAAACCGCCGCGTCCCCCTCTGGAACGGCCCCATCGAATGCCGACTCTTCCGCTTCCAGATGAGGAAATTGGGGTCAGACCCCAATTAAACCCATGTCGCGAAAAAACCACCACAAATTGGGGTCAGACCCCAATTTCGGTCGTGCTCGACACCAACGTCTTGCTCGATCTGTGGTTGTTTGAAGCCCCGCGATTTGACGGCTTGGACTCACAACTGACCGAAGGCAGCGTGTTGTGGCTGGCGACGTTGCAGATGCGCGAGGAATTCAGACGTGTGCTTGATTACGACCACCTCGCGCTCAAGCGCGTCCAGCGCGGTCTGACAGTGGACGAACTCCTGATCCGCTTTGACTGCCATGCACGCCTGTGCGAACCCGCGAACAAAGCCCCCTACGTCTGCAAAGACCCTGACGACCAGAAATTCATTGACCTCGCGGTGGCCCACCAAGCCGTGCTGTACAGCAAAGACAAGTACGTCCTCGCCCTGAAAAACCGCTTGGCTCGCCTGAACATCGAAGTCCGCCAGCACCACCCCATGCAGAAATTGGGGTCAGACCCCAATTAAACCCATGTGGCGCGAAAGCAACCATAAATTGGGGTCAGACCCCAATTAAATCGATCAGCCCAGCCAGTGCGTGGTTCAGACTGGCCTGGCGCACCGCCGCGCGGTCGCCGTTGAGATGGCAGACATGGGTTTTGACGAATGCGGTTTCGGCACCCAGCGTGGGGCCACTGTCGCTGGGCGCAGCCCAGGCGAACCAAACCGTGCCGACGGGCTTGTCGGCAGTGCCGCCGCCGGGGCCGGCGACGCCGGTGATGGCGACACCCACCTGCGCGCGTGAATGGCGCAAGGCACCCAGTGCCATGGCCCGGGCGACTTCTTCGCTGACAGCGCCGTGCGTTTTGATCAGGGAAGTATCCACACCGAGCAACTCATGCTTGGCCTCATTCGAGTAAGTGACAAAGCCGCGCTCAAACCACAGGCTGGATCCAGCCAGTTCGGTGCAGCGCGCCGCTACCATGCCGCCAGTGCAACTCTCGGCGGTGGTCAACATCCAACCTCGGTGTAACAACCGTTGTGCCAAAGTCTCGATCATTTGAAGACCCCCCAGTTCACGGCCAAAGACAACACCAGCAAGGTGCAAAACGCGGCGACCAAGTCATCAAACAGGATGCCCCAACCGGCCACCCAGGCGTTGCGCCCTTTGAACAGGCGGTCGGCCCAGCCCACCGGGCCCGGTTTGGCCATGTCAAAGAAGCGAAACAGCAGGAATGCGGCAAATTGGGCCCAGAACCCGGCTGGCAGCCACAGCCACAGCACTAACCAGAAAGCCACCACCTCGTCCCAAACAATCATGCCGGGGTCACTTTGCCCGAGCAGTTGGGCGCTGACGGTGCAGGCCCACCAACCCACCAACAAGGCAGCCAAAATCACCCAACCGATGGTGGCGCTGTCGAACCAGCTTTGCAAGACCAGGTAAGCGGCCCAGGCCCACATGGTGCCACTGGTGCCGGGTGCTACAGGGCTTAAGCCGCTGCCAAAGCCCAAAGCCAGCAAGTGCGCGGGGTGCTTCAGCAATTGGGCACGGCTCATGGGGGCTTCAGGCAAAGTGGTCAAACGAGGCGAAGCGTCGCAACAAGGGCTGGCCCATTGGGTCTAGCAAGCGCAGGCCAGGCTGTTCGGTGATTTCACCGATGCAGGTGATGGCCACGCCAGAGTCGTGCCCGGCGGCATGAACCCGCTCACGCATGGCGCGCGGGGCGGTGAACAACAATTCGTAGTCGTCGCCGCCGGCCAGGGCCAGGTCCAGCCGTCGGGTCCAGGGTTGGCTCAACAAATCTGCGCTGACCGCAGCGCTGCCTTCAAGCCATTGGGTTTGAATGCTCGCGCCCACCCCGGAGCGTTGCAAGATATGCCCCAGATCGCCCAACAGGCCGTCGCTCACATCGATCGCGGCATGCGCAATGCCGCGCAAGGCCTGCCCCAGCGCCACCCTGGGGGCGGGCTGCTCCATGCGGCTTCGGCAACGTTCGAAAGCCTGCTCAGAGAGGCTGAGCTTGCCCCGAAACACCTCGAGGGCCATGCGCGCATCGCCCACTTGGCCGCTGATATAAATGTCGTCACCCGCCTCGGCGGCATGACGCAACAGCGCCTGCTCTGGCGGCACCTCGCCCAACACCGTGATGCAAATATTGAGGGGCCCTTGGGTGGTGTCACCCCCGATGAGTTCGCAGCCGTGGGCGTCGGCCAGGGCATAAAGCCCCCTCGAGAAGCCCTCAGCCCAGGCCTTGTCGGCCCGGGGCAGAGCCAGCGCCAAAGTGCAAGCCAGGGGTTTTGCGCCGCAGGCGGCCAGGTCACTGAGGTTGACGGCCAGGGCTTTGTGACCCAGGCGCTCGGGGTCGACAGTGGGCAAAAAATGCCGCCCTTCCACCAGCATATCGGTCGAGATGGCCAATTGCATGCCAACACCCGGCGCAATCAGGGCGCAGTCATCCCCACCGCCCAGCACCGCGTGGCGCACCGGGCGTTTGAAATAGCTGTTGATCAGTTCAAACTCGCCCATGATTCAAAGACCGGTTCGGGGCATCATCTTGAGCGCAGTCTAACAAATCCCCCGAAGACGCACGGGCAGACAGGAGGATAATCAAGCCATGAGCAAAACCTACCGCATCGCCCCTTCGATCTTGTCTGCCGACTTTGCCCGTCTGGGCCAAGAGGTGCAAAACGTCATCGCTGCCGGTGCCGACTGGATTCACTTTGACGTCATGGACAACCACTATGTGCCCAACCTGACCTTCGGGCCCATGGTCTGCCAGGCCCTCAAACCCCACGCCAAGACGCCCGATGGTCAAGCCGTGCCGATCGATGTGCACCTGATGGTGCAGCCGGTCGATGCCCTGGCCGCCGCCTTTGCCGATGCGGGCGCCGACCTGATCAGCTTTCACCCGGATGCCAGCGCCCATGCGCACCGCAGCGTGCAGGCGATCAAGGCGCGCGGCATTCAAGCCGGGGTGGTCTTTAACCCCGCCGAACCGCTGGATGTGCTCGACTGGCTTATCGATGACATCGACCTGATTTTGATCATGAGCGTCAACCCCGGCTTTGGCGGCCAATCGTTCATCGACAGCGCCTTGCGCAAAGTGGAACAGGCCAGAAAACGCATCGACCAAAGCGGGCGCGACATTCGCCTGGAAGTGGACGGCGGCATCAAGGCCGACAACATCCGCCGCGTGGCCGATGCCGGGGCCGACACATTTGTGGCGGGCAGCGCCATCTTCGGCCAGAAGGATTACCGAGCCGTGATCGACAAAATGCGCGCGGCGCTGGCCTGAATCTGCGCATGGCCTGAACCCAAGGCGGCCCTCGCCCTGAGGCGGCATCGTTTGGCCCGCCGGCACAATAATTAGACTCCAATATTTAAAAAATAATACATTTTTCGCATATAGTTCATTCATTTCAAAACTTTAAGCACTGCTTCAACGGTGCGTATCAGTCCCCTCTGATGTATGAGTGAACCCAAGCATTGTTCGAGCGCACCCAAGTACAGCCTGGTCATCGCCACGCTGGATCGTGTGGAAGGTTTCACCGCATTGCTGGCTTCGATCTGTGCCGAAAAAGACCTGGATCTGGAAATCATCGTCGTGGACCAAAACAGCGACGACAGACTGGCGGATGCATTGAATGGTTTGAACGCCGACATTCCCCTCACGCATCTGCGCGTCCATTTCAAAGGCGTCTCCAAAGCGCGCAATTTCGGGGCGCAGCACGCGCGGGGCCAGTTTTTGTTTTTCCCGGACGACGATGCCGAAATCCTGCCTGGCTATTTCAAATTGGCCGACCACTGCATCGATCAGGGTCATCGGGTCATTTTTGGCAAATGCGTCGACCGCAACGGCGCGGACAGCCTCAGGACATTCAGCCCTAAACCGGCGCCGCTCACCCTGCGTCAGCACCGGGGAATGTTTGTTGAACCCAATATGCTCATTCAAAGAGAGGTGTTTTTACAAACCCAATTTGATGAAAGCTTGGGCGTGGGTGTTTTTCACGGGGCCGAAGAAGGCTTCGATCTGGTGCTGCGCCTGCTCAAAAAAAACGTGCCGATTTATTACACACCTGAACTCAAGGTCTATCACCCCAACAAAATATTGGACCAACAATCGGAGGAGGAAATCCGACGGATATTTGCCCACCGCTGTGGCTACGCCAAGGTCTGCCGCAAACATCGCTTGTATTTCCGGCTGCTCAAAAGAATCACGCTGGTCTCGGCCTGTCTGCTGCTGATGGCCGTGATCAACCGCCGACGAGTCCGGTTTTATTTTTCAGAACTATTGGGCTTATTCACCGGGTTGGTCATCCGCTGACCGGAAGCAGAAATTGGGGTCAGACCCCAATTTCTGCTTCATGCCGCCAATTGCCGCACCCCCGCCAACACACGACTTAATGTCGCGAACTCTTTGCTGAGCTTTTCAAATAATGCGTCGACCGGCCTGGAAAACAAAGCGGCCCGACCATAAGCGATCTGACCCAACGCCAGGTAGTAATCTTTGGCCACCAGGCGGGCGGGTTTGATGCGCCAGGCATCGACAAACAAACACCCGTCCCCGATGTCGCGAAAGTCTTGGGCATGCCGCGCCTTGGCCAACTCCAGACAAACAATCTCGGGCGGAATGCGCTGATTGCGAAAGTGCCTCGCCATCATTTGCACCAGATACGCCTCCAGCTCTTCCTCCAACATGGTCTGCGTGTTGCCCTCTGCGGCCACCACCATTTCCCAACTGGCCTTGATGTACGGTTGCCAATCCATGCGATCTCCTCGACGACAGGTTAAAACTTAGCGCACCTGCCCCGCCAAGTCCAGCGTACCGCGTGAGTGATAGTGCCAATTGCACAGACCCCACACCCCAAGTAATATCGTCAATCTTTGACCCCGAAAAAACCTGCCCACCCACGGAGCCCCCATGCTGAAGTTTTTCTATAACGCTGCCCCCAACCCCATGAAAGTGGCCCTGCTGCTCGAAGAGTTGGGCCTGGCCTACGAGGCCATCCCCGTGGACACCCGCAAGGGGGAGCAACACACCCCTGAGTTTCTGGCCGTCAACCCCAACGCCAAAGTGCCCGCCATCGTCGACGGCGACGTGACCGTTTTCGACAGCAACGCCATTTTGTTGTTTCTGGCCGACCGGGCCAAGAAATTCGTCGCCACCGACGCCAACAGCGTGGCGCGCGCAGAAACACTGTCGTGGCTCATGTTCATCGCCACCGGTGTCGGCCCGTTCTCGGGCCAGTCGGTTCACTTCCGCCACGTGGCCCCCGAGCCCAAAGACTACGCGCTGAACCGCTATGACTTCGAAGCCCACCGCCATTGGGGTGTGATCGAGCAACACTTGAGCCAAAGCGAATACATGGTCGGTGGCCAGTACAGCATCGTCGACATGGCCTTTTGGGGTTGGGCCCGCATGGTGCCCTATGTGCTGGGCACGGGCGACGCCACCTGGTCGACCTACCCCAATGTCAAACGCCTGCTCGACGCCATCAACGCCAGACCCGCCGCGCAGCGGGCCGAGGCGCTGAAAAGTCGCCATGTCTTCAAAACCGAACTCGATGCCGAAGCGCGCAAATTCCTCTACCCGCAAAACGAACGGTTGAAGTAAAGGCATCTGCAGGGGGGCCTCAAGGGCTCAGGCGCCCCCATCAAGCCACTTTCCTCTCATCAATCGCATAGTCTGCGCTGCGCACCCTTACTGCGCCTGCTCAAACACCTCTGAAACGGTTCGGGCGTCCACCGAACGCAACACCCATTCATCCAGTTGCGCCAGGCTGGCCTTTTGTATGCGTAGACCAGTCTGAGCATCGATCGGCCCAAAGCGCTTTGCAAGCAGTTTGCTCAGGGTGTCCTGCTTGCCCTCACGCTCGCCGATCAGCTTGCCTTTCTGCTCCCCTATACGCTCCCCCTTGC
>JBEAZY010000113.1:0-5295 GCA_041159205.1 Pseudomonadota bacterium
TAAAAAACTGCCCGGCCTCGTGCCTTTGCAGCGCGTCGCCCGGGCTGACCCACACCGGCTCAAACTGCTCGCTTTCATCGGCCACCGGGGTTTGTCCCTCGGGCATGCGGGCCACCAAAAAAGGCACGTCAAAGCGCCGCGACAGGTCGCGGTCGGTGACCCAGTGCGCCAGATAAAACACACGATCCACCGCCAGACGGTGACCGCTTCGGCGGCATTGTTCGGCCAGCGGCGCGCGCCGATCCAACAAAGCCACATCGCTGGCGTCGGCCCAGCGGCCATCGGGGCGGTGCGCCAGCAAAATGCCCAGTTCTTCAAAACTCTCTCTGATCGCGGCCACGCAACGCACGGCCCATTCATCGTTTTGGCCGGCTCTGCGCTGGCAGACATCGAAAGACGCCGCATCGGCAGAATCGACGCCACCGCCCGGAAACACATAAGCCCCGGGTGCAAAACTGGCGCTCGCCGAGCGTCGGGTCATCAGCACCTCCAGCCCTTGTGCGCCGTCGCGCAGCAGCAAAAGGGTGGCGGCCGGTCGCGCCTGGGCAATCTGCCTGGGGGCGTGCAACAGTTGGCTGGCTCGTACCATGTCAGACCCTTGGAAAAATCAATGCGATTCGGGCATCACGCCCGTGGTCAGCAAAATGCGCGCGACCATGTTGTAGCTGGCGATGGTGGTGGTGATTTCCACAATTTCGGTGGTGTCAAAGTGCTCGCGCAAGCGCTCAAAGAGGGTGTCATCGACCTTGATTTGACGCGTCATTTGAGCCGCCCATTGCACCACCAATTGTTCGCGCAGTCCCAGGCCGTTCTCACTCACGCCGGTTTCAGGCTGCTGCGCCACGGCGTTCGCCAGGGCTTCCAACTCGGCATCGCTGCCGCCGGCACGGCGAAATTCGGGGGCGTGGTGGTGGTACTCGTAGTGGGCACCAGTCAGCAGGGCCACCGTGCATATCGCCAGCTCGCGAAGTTTGGGCGAGGTGCTCAGGTCTTGCCGCAGGTGCTTCATGTAGACATTCCAACCCCTGGCAATGGGCTCGCTCCAAAGCAAAACCCGATCCAGATTGAGCAGTTGCCCGCCCCGGCGTTTGGCGATGGCCTCGACCAGTTCTGTGGGTTGGGGTTTGGCTTCGGGGGTCCAGGCGGGGATTTTCATGTCTTGATCCGATTTAAGTCCAGGATGGGAATGATCAGTGACCGGGCCTCACAGGCCCGAAATTTTGCACCGACCCCCCGATTATTCAATAATGGGGTCCATGCGCGTGCCATTCACCAAAATGCAAGGGGCAGGAAACGACTTTGTTGTCCTTGACGAGACCAAGGTTCGTTGGCGCCTGAGCGCCCAGCAATACCGGTTTTTGGCCGACCGGCACTACGGCGTGGGTGCCGATCAGATCTTGATCGTGCGCCCCAGCCCGACCCCGGATGCCGATTTTGAGTACGTCATCCACAACGCCGACGGCGGCGAGGTTGAGCAGTGCGGCAACGGGGCGCGTTGTTTCGTGCGATTTGTCAAAGAACGCGGGCTGACCACTCAATCGGACATCCGGGTCAAAGTGCACGGCGGCATCATCACTTTGAGCGAACGGCCCGATGGCCGTGTGACGGTTGATATGGGTGCGCCCATATTTGATTGGCCGCAAGTGCCCTTCGACCCGGCACAAGCCCGCCCCGGCGTGAGCCCGGCCCAGGACTTTCCCCTTTGGCGTTTGCCCCTGCATGGCGGCGAAGTGGCCGAAGTGGCGGTGCTCTCCATGGGCAATCCGCATGCCGTGACATGGGTGCCCGACATCGAGCTGGCCCCTGTCGAGCGACAGGGCCCTCAAATCGAGCACCATCCGGCGTTTCCGCGCCGGGTCAATGCCGGCTTCATGCAAATCGTGCAACGCGGCCTCATCCACCTGCGCGTGTTCGAGCGCGGTGCAGGCGAAACCCTGGCCTGTGGCACCGGGGCCTGCGCCGCCGTGGTGGCCGGCATACGGCTCGGGTGGCTAGACCCTGTGGTGGAAGTGCAAGCGCGTGGCGGGCGTTTGACCATCGAGTGGGCCGGCCCTGGTTCGACGGTGCGCATGACCGGCCCGGCGCAAACTGTTTTTCATGGCGAAATCGAGATCCCCGAATGACCCCTCAAAACCCCATCAACCCGATCACTGAAGACGACATCGCTAACTATGTGGTGAACAACCCCGATTTTTTTCAGCGGCACGCCGAATTGCTGGCCAGTGTCCGCTTGTCCAGCCCACACGGTCAGCGGGCGGTCAGTCTGCAAGAACGTCAGGCCGACATGTTGCGCGAGAAAATCCGGGGCCTGGAAGGCCGCATCATGGAGATGATCCGCAACGGCACCGAATACAGCGCCCTCAACGACCGCCTGTTGCGTTGGGCCGCGAGCCTGCTGGCGGCCACCGATGCGGCACAACTGCCGCCCTTGATGGTCGAGCAGATTCAGACCCAGTTCTCGGTGCCCCAGGCCGCCATCCGCCTCTGGCGTGTCGATGCGGCCTTGTCCAGCCAGCTCTATGCGGTGGGTATCAGCGATGAATTAAAGGCCTGGGCCGCGACGCTGACCGCACCTTATTGCGGTGCCCCGGCCCACGAAGAGCTGACCCTATGCCTGGCTGAACCCTCGGCGGCACAATCGATGGCAGTGGTGGCTTTGCGCCACCCTCAGGGGGAATTGATGGGCCTCATGGTGTTGGCCTCACCCGATGCCCATCGGTATCACGCGGGCATGGGCACCGATTTGCTCGAACGCATCGGCACCTTGGCCGCCGCTGCCCTGACCCGCTTGTCTGGCCAGGCCTGAGGGTTGGCCCCCACGGCCCGCGACGGATGAACACCGACAGCCCACCGGCCCCCCTTCATCCGCAGGCACAACGCTATCTGGATCACGTCCGCTTTGAAAAGCGTCTGGCGGCTCGCACCTGCGAGTTGTACCGGCAAGACCTGCTCAAGTTGCAAGCCCTTTGCGACCAGGCCGGCATCGACCTCCTGGCCACTCAAGCGCACCATGTGCGCGCCTGGCTGGCACGCATGAACCAAGGAGGGCGCAGCGCCCGGGGCATTGCCTTGATTTTGTCCGGCTGGCGGGGCTTTTACACCTGGGCCCTGCGCGAAGGTTTCCTCAGTGCCCATCCTTTGTTGGGGGTGCGCCCTCCCAAAGCGTCCAAGCCCTTGCCCAAGGCCTTGTCGGTTGATGAAGCCGTGCGATTGGCCGGGCACCGTTCGCCTCAGGCCGACAGCGACAAAGGCCGCTGGCTCGATCTGCGCGATGCCGCCATGGCTGAACTGATGTACGGCAGTGGCTTGCGGGTGGGTGAGTTGGTGGGTTTGGATGTCAGCGACAGCGCGCAGGCGCGGGGTTGGCTCGATTTGCAGGCCGGTATCGCCCACGTCTCGGGCAAAGGAGCCAAGCGACGAAGCGTGCCGATCGGACAGGCCAGCTCGCGCGCTTTGCGGGAATGGCTGGCTAGTCGCGCACTGGGGCTGGCCCCCAATGCAGCGGCCCCCGAGGCTTTGTTCATAGGCTGGGGCGGCACCCGCCTGACACCCGCCTCGGTCTGGGGGCGTTTGCGGCGGCGGGCCCTGCAAGCCGGTTTGGATGTGGCGGTCCACCCGCACATGCTGCGTCACTCTTTTGCCAGCCACCTGTTGCAGTCCAGCGGTGACCTGCGCGCCGTGCAAGAACTGCTGGGCCATGCCCAAATCACCACCACCCAGGTCTATACCCGACTCGATTTTCAGCATTTGGCCCAAGCCTACGACGCGGCCCACCCAAGGGCCCGCCGCAAATAAAGACGAAACTGCCCAAGCTGGGGCCATCCATCAGGTCGACCCCGATCAGGGACAATCAGCGCATGAAAACCATCCGACTCAAGCCTGGCAAAGAGCGCTCAGCCCTGCGCCGCCACCCCTGGATTTATGACAGCGCCATTGCCAAAGGCGGCGCGGATGCCGGGGAAACAGTACGGGTCGAATCGGACAGCGGACAATTTTTGGGCTGGGCGGCTTACAGCCCCAGCTCGCGCATCAGAGCCCGGATCTGGAGCTTTGACGCCGACCAGCGCATCGATGCCGATTTTTTTCGCCAGACCTTGCAAAAGGCCATCGATGCCCGCCAGCGCTTTGACATTAAGAGCGACGGTGTGCGGCTGGTGCATGGCGAAGCCGACGGCTTACCGGGATTGATCGTTGACCGGTATGGTGACACGCTCTCGGCCCAGTTCCTCTCCAGCGGCACCGAGCGATGGAAGGACACCCTGGCCGACCTCCTGATCGACATCACCGGCACCACCCGGTTGTATGAGCGCAGCGATTCCGGCGTGCGCCAGCTGGAAGGCTTGCTTCCCGTCAGCGGCTGGTTGCGACAGGGGCCGGGCGACGATGGCCACACCGAGATACAACTGCGCGAACACGACTGGCAACTGACCGTCGATGTGGCGCAGGGCCATAAAACAGGCTTTTACCTCGACCAGCGCGACAGTCGCCACAAATTTGCCCAATACGCCCGCCGCCTGGGTTTGATGCGGGTGCTCAACTGCTATTGCTACACCGGCGGCTTCACCATCGCGGCTTTGCAGGGCATGCGGGCGGGTGGATCGTTGGCGCAGGGCGGGACCGTGACTTCCATCGATTCATCGGGGCCGGCCATTGAGCGCGCACGGGCGCATGTCCGTCTGAATGGTTTCGAAGACACCCAGGCCGAATTTCTGGATGCCGACGTCAACCAGAGTTTGCGCCGTTTTCACCAGGAAGGTCGCACCTTTGACGCCATCGTGCTCGACCCGCCCAAATTCGCCCCCACGGCGGCGCATGCCGAACGCGCCGCGCGCGCCTACAAAGATATCAACCGCCTGGCCTTCAAAATCCTCGAGCCTGGCGGGGTACTGTTCACCTACAGCTGCTCGGGTGGCATCGGGGCCGAGTTATTTCACAAAATCGTCGCCTCAGCCGGGACCGATGCCGCCGTGGACGGCTACATCAGCGAGCGCATGCAAGGCGCCCCCGACCACCCCATGACCATCCAATTCCCCGAAGGCGAATACCTCAAGGGACTGATCGTCATGAAAAAATAATTTAATTGGGGTCTGACCCCAATTAATGGTGGGTATTTCGCAACAAACCCATAATGGGGGACAGATTCCCGATTCCCTACAATCCCATTATGCTGATTCCTGCCACCATCCTCACCGGTTTTTTGGGCTCGGGCAAGACCACCTTGCTCAAGCGTGTTCTGTCCGAGGCCCATGGCCAAAAGATCGCCGTCATCGAAAACGAGTTCGGCGAAGAGAACAT
>JBEAZY010000114.1:0-14576 GCA_041159205.1 Pseudomonadota bacterium
AATGTGTCCGCCTCTATTGTCTATCGATGTACGGGCTTTTGTCTCTTGCTTGTCAAATGATCAGCAAAAACTCAGGGTTGCTCGGGAAAACCCGATGCCGTTTGCAAGTTAAAGCGGCTTCAATCACGGGTGAGAAATCGGCTCAATCACAACGATGGGGAGTAAAGGTCATGAAGTGGTCGACACAATGGAGGTTCTGGTTTGGCTTTCTGGCATGTCTGGGCGGATGGGGCACGGCTTGGGCTCAGCCGGCGGGCTATCCGAATAAGCCGATCCGGCTGATCGTGCCTGCGGGCAGCGGCGACAGTTGTGACATTCTTTCCCGCGTGATCGGCCCGAAATTGGGCGAGCGACTGGGCCAGGCCATCGTGGTCGACAACAAGCCAGGCTCTTCCGGACAACTCGGCCTGACGCTGATCAAGCAAGCCCCCGCCGATGGTTACACCCTGGGATGTGGCCAAGGTGGAAACATGGTGGTGTTGCCGCTGGCGATGAGCAAGGTGGCCTACGATTCGCGCAAGGATTTTGCGCCGGTGGCCATGATGGCCTCGAATTTTCTGGCGCTCGTGGTGCGCAATGATGCGCCTTTCAAGACCACCCAGGAATTGATCAACTATGCCAAAGCCAACCCGGGCAAAGTGACCTTCGGCACCAACGGCGAGGGGGCTTTTTTGCACTTTGCCACCGAATATTTCAGCCAGGTCGCCGGATACGAGTACCTGCACGTGCCCTACAAGGCGATTTCTGATGTGTTCACCCAGATGATGGGCAACCAGATCGACGCTTCACTGGCCTCTTATATTTCGGTGCAGCCGATTGCGTCGGGCGGCAAGATGCGCATGCTGGGCATCGCCCGTGCCCAACGGCTGCCCGACTTGCCCGATGTGCCGACACTGGCTGAGACCGTGCCTGGTTTCACCTCGGGTGGTTGGTTTGGCATCATTGCCCCGGCCGGAACCCCGAAAGAGATTGTGAGCCATCTGAACCGTGAGGTGAACGCGGTGCTGCGCATGCCCGACGTTCAGCAGCGCATGAAGCAACTGGGTCTGGATGTTCACAATGAGCCGCCTGAGTATTTCACTGAAATGATGGAGCGTGATTTCGTCTCTTGGGGGCGGGTGCTCAAGCGCATGAATTTCAAACCCATGTGACGCGCTCCACGCCGGGTCATGCTGGGTCCAAGGGCCTTGCGGGTCAGGCGGTTTTTTTGCGCGGGGCCAGCACCAATGCCATGGCCAGCAAAATAAAGCCCAGCGCCATGATGTCTTCGCGGGCGATGACTTCGCCCAAAGCCCAGGCCCCGCCAAATACGCCCACCACCGGCACCAGCATGATGGACAAACCACTGGCCACCGGCGAGAGCTTGCGCGCGACCTGAAACCAGGCCACATAACTTAATGCAAAGGTGATCACCCCGCCATAGGCCACGGCCAGCCACTCGGTCCACATCGGCCAGCGCCAGCGATCCATCTCGAGGGTGATGGCAAATACGGCAAAGATGAACGTGCCGGTCAGCAAAGACCAAAAGGTGAGGCTGACACTGGAGATGGACAGTTTGGCGTTTTTCATCATGGCGTTGCCGATGCCCCATGCGATGGCGGCACTGAAGGTATAGAGCAAGCCCAGGGGTTGCCCGGCAAAGTGCGACAACTCATGCCAGGCCAGCAGCAAAGTGGCGGTCAGCGAACAGGCCACCGCCAGCAAGGCACGGCGGGTCAGTTTTTCGGAAAAAAACACCACGCTGGCCATCAGGGTCCAGACCGGCATGGTGTAGCCGATGATGGCGGTGCGCCCGGAGTTGAGCAAAGTCAAGCCATAGACCAAGCCAAGGTGCCACAGGATCATATTGGGCAGGCTCAGGCGCAGAGTGAGCCAGCGTTCCTCTTTGGGCACATACAGGCTTTCTTTTTTGAACCAGGCGTACAGGCCGATCGAAATCGTGCCCAAAATGAAGGTCATGGTCCGGAAGGTGGTGGGCGGGTACTGCATCACCACATATTTCATGATGGGGTAGTTCATGCCCCAGGTCAGGGTCACCGTCATGATGAGCAGCAGGTCAACGCCGCTGATCTGGCTTTGCTTCGATTCGCTCATGACAGGCAGTTTAATCTTTGTCGGTCAAACGATCATCACCTCAGGGACAGGCCCCATTCGGTCACGCTGTAAATCAGAGCCGGGTAGGTGGCCAGCCAGGCCCAGAAGAATCGATTCAGGCCAAAGTACCAGAAAACCAGAAAGTGAAACAGTGCGCCCAGAGCGCAACCGATCCAAGCCAACCGAATGTCAAGGAACACCAAACCGAACAGGCCTTCCCACAAAATGAAGGCCCAGGCCACGATGCGGGTCAGCCCGGGGTGTCGAAGCAGACTATTTGCTGGCAAGGGGCCGTAGACACCCGTGTCCAGAAACATGGGCAGGGCGGTCCCGTTGCGCCATCCCCGGTGCTTGAGTTTGACCCAACCCGACATGAAGTAAGAGGTCAGCAATTGCAGGCTCACCCACCAGAGACCGGCCCGCCACGCCAACTCGGTCCCCACCCAGGGGCTCAGGCCGTCGGCCCACAGCAAACCGGTCAAGCCGACCAGGGTCATGAAGTCGCTGCCACCGTTGAAGGCGCCGCGCCAGCGAAACAACAACAGCACCGCCAGGACCATGAGGGGCAAAGACAGCCACAACCCGTGCAGTCCCGCCATGAGCATGACGGCGCACAGCAATCGCCCGGTCAATACGCCCAGGTAGACACGGGGGGCGAAGCATCGCGTCAGCGCAGGGCGCAGGAATGCCGGCCAAGCGGGCATCTCATGGCGTTGCAGGTCCCAGGTCAGCACCCGGTCAAGGCGGGCGATGGCCAGATATTCCAGCGTTTGCAGCAGCAGGCTCCAACCCAGCAAAAACATGAAGACCCGGCTGGCCTGTGCCAGGCTCAGCCCCTGCTCAAACCAGTGCATGGCATCAGACATGGCCGGGGCTGTCCGAATCAGGGGCCACGACGCTGGTCAGATCTAGCCAGGGCGAGCACAACACCACCTCGGTTTGGTCGCGGGTCTGGTGCACCAGGCGCAATTCGACTTGCATTTGCAGCGGGTGACGCAAGCCCTGACCCATCAGGTACCGGGCGGCGTGGCGCAGGACCAAATGGTAGATCGGCAATTCTTCGATGCGACCTTCTTCGGGCAGTGTGGCGATGTCATTGGCCAGGTGATCCACCAGGTTTTGGTGGGCCAGCGCCAGGTTGGTGTCGGGGTTGTACAAGAGGTGCCAGGCGTGGCGTTCCCGCCTTGGGTAGACCATGCGCCAAGCCCCGGTGGCGGGGGAGGGCTGCGATAAGGTGGGGCTCTGCCGATGTCGAACCATCAGGCGCGGCATCCAGCCCACGGCGTGATAAAACTTCCAGTTGGGTAAAAAGGCCCGCAAGTGAAACCACCAGGGCCCTTCAACGAAACGGTGCTTCTGGCGCAAGGCCCAGGCCAGCAAGCCCACATAAGCCAGCAACAGCCACAGCCAGCCGGTGCTCACGCCCCCATGGCCTCCAGCTCGCGCCGAATGCGTACCGCGCTCAAATTCGGGTCGAACTCGACATCGTCCCAACTCAGGCACTGGCCCATGGGCACCGGGCGTTTGACTTTGATCTGGTGTGCCAGGCCCAAAGGCAGGCCTTTGATGGCCAGTGATTTGGCGGCAGGCAGCAATTTGCCCCAAACCGTGTAGCCGCCCTCACCATCGAGGATTTCGCCGGGCTTGAGATCGCGCTTGGCCGTGGCCACCACATCGGCCCCCCACTGTCGGGCCACCCCGGTGGCTTCGCCCCGCAAGGCCACGCTGGCCACGCTCATCCCCACTTCCAGGCCGATCAGGTGCCAGCGTTTGTACAGCGTGAAATAGCGCCCGCTGGGGTCGGTGTGGGCGTTGTATTCTTCAAAGCAATGGCGGATGTATTCCGTTTCCCCTTCAACGGTCACCCAGACCCCCATGCGAATGTCATAGGGGATCACCCGGCCATCGGTCTCCAGGCTGGAGATCACTTCCACCATGCCCTTGCGCTCGAGCACGCCACCCTCTGAGCGGGGGCGGGTGACAAACGGGATGTCGGCAATGCTGGCCGGCGGGTAGAGCAGGCCATCGGAGGGCACCCCCAATCCGGTGGCGTTGGCGACCGCCGCACTCTCGATGGAGGGCTTGGAGCCATCCAGAAAGCTATTGAACATTTTGGGGTTGAGTCCGCCGCGCTGCGCCTGGGCCGGACTCAGTCCGTAGTAGCCCCAGACGGTCTCGGGTGTCGACGCGCTGTAGTGCGGCAACCATTTGTGACCACGACCGGCAGCCACCACGGGGAAACCGCAGGTGCGGGCCCAATCCACCAGGTCGCAGATCAGGGCGGGCTGATCACCAAAAGCGAGCGAATACACCACCCCCGCACGATCGGCGCGTTGGGCCAGCAAGGGACCGCAGAAAGCGTCCGCTTCGACAGTCACATTGACCACATGCTTGCCATGCGCGAAGGCGTGCAGGATGTGTTCGACCGCATGGGGCGGGGAACCGGTGCACTCCACCAACACATCCAGTGCCGGGTGCTCGACCAGCGCGCGCCAGTCGTCGCTGATGCAGGTGCTGCCTTCTTGCAAAGCCTGATCCAGGCTGCGGGCCTGCGTTTGCGCATCCAACCAGCCCACCCGGCGCAAATTGGCCCGGGCGGCTGCGGGCGAGAGGTCGGCAATGCCCATCAGGTGCACGCCCGGGGTGCGCGGAATTTGGGACAAATACATCGAACCAAATTTGCCGGCCCCGATCAGGCCGACCCGAATCGGGCGGCCCGCTTGTTGGCGCTGTAGCAGTTGGTGGTGCAGGCTCATGGGGGTCTCCTGCCGCCGATTTTAATGCCGGGTCAGGCGCTGGCCTTCTGAATGGCGCGGATGATGCGTTCGTGGGCGCCGCATCGGCACAGGTGCTTTTCCAGGGCCTGCACGATCTGTGCGCGGCTGGGTTGGGGGTGCTCGCGCAAGAGTGCGGCGGCCCGGGTGATGATGCCGCTCAGGCAATAGCCGCACTGACCGGCGTTTTCTTCAATGAACGCAGTTTGCAGTCGGTGCGGCAAGCCCTCAGTCCCCAGCCCTTCCAGCGTGGTGATCTTTTTGCCTTGAACATCCCACAGAGGCAGGTTGCAAGAGGTCTGGGGTACGCCGTCAACCAGCACGGTGCAAGCACCGCATTCGCCTTCGCCGCAGCCCAGTTTGGGCCCGTTCAGCGCCAGTTCTTCGCGCAAGCATTGCAACACCGAGCATTGCTCGGGCATCTGTGGGGAGTGGGGTTTTCCGTTGACTTCGATCATGATCGTCGCATTCATTGTTCGTGCACGGCACGCAGGATGTGGTCTTGATTCAGCGGCAGGCGGCGCACGCGCACGCCCAGAGCATTAAAGAGCGCGTTACCCAAAGCCGCGGCCACGGGGCCTTGGGCGCCTTCGCCCGCGCCCAAAGAGGGTTCATCGGGGCGGTCAATGACGTGCACTTTGACTTCCGGGATTTCGCCAAAACGCAGCATCGGGTAATCGGCCCAAGATCGCGTCAGTACCCGGGTGTCATCGAATTGCACCGATTCCTTCAGAGTCCAACTCATGCTTTGCAGGGCGCCGCCCTCGGTCTGGTTGATGACGCCGTCAAGGTCGATGACCCGACCGACGTCCACACACAGGTCGAGGTTGAGCACGCGCAGGGTCTCGCCGGCCTGAACCCGGGCGGCCACGGCGCACCAGGCGCCTGTGTTTTTGTAGCGTGCCCAGGCCAGACCCCGGCCCTCGCCTTCTTCCCGGGGCTGGTTCCACCACACACTGCGCTGGACCACAGTTTGCAAGACTTCAATGGCCCGGGCGTCTTCGAGGTGACGCAATCTGAACGCCAGGGGGTCTTGACCGCTGTGGTGGGCCAGTTCGTCCATGAAGCACTCGATGGCGAACACATTGGCGTAACCTCCCAAGGCCCGCATGGCCGAGGTCCGCAAGGGCATGTCCAGCAGGCGGTGGGTGGTCACCGAGTAATGGGGAAAGGCATAACCCGGTACCGAGTTGCGGTCCCCGCCACCGCCGGCTGCCAGGGGTGGATTAATGGCCACAGGTGGGGTCTGGCCGTGGGGTAAATGCGCGGCCGCCAATAAGACGGAGGTGCTGGAGCGACCAGGCCGGGAACTGTAACCGTTGGCCCACAGCTCGTGCTGCCAGCGTTCTATGCGGCCATCGGCACTCAGGCTTGCTTGCATGTCCACCAAGTGGGCCGAGCCCAGCGGCGCATGGGCCAGTTCCTGCTCTCGGGTCCACAACACCCGGACCACCGCGCCGGGTTTTTGCATGGCCAGCAAGACAGCGTCGAAAGCGACATCGTCAGCCCCGTTATGGCCATAGCAGCCAGCGCCTTCGGCGTGATGCAGGGTGATGTCGGCCTTGGCGACAGGTTGGGGGCCGTTGGCCAGGGCGCGCACCATGTCATCGCGCAGGTTATGGATGCCCTGACTATGGGTCCATACTTCCAGCTTGCCTCCTTCGAAGCGGGCCAGCGCGCAACACAAGCCGATGGACGCATGGGCCAGGTAGGGCTTCAGATAACTGGCTCGAATGACCGCATCACCCTCAGGCCCGCCCAGACCGACTCGGGCGGTGGCCTGGGTTTCGGCCCGGGCCGAGCGCAAAAAACCGGCCAGATCATGCATATCGGGCAGACTGGCCGCTTCTTCCCAACGGGCCACTTGGCTGAGCCGATCCAGGGCTTGCTGGGCTTGCCATTCTTGTGCCGCCAAAACCCCCACAAACCGCCCCAGAACCACGTACTGTACCGACGAGGGCAGCGCCGCTTGCAACTCTTCGGGGGTGGATCTCAATTGGGCCCGGGGGCTGGGTAAGCGCAGCACTCGCGCGTGCACCAGACCATCGGGGCGCAGGTCGTGAATGAAACGCGGCTGCCCCAGAATTTTTGCCGGCAGATCCAGGCGCGGCACTTTTTGCGTCAAGCCCGGTCGTTGCGTGGCGCGCGGGTAGGGCGGGGCCAGTTCAGCAGGTTCAAAAGCCAGCGACACCCCTTGCAGGGCCCCCCAGTAATCACCGCCATGCAGCCCGGTGAGGCGACGCACTTCGACGCAGGCCTGGCGTATCGCCGACCCTGAATCCTGGACCGACAGGCTGCCTGAGGTCATGCCCTCGTCCGGCCCATGGGCCGTGCTGGCGCTGACCACCTCGATCTGCGCCAAGGGCAAATTCAGTTCCTCGGCCGCGATCAGCGCCAGGGCCGTCAAAATGCCTTGGCCCAATTCCACTTTGCCGGTATGGACCCGCACCCGACCGGGGGTAGAGAAATCCAGCCACTGGCTGAGTTGGCGGTTGACATGCAGGCTGCCGGGCCACTGGGGCACGCCCTGGCTGCGGTCGATCACAAAACCGCGCGGATTGGAGGAGGGTTCGGAGGGGGTGTGCATGCGAAAAAACAAAGAACAGTTATGCTTGATTCAGAATATCACCCTTTGCGCCAACGGCTTGTAACATACGGATCTGTCCCTGCATCAGGCTCGGCCTTTTTCAGTCAGAGCAATGGGGCGAAAGGTAGAAAAAAATGAAGACGCAGGTTTGCATTATTGGGGGTGGCCCTTCCGGCTTGTTGCTGTCCCAATTGCTCCATCTCAAGGGCATCGAAACCGTGGTGCTCGAGCGACAAAGCCGGGAATATGTGCTCAGCCGCATCCGCGCCGGTGTGCTGGAGCAAGGCTTTGCCGAATTGCTGCGGGAGGCCCGCTGCGGCGAGCGCATGGACCGTGAAGGCGAAAGCCATCATGGCTTCTACATTGCCCACGACGGTTTGCTCGATCGCATCGATTTGCAACGCCACAGCGGGGGCAAATCGGTCATGGTGTATGGACAGACCGAACTGACCCGCGACTTGTACGAAGGGCGCGACCGCATGAAGGGGGTGGTCATTCACAATGCCGAAGATGTGCAGCCCCATGACCTGACTTCCAGCCACCCGAGCGTCACCTATCGCCATGGCGACGAGGTGGTGCGGGTCGAGTGTGACTTTGTCGTGGGTGCCGACGGCTTTCATGGGGTGAGCCGCCGTTCCATCCCGAATTCGATCTTGCGTGAATACGAAAAGGTTTACCCCTTCGGCTGGTTGGGCGTCTTGTCCCGCACCAAGCCGGTGTCACCCGAATTGATTTATGCCCGTCATGAGCGCGGCTTTGCCCTGTGTTCACTGCGCTCCCAGGTGTTGAGTCGTTACTACATTCAGGTCCCCTTGAGCGATACCGTCGAGCAATGGTCGGACGATGCGTTTTGGGGCGAACTCAAACTCAGGTTGCCCACCGAGGTGTCTGAGCGCCTGGTGACCGGGCCGTCCATCGAGAAATCGATCGCGCCTTTGCGCTCGTTCGTGGCCGAGCCCATGCGCTATGGCCAACTGTTTCTGGCCGGAGACGCGGCCCACATCGTGCCCCCCACCGGTGCGCGGGGTTTGAACACCGCAGGCTCAGACATTCATTACCTCTACCATGCCATGGTGGCCCATTACCGCAACGGTGACTCGAGCGGCCTCGACCAGTATTCGCAAAAGGCCCTGGCCCGGGCCTGGAAGGCGCAGCGCTTTTCCTGGTGGCTGACGACCATGCTGCACACTTTCCCGGATGGCCTGGAATACGACCGGCGCCTGCAAGACACCGATATGTCCTATTTGTTCTCTTCCGAAGCCGCCATGCGATCGCTGGCCGAGAACTACGTCGGCTTGCCTTACTGAGGAGCACCCTGGCCCGGGCGCACTGAGGGTTCAGGGCCCCGGGGCGATGGGCTCCACGGCCACACTGACCGCAGGGGCTGAGGCGTCGCCCCCCCTGAGCACCCCGCGCAGCGGCGAGACATCGGCGAAGTCCCTTCCGCGGGCCAAAGTCACATAGTCTGTGCCCGGCGACCCCCAGCCGTGGCGCGCGTTGGTGGGGTCCAGATGCAGCCACCCTTGGCTGGGGTGGTCTTGCAAGCCGGGGACATAAAGGGCCACCCAGGCATGGCTGGCGTCGGCGCCCACCAACCTGGGCTGGCCGGGAGGCGCTTGAGTCAACAAATAGCCGCTGACATAACAGGCGGCCTGGCCCATTTGCCGCAAGCCGGCGATCATGATGTGGGCGAAGTCCTGGCACACACCGCGCCTGAGTCTCAGGGCGCTCAGGGCCGGCGTGTCCACCTGGGTGCTCTGGTTGTCGTAAGTGAGTTCACTGTGCAAGCGGTGCATGAAGGCAATTGCGCCTTCCATCAGCGGCCGGTCAGCCGCCAGATCGGTGCGCGCCAAGTCAGAAAAATCAGGATGTTGCGGCACCCGCGAAGACGGGTATAGGCAGCGTTGGGCGATGGCTGCGGACGGGTGAGCCGCGAGCCCCAAGGCCAGAGTGGATTGCCGGCAGCTCAGGTCCGGGTGGGCCTCGGGCAAGGTCACGGTGTCCACCCGCGTACGGGCCACCACGCGCAGATGTTGATGGGGTTGGGGCAAAAACCATTGTGTCAATTGATTGCCCCAAAGGTCGGTGCGCACTGAGAGATCGGCCAAGCCGGGCGTGGGGTCGACCTCGATGCGGTGTGCATGCACGGTTTGTGCGGGATCGGAACCGGGCGACAGATGGGCCAGGTGGTGCGAAGATTCGACCTGGCGGCCATAGCGGTAGATGGTTTCGTGAACGATGGACAACTGCATGGTTCAGGCAGACCAGGTTTTTGGCGTGGCGTGGGCTGTCAGCGAGGCCGGGGCAGGCCCCAGGCAAAGCGCCGAGCCCTGTCCCTGCGGGGTCATGAATGTCAAGATGCGCCAGGGTTCACCTCCAGTCCATGGCGACTGCAAGGTGTGTTTGGCCCCGTCCCCGCGCATCCGATAGGCCCAGGCCGAGCGCTGCACATCGGTCAGGTCATCCACGCGTTGGGGTGCAAAGCCCGATCGCAACCCGTCGTCAGGGTAGGTCGGGCGGATCCAAAGACCGGCGCCCCGGCGCAGAATGGCAGGCCAGACCTCAGGCTCACCACACCACCAACTGTCCAGGGATGGCATTAGAAGTTCTTCATTCAAGGCCTGTCGGCACAGTGCCGGTAAAAGACCCAGCCAAGCCGGGGCATCGAGAAATGCCAGCCCGGGAGGGTTCAGCAAAAGCACTTGGCCACGACGCAGCACTTCAAACAGGCCGGCGATGCCTTGGTCTGGGTCGCAGGCCTGCTCCAGCGGGTCCAAGGTGTCGTGTCCTTGCAAATTGATCAGGCCATGCACCACCCTCAGCCCCGTCCCGGTTTGGAGAAACAATTGCTGATGACGCACCAGCAAATCGCAGGCCCGGGCCGGGCTGATGCCCGCTTGAGCCTCTGAACCGGTGGGCCATGGCCATTCCTGTTGGGTTTGCGGCCATAGCACCACCCAGTGAGGGGGCTCTGAGCCGGTGCGCGGACAAAGCGCCTGCCACTGACTCAACCACGCCATCAACACGGGGTCGGCATGCGGGGCGGGCCAGGGCAAGGCAGCCTTGCTGCTGTGCCCCAGCACCCGCCACGCGCCAAGGGGGTCACAGGCGATGTCAAAGGTCATCAAACTGAGCCGGCGCCCCCCCATAGGCGCCAGGCCATGAAGCATGGGCATGTAGGCACCATGGCCAAAGGTCAGGGCCGTGGGCAGGGCGACATGTGGCGCACCCGGGTCCGGGGAATACACCTGGCGCGCCAGGGCATCGAGCAAACGCATGCGTTGCCACAAGCCCTGGGTGATCATGTCCCAGGTTTCGGGCCCGACTCCATCCGGCCCGGGGGTATGGACTGCGCTGGCTTGACTCATCGGGCTATTGTCGCCACAAATCGAGGTCTAAAATCCATGCGGGGGGCCAACATGGGTTTTGACATCTTGCGCACGGGTCTGCTGTGTCTGACCGTGGCGTGTTTTCACATCAGTCTTTGGGCGGCTGAGGTTCAGGTGGCGGTGGCGGCCAATTTTTATGCACCGATGAAACGTTTGGCCTTGTCTTTTGAGCGGGACACGGGGCACAAACTGGTCATGGCAGTGGGCTCAACCGGGCAGTTGGACGCCCAGATCAGAAACGGTGCCCCCTTTGCCGTGTTGTTGTCGGCAGACGCCGACACCCCACGCAAGCTGGAGCAAGAGGGTTGGGCGGTGCCCGGTTCGAGATTCACTTACGCCACGGGGCGTCTGGTGCTCTGGAGCCGGCTGCCGGCCCAGATCGTGGCTGCGGGCGACACACCACCACCCATCCCGGCCGGTCGGCTGGCGCTGGCCCAACCCAAGCTGGCCCCATATGGCGCCGCCGCCCAGGAGGTCCTGGAGCGTCTGGCCTGGTGGCCCGGCGTGCGGCCGCGCCTGGTTTACGCCGCCAATGTGGCGCAGGCCCATCAGTTCGTGGCCACGGGCAACGCCTCGGCGGGCTTCATCGCCCTGTCACAAGTGATGGAACAAGGGCAGATCAAAGAGGGGTCGGCCTGGCTGGTGCCGGCAGCCATGCATCGCCCCTTGCGCCAAGAGGCGGTTTTGCTCAAAGCCGGCGAGGGCCATGCGGCGGCGCTGGCCCTGCTGAAGTACCTGCAAAGCGAACCGGCGCGCGAACTGATGCGTGCCCACGGCTACGACGTCTGATCCCCGGGGTGTCTCCGGGGGGTCCGGCATGCCGCCCCGGTTCAAGCAAATGATTAAATCAAATGCTATGATGAACATCAAGTTTTTCCGAGGGTGTGGACAGGAGTTGTAATCATGAATTTTGGTTTAACGAGCGAACAACAGGCCATGCGCGACCATGTCAGGGCGTTGCTGGACAAAGAGTGTTCGATGGCCTATGCCACCCGTTGTGATGAGATGGGTCAGCCGCCCCGCGAGGCTTTCAAGGCACTGGCCGATCATGGGTGGCTCGGCTTGATTGCTCCGCAGGAATATGGCGGGGTCAACGGCAGCCCGACCGATCTGGCGGTCTTGCTGGAGGAAACCGGACACCATTTCGAAGAATTGGGCTTGTGGCTGTTCAGGAGCTACACGTTCGGGTGTTACGCCATTTTGAAAAACGGCACCGAGGCGCAAAAGAAATTTTTTCTCCCCAAGACCGTGAGCGGTGAGTTCACCTACGCCTTTGCCCTGACCGAGCCCGACTCGGGTTCTGACGCGGCGGCCTTGCGCACCAAGGCGGAAATCGATGGGGATTATTTCGTCATCAATGGCCGCAAGCAATTCACTTCCGGGTTTGACATCGCCGATTACGCTTTGGTGGCTTTGCGCACCAGCCAACAGGCCAAAAAGCAGATGGGCATCAGCACCCTGCTGGTGGATACCCGAACACCCGGCATAGAGGCCAAACGCATCCCCACACTGGGCCAGCACAGCATAGGCACGAACGAGGTCACCTTCACCAATGTGCGCGTGCCGCGCACGGCCTTGCTCGGCGAGCTCGACCATGGCTGGGCGATCTGTGAAGACACCTTGCGCTACGAGCGCCTGTGTCTGTCGGCGGCGCGCATCGGGGCCGCCCGTCAGGCCTTTGAGTTGGCGCTCGATTACGCCAAAACCAGGACCCAGTTTGGCAAGCCCATAGGCAGTTTTCAGGCCATACAGCACAAATTTGCCGACATGAAGGTCATGCTTGACACGGCCCAAACCATGTTGTTGCGTTATGCATGGTTGATGGAACAGGGACTGGCAGAGCGTGGTGACACGGCGGTTTTGAAGTATCTGATCGGCGAGACCTACAAAACGATTTCTGACCAGTGCCTGCAAGTCTTGGGCGGATACGGTTATTGCAACGAGTACCCCATGCAACGATACTTCCGCGACGCGCGACTGGCCACGATAGGCGGAGGCACCTCCGAGATTCAGAAAAACATCATCGCCGGCTCTTTGGGGCTGCGCTGAACCCTGCGCGTCACGGCGTCCGAAATCCGGCTGCGGCATAGGTGACCAGGCGATTCAATGCATTTTCCCAATCGCGGGTGTCGACCTTTTCCCCTGAAAGCGACTCAATGCGCCCTGGTTGGGCCATGGTGTAGACCATGCTGCCCAGCAAAAAATGAAAGCGCCAGTGCAGTTCTTCCGAAGACAAGCGGGGCAAGGCCCGGGCCAGGGCTTGCAAGGCCATCTGGCTGGACTTGTTAAAGGCTTTGTCCAGCACACGGCGCCTGACCTCTTCGCGCTCAAAGGCGAGCCGGGCCCGCAAGAGGCGAAACGAATCGCCGTCGGCCGAATGCTGGAGTTCAAGGGCAGGGCGCAGGAAGGCGTACAAAATATCTTCCACTTCGGGTCTTCCTTGCCGATTGTGCTTGAGCGCAGTCAACAAGCGTTCCCTTTGCTGGGCGATGGGCCATGCACGCCGCTCGAAGATCTGTTCCAGAACCGCGATTTTGGAGCCGAAGTGATAATGCAGCGCCGCGCTATTGACCCCCGAGTCGGTGGTGATTTCGCGCAGGCTGACGCCGTCGATGCCGCGCTCGCTGAACAAGCGTTCGGCCGATTGCAGGATGCGATCGGGCGTGCTGATTTCGGTGCTTTTGCTCGGGGCTTTTCGGGGCATGCCAAATCCTTGCGGGTTGGGGAAATTCAATGGGTGGCAGGGAAAGCAGGTCTTGCCGCAGGTTCAATCATATGATTAAATCATCTGTCTGAAAACCCCTTTCTGGTTCACCATGTCCACTTCCCTTGAACATTTGCAGGTGGCGCGCGACGGCCCTGTGGCGGTGCTGACCCTGAATCGCCCGCAGGCGATGAATGCCATTGATTTGGCCTTGCGTGCCGCACTGCACGACACCCTCGATGCCCTGCGCCATGACCCCGGGGTCAGGGCGGTGGTGTTGACGGGCCAGGGCGATAAAGCGTTTTGCGCGGGCATGGATTTGCGCGAGTTTTCCCGCCTGATGGCCGAGACCCCGTTGACCGAAATGCGGCGTTTCCGTTGGGAAAAAGGCGATGGCCTGTCTCAGTTCGACAAACCCCTGATCGCTGCCGTCAATGGCTTGGCCATCGGGGGTGGGGTGGAGTTGGCATTGGCCTGCGATTTCTGTATAGCCAGCGAACAGGCCAGTTTTGCCCTGGCCGAGGTCAGCCGGGGCTTGATCCCGGGCAACGGGGCGACGCAACGCCTGTCACGCCGTGTGGGTCAGGCGCGGGCGCTCGAGCTGATCATGACGGCACGAACGGTCACGGCCCCGGAAGCTTTGGCCATCGGACTGGTCGAGCACGTGGTCCCGGCGGCGCGTTTGTTGCCGTTGGCCCTGGAGACGGCACACCGCATCGCGGCCAATGCGCCCGTGGCGGTTCGCTGCGCCAAGGCCGCCGTCACCCGGGGCGCTGATCTGACCCTGGCCGAGGGCTTGCAACTCGAGCGTGACTTGGCCACCTTCATTTACACGACACAGGACGCCCAAGAAGGCCCCCGGGCTTTTGCCGAAAAACGCCCGCCCGTTTGGAGTGACCGATGAGTGCCCCGATGAATCTTTACAAAACCCTGTTGTTTGCCCCTTGTTCCAGGCCCGAGTTGATGACCAAGGCGCAAGACGGCCAAGCCGATGCCCTGATTTTTGATTTGGAAGACTCGGTGCCGGT
>JBEAZY010000115.1:0-5817 GCA_041159205.1 Pseudomonadota bacterium
TTGCCCATGCACAGCGAGCAGCCGGGCATTTCGGTGCGGGCACCGGCGGCGCCAAAGGTGGCGTAATGGCCTTCCTTGATGAGCTCGGTCTCGTCCATCTTGGTTGGCGGGGCCACCCACAGCTTGACCGGGATGTCTCGGGCACCACCCAACACCTTGGAGGCGGCACGGAAGTGGCCGATGTTGGTCATGCACGAACCGATGAAGGCTTCGTCGATCTTGGTGCCAGCGACTTCGGACATGAACTTGGCGTCGTCAGGGTCGTTCGGGCAGCAGACGATGGGCTCTTTGATGTCAGCCAGGTCGATCTCGATGACGGCGGCGTATTCGGCGTCTTTGTCGGCCGCCAGCAGATCGGGCTTGGCCAGCCAGGCCTCGACGGCCTTGATGCGGCGCTCGAGAGTGCGCTTGTCGAGGTATCCGTTGGCGATCATGTTCTTCATCAGCACCACGTTCGATTGCAGGTACTCGATGATGGGTTCTTTGTTGAGCTTGATCGTACAACCGGCCGCAGAGCGCTCAGCGCTGGCGTCAGACAGCTCGAACGCTTGCTCGACCTTCAGGTCAGGCAAGCCTTCGATTTCGAGAATACGGCCCGAGAACACGTTTTTCTTGCCCTTTTTCTCGACGGTGAGCAAGCCGGCCTTGATGGCATACAAGGGAATGGCATGCACCAGGTCACGCAGGGTGACGCCGGGCTGCATCTGCCCTTTGAAGCGCACCAGCACCGATTCAGGCATATCCAGAGGCATCACGCCCGTGGCAGCCCCGAAAGCCACCAGACCCGATCCCGCCGGGAAAGAGATACCGATGGGGAAACGGGTGTGGCTGTCGCCGCCTGTGCCCACCGTGTCGGGCAAAAGCAGGCGGTTCAGCCACGAGTGAATCACACCGTCGCCGGGTCGCAAGGCAACACCACCCCGGTTGCTGATGAAGGCGGGCAGTTCGCGGTGCATTTTGACGTCGACCGCTTTGGGGTAAGCCGCCGTGTGGCAGAACGACTGCATGACCAGGTCGGCAGAGAAGCCCAGGCAGGCCAGGTCTTTGAGCTCGTCGCGGGTCATGGGGCCGGTGGTGTCCTGGCTGCCCACGGTGGTCATCTTGGGCTCGCAGTAGGTGCCCGGGCGTATGCCTTTGCCCTCAGGCAAGCCGCAGGCACGACCCACCATTTTTTGGGCCAGGGTATAGCCCTTGCCACTGTCTTTGGGGGGCTGGGGCAGACGGAACACGGTGGAGGCGGGCAAACCCAAAAATTCGCGTGCCTTGCCGGTGAGCGAGCGGCCGATGATCAGGTTGATGCGGCCACCGGCACGGACTTCGTCAAGCAAGACATCGCTCTTGAGTTGAAATTCGGCCAAAGTGGCGCCGTTTTTAGTGATCTTGCCGTCATAGGGCAACACCTCGATCACATCGCCCATCTCGAGTTTATTGACGTCCACTTCGATGGGCAAAGAGCCCGAGTCTTCCTGCGTGTTAAAAAAGATGGGGGCAATCTTGCCACCCAGGGTCACGCCACCGAAGCGCTTGTTGGGCACAAAAGGAATGTCCTGGCCGGTGGCCCAGATCACGCTGTTGGTCGCCGATTTGCGCGACGAACCCGTACCAACCACGTCACCCACATAAGCCACCAGATGACCCTTTTTCTTCAGGTCTTCGATGAACTGGATGGGGCCGCGCACGCCGTCTTGCTCGGGCTTGAAGGCCGCGTCTGGGCGGGTGTTTTTGAGCATGGCCAAGTAGTGCATGGGGATGTCAGGACGGCTCCAGGCATCGGGGGCGGGCGACAAGTCATCGGTGTTGGTTTCACCGGGCACCTTGAAAACGGTCACGGTGATCTGCTTGGGGACTTCGGGGCGGCTGGTGAACCACTCGGCATCGGCCCAGCTTTGAATGACCTCTTTGGCTTTGGCGTTGCCTGCCTTGGCTTTTTCAGCGACATCGTGGAAGGCGTCGAACATGAGCAAGGTCTTTTTCAAGCCCTCAGCGGCGACGGCGGCGACATCCTTGTCGTCCAGCAGATCGATCAGGGGTTTGACGTTGTACCCGCCCACCATGGTCCCGAGCAACTCGGTCGCCTTGGCCTTGGAGATCAGGGCTATGGCGATGTCCCCATGCGCCACCGCCGCCAAAAACGACGCTTTGACTTTGGCCGCGTCGTCCACGCCAGGCGGCACGCGGTGAGTGAGCAAGTCCAGCAGAAAAGCCTCTTCGCCCTTGGGCGGGTTTTTGATCATTTCGATCAGTTCTGCAACCTGCTTGGCATCGAGGGGAAGTGGGGGGATGCCGAGCGCGGCGCGTTCGGCCACATGGTCACGGTAGGCTTTCAACATGGTGGGCTCCTGAGAGGGAAAGTGATTTATTTTTGGGCCAAGCCATTGCCGGGCAAGGGCTCAAGCAGGCTGGGGGGTGGGGCCAGTTTTTGGGCCTGCGCCACTTGCAACTGGGACGGGCTTTGACAGACATCGGCCATGCGCTGACCCAACTGGCTGTTCATCAACATGGACTTATCGGACAGCTGTATCCATACCGCACCCTTGACGGGGTCTTCGAGGCGGATCGCCCCGGTGGCCGATCGGACGGGGGTCAGGTGATAGACATGATTTTTGATGAAAAGGTTGAAGCGGCCCGCCTCGTGCGCATCGTGCAAAAGCGTCACGGTTTGCCCCATTTCACAAGGCAGTTTGCCGGTATGAATTTGATCGGCAATCATCTGCAACTCGGGGGTCAAGGCTGCGCTGGGCTCGGATGCGGCAACGGGTGTCGCAGCTGCGGCCCTATCGGCCGCCTTTTTGGGCTTGGGCTTGACGGGTTTTTTCGACTTGGCCTCGACCTGAGTCTGGGTGCCGGCGGTCTGGGCCGAAGCCCAACCCGCACCCGAAAATGCGACGGCGAGTGTGAGAGAAATAAGAACATGGCGCATGGCATTTTCTCCTATGAGTGAAAGTATTTTCTCACTTCGAAAGGCAACTGCCTACCTGTGTCGTGAGCGCGCTCCAACAACTGCCAGTAAAAACGGTAACTGGCACGGTCGTGCAACTGACCGGCGTGGCTGATGGGGGCCCAGTCGACCGCCTCGGCGGCCAAAATGATTTGGCTGGCGTTCTCGATGTCGCGGGCATCGGGTGCCAGTGCGTCCAGTATGGGGCGAATTTGCGCCGGATGGATGCTCCACATGCGGGTGAAACCAAACTCTCGCGAAGCGCGGCGGGCCGCCATGCGCATGGCCTCGGCATCCGAGAATTCGGTGATGACACTGTGCGAGGGCACTTTGCCGTGGGCATGGCAGGCGCTGGCAATCTCCAGTTTGGCCCGCACCACCAGGGGGTGTGTGAATTGACCCTGCACACCCAAGCCCTCAGAGGGGATGGCTCCGCCATGGGCCGACACAAAGTCCATCAAGCCAAAACTCATCGATTGCACGCGCGGGTGAGCGGCAATGTCAAACGCGCGGTGCACCGCACCCGGCGATTCAAGCAACACCTGCAAAGGCAGCCCCCGGGCCCCGGCGGCATCGGTGGCCGCCACCGCCGCCTCCACATCGGCCAAGGTCTCGACCTTGGGAATCATGATGTGGGTGAGGCGCGAACCCGCACGACCAGCGATGGTGGAAATATCGGCCTGAAAACTTGGGTGATCCACGGGGTGCACCCGCACACCGACACGGGCTTGCGGAGCGGCCGCCAGTGCCATAGCGACCACCAGCTCGGCATGATCGGCCTCACCGCCCACAGGTGCGCCGTCTTCACAATCGAGGGTGACGTCAAAGACACAAGCGCCAAACTCCTGGGTCATCTCGGCCTGCAATTGCAGGCTTTTGCGCATGCGCGCTTCGACGCCGCTGTAGTGATCGCAGACCGGCAGGTGAACCCCGCCAGCCTGCGCATCCAGCAACACCTCACGCGGGTGTTTTTTGCCGGATGTCAAACGATCATTCATGGATGGACTCAGAGCAGGTGAGCGACGCCAGCCTGTTCGTCTTGCAATTCTTTCAGGGTCTTGTTGATGCAAGCCTGGCTGAACGCATCAATGGGCAGACCCTCGATCACCGTGTATTCGCCGTTGGCGCAGGTGACGGGGAAGCCGAACATGATTTCCCTGGGAATGCCATACCAGCCTTGTGACGGAATGCCCATGGTGACCCACTTGCCTTGGGTGCCCAGCGCCCAATCGCGCATGTGATCGATGGCGGCGTTGGCGGCCGAAGCGGCTGAAGACAGACCACGGGCTTCGATGATGGCGGCGCCCCGCTTGCCCACGGTGGGTAAAAACACGGTTTCGTTCCAGACCTGGTCGTTGATCATGTCCTTGACCGACTGCCCACCGATGGTGGCAAAGCGGTAATCGGCGTACATGGTGGGGGAATGATTGCCCCAAACGCAAAGCTTCTCGATGTCGGCCACGGCCTTGCCGGTCTTGGCTGCGATCTGGCTGGCGGCACGGTTGTGGTCCAGGCGCAGCATGGCGGTGAAGTTTTTGGCGTTCAGGTCAGGGGCCGACTTCATGGCGATGTAGGCGTTGGTGTTGGCGGGGTTGCCGACCACCAGAACCTTGACTTGACGGCTGGCCACGGCGTTCAGGGCCTTGCCCTGAGCGGTAAAGATCTGTGCGTTGGCCGCCAAAAGATCCGCGCGCTCCATGCCGGGACCACGGGGGCGGGCACCCACCAGCAGGGCATAGTCGGTGTCTTTGAAGGCGGTGTTGGCGTCAGAGTGGGCTTCCATGCCCGCCAAAAGAGGGAAGGCACAGTCTTCCAGCTCCATCATCACGCCTTTAAGGGCCTTTTGGGCTTTTTCGTCAGGGATTTCCAGCAATTGCAGGATGACAGGCTGGTCTTTGCCCAGCATCTCACCCGAGGCGATGCGAAACAGCAGTGCGTAACCGATTTGACCAGCGGCACCGGTGACAGCGACGCGAACGGGCTTTTTGCTCATGAGAAACCTCCAATATCAATGGGAATGAAACGACAAACTCGGGTGCCGGCTGCGGCCAGCTTGTCCCGAAGTTTACCCTCGAAAACCCTGACACCGACCCTCTTATGTCTTATAGAAGATATGATAGCGGCTTGACGGTGACCTGACATGGTCGGGGCGCCGAATTTGAGTCATCACCATGCCTGCCCCCCTCATCCAGAGCGACCCCGCACCCACCGGCCCCGTCGGTGAGGCATTGGCTTCCTCGGGGGTGCCTGCCTTCAGCCCGCTGTACCAACAGATCAAGGGGCTGATTTTGGGCAGCCTGCAGTCGGGCGAATGGAAGCCGGGCGAGGTGATCCCCAGTGAGATCGACCTGGCAGCACGTTATCGGGTCAGCCAGGGCACTGTGCGCAAGGCCATTGATGAGTTGGCCGCAGAAAACCTTCTGACGCGGCGTCAAGGCAAAGGCACTTTTGTGGCCACCCACGCCGAACAGCAAGTTCAGTACCGTTTTTTGCGTCTGATGCCCGATGTGGGCCAAGAGCACTTGTCTGGCCAAGCCGAGCGTCGCATCATCGACTGCCGCCGCACCCGGGCCAGCGCAGAAATCGCCCGCTTGCTGGGCTTGCGCTCGGGCGATGCCGTGGTTCAGGTGCGCAGGGTTCTGGCCTTCGGGGGTCAACCCACCATTCTGGAAGACATCTGGCTACCGGGTGCCGCGTTCAAGGGCCTGACCTTGGAACGTCTGCAGGACTGGCGTGGACCGATGTATGCCATGTTCGAGTCGGAATTTGGCGTGCGCATGGTGCGCGCTCAAGAGCAAATTCGAGCCGTCCTGCCGGACGGGCATCAATCCCGATGGCTGGCCCTCGACGCCCCCTCCCCATTGCTCAGCGTCGAGCGC
>JBEAZY010000116.1:0-13783 GCA_041159205.1 Pseudomonadota bacterium
TAGTGCTTGAGTTCTTCGGCGCGGTTCATGGGGTTGACCGGCACCACCACCGCATTGGCGCGCAAGATGGCGAAATGCGCCACCACCAGTTGCGGACAATTTTGCATGTCCAACACCACCCTGTCACCACGCTGAACACCGATGTGATGAAGATAGGCCGCCAGGGCCAGCACTTGACGGTCCAGTTCGGCGTAGGTGGTGGATCGGCCCAAAAATTCCAGGGCCACCTTATCCGGAAAACGGCGCGCAGAAATGGCCAGATTTTCCCAAAGCGAGGTATCGGGGACCCGCAAAGCATGCGGCACCCGCGTGGGCCAGTGTTGGTGATGAGGTCTCATGATCGCTCCAGATGGCTAGCGTAACCCAAGCCCGCACCAGACCCGATTGGGGTCTGCCCTGTGGTGTGCGACCAGAGGGCCGTAATCAGTGCATGGGTGTGCGCTGCTGCAACATCTCGTAAGCCTCGAGATAGCCGCGCAGCCAAGACCAATCTATGGGTTTGCGAGCGCCATGCACCCGGGCCCCTTGCGACGGCGCGACCAATTCTTCCGGCAAGCGCGACGAAGTCAGGGCCAACACGGTCATGGCCCGGTAATCGGTGTGCGATTGCACATGGCGGATGAACTGCAAGGCCTCACCCTGCGGCAACTTGAGGTCAATCACCAACAAACCGGGACGCAGGTGCTGCAGACCCATCATCGCCTCGACCATATTGTCAAACCAGTCAATCTGCAATTTGATGCCCCAGCGGGCCAGGGTTTGGGTCATTTTTTGACGCTGCGGCCCGTTTTCCTGAACCCAGGCGATGCGGTCATTGCCCGACGAACCCAAAGCCTGCGAGTGATTGCGCCGTTGGTACTCTTGGACCGAGGCCAATGAAATGCGGCGATGCCCGCCCCGGGTCTTCCAGGCTTGCAATTCCTGCCGCTCGACCAGAGACTGAATAGTGCCGACCGACAGACCCAATATGCGGGCCACCTCGGTGGTGCCACAAAATTGCCCGGTGGGCTGGCTTTGATGCACTTGGGGGGTGCTCATGGTCTTCCTTTCTTTGGTATTTAAAACAATTACAACATTGTCTATAAATAATACCAAATAACGCATTAATTTGCAAATTTATTTCTTTGCCCCCCACCCGCCAAACACACTACCCGCACAAAACCTGCCGCATTTGGGTCAAAATGCCCCGCAAGATGAACCACCACCCTGCCAACCAAACCCTGACCGCGCTGCCGGGCTTGAGCGTGGGCCATTACACCCACCCCCTGCGCCCGACCGGTTGCACCGTCGTGCTGTGCCCGCAGGGCGCGGTGGCCGGTGTCGACGTGCGCGGCGCGGCCCCGGGCACACGAGAAACCGACCTGCTGGCCCCCGGGCACACTGTGCCCCATGTCCACGCCCTGCTGTTAGCCGGGGGCAGCGCCTATGGCCTGGATGCCGCCAGCGGCGTGATGAACTGGCTCGAAGCGCACGGACATGGCTTGCGTGTGGGCCCGGCCCTGGTCCCTATCGTCCCGGCGGCCGTGATCTTTGACTTGGGCGTGGGCGATGCGGCCATCCGGCCTGATGCGTCAGCGGGTCAAAGCGCCTGCAAGGCGGCCGGCACTGCGCCCGTGATGCCAGGCAATGTGGGGGCCGGTGCCGGGGCCACGGTGGGCAAGTTGTTTGGCCCTGAAGTGGCCATGCGAGGGGGCCTGGGCAGCGCTCTGGTGCAGGTGGGGCCCTGGCAGGTCGCGGCGCTGGTGGTGTGCAATGCCCTGGGCGACGTGCTTGACCCCGCCACAGGCCGCTTGCTGGCCGGGGCCCGAACCGGAGCGGATGAACTTGTGTTGCGCGACAGCACACGCGCCATGCTGGCCGGTCAAGCCCTGGGGGCACCCGCAGTGGGAGCCAACACCAGCATAGGCGTGGTCGCGACCAACGCCCAACTTGACAAAGCGCAGGCCCAGCGGCTGGCCGTGGCCGGTCATGACGGGCTGGCGCGGGCGATACGCCCCGTGCACACCCCGATGGACGGCGACACCTTGTTTGGGCTGGCCACGGGCGCTTGCGCGCAAACCCCCGACCCCATGCTGCTGTGCGCCATGGCCGCCGAAGCGGTGGCCATGGCCACGGTGCAGGCGGTACAGGAAGCCACCACCCTGCGCCATGGCGGGCGCTGGTGGCCGTGTGCGCGCGACTTGGCCTGAAGGCCCGGCGCAGACCTTACTTGAGGGCCTTGAAGCGCACGCGATGGGGTTTGGCCCCCTCTTCGCCCAGGCGCTTCTTTTTGTCGGCTTCGTATTCCTGATAATTGCCGTCAAAAAACACCCACTGACTGTCGCCCTCACAAGCCAGAATGTGGGTGGCGATGCGATCCAGAAACCAACGGTCGTGGCTGATGACCATGACCGAACCGGCGAATTCGAGCAAGGCATCTTCGAGCGCGCGCAGAGTTTCCACATCAAGATCGTTCGAGGGTTCATCGAGCAACAGCACGTTGCCACCCTTGATCAGCGTCTTGGCCAGGTGCAATCGGCCCCGCTCACCGCCCGATAGCATGCCGACTTTCTTTTGCTGATCGCCACCATTGAAGTTGAAGCGACCGCAATAAGCGCGGCTGGGCATCTCAAACTTACCCACCGTCAGAATATCCAGACCCCCCGAGACATCCTCCCACACCGTCTTATCGTTCGACAGGTCGTCACGCGTCTGATCGACAAAGGCAATCTGCACAGTCTGGCCGATCTTGACCTCGCCCGCATCGGGCTTTTCCAGGCCGGTGATCATGCGAAACAAAGTCGATTTACCGGCTCCGTTGGGGCCGATGATGCCCACGATGGCGCCGGGGGGCACCTTGAAGCTGAGGTTGTCGATCAGCACCCGCTCGCCAAAGCTCTTGGTCACGCCGTTGAACTCAATCACCTCGTTGCCCAAGCGTTCGGCCACGGGGATGAAGATCTCTTGTGTCTCGTTGCGTTTTTGGTATTCGATGCTGGAGAGCTCTTCAAAGCGTGCGATGCGCGCCTTCGACTTGGCCTGACGACCCTTGGGGTTCTGACGCACCCACTCGAGTTCTTTCTTCAGGGCTTTGGCGCGGGCCTCTTCGCCTTTTTGTTCCTGCTGCAAGCGGTCTTGCTTTTGTTCCAGCCAAGTCGAGTAGTTGCCCTTCCAGGGGATGCCGTGGCCACGGTCCAACTCCAAAATCCACTCAGCGGCATTGTCCAGAAAGTAGCGGTCGTGGGTAATGGCCACCACGGTGCCGGGGAAGCGCTGCAAGAATTGTTCTAGCCAGTCGACCGACTCGGCATCGAGGTGGTTGGTCGGTTCGTCGAGCAACAACATATCGGGCTTGGAGAGCAAAAGGCGGCACAAGGCGACGCGGCGCTTCTCACCGCCCGAGAGGTGCTTGATGGTGGCCTCCCAGGGGGGCAGGCGCAGCGCATCGGCGGCGATTTCAAGTTGATGTTCGCTGTCAGACCCGGCGGCGGCGATGATGGCCTCCAGCTCGCCTTGTTCGGCCGCCAGTTTGTCAAAGTCGGCGTCGGGCTCGGCGTAAGCGGCATAAATTTCCTCCAGCCTGACCTTGGCGTGCATCAGTTCGGCCATGCCACCTTCCACCGCCTGGCGCACCGACTCGTCCGGGTCCAGCTGGGGCTCTTGCGGCAAATAGCCGACCTTGATGCCGGGCATCGGGGTGGCTTCACCCTCGATTTCAGTATCGACGCCCGCCATGATCTTGAGCAGGGTGGATTTGCCCGAGCCGTTGAGGCCCAGCACGCCTATCTTGGCCCCTGGAAAGAAAGACAGTGAGATGTCTTTGAGGATCTGGCGCTTGGGCGGCACGATTTTGCCGACCCGGTTCATGGTGAAGACGTATTGGGACATGGTTTGATTTGAGAAGAGGTCGCTGCACCCCAAAAAATGGGGCGTCAGCCCCGATTATGAATGATCGGCGTTTTGTGTCACAATGCTCCTTGTCGAGGCCACCAGTCGCCTTGACCTCAGCGCTCTTGCTGGAGCCGGGTCGCAACCCGCATCACACACGGTTGCGAATGTCACGCGCTCACCCTTTAACCTTGCCAGCCTAACACTGGGTGGCCCCATCGGGCCTATCGGGCTGGTTCCATGCGTCCTGGAATGTGACGCCACAACATGAACTTTGATGAACTGAAACTGGCTCCGGCCATCTTGAAAGCCGTGCGCGAGCAAGGCTACGACACCCCCACCCCGATCCAGCAACAGGCGATACCCGCCGTGCTGGAAGGCCACGATTTGCTGGCCGGTGCGCAAACCGGCACAGGCAAAACAGCCGCCTTCACCCTGCCCATGCTGCACAAACTGAGCATGGCGCGCAGCATCACCAACCGGTTTGGGGTCTATGGCGTGCGCGCTCTGGTGCTGACCCCGACCCGCGAACTGGCGGCCCAAGTCGAGGAGTCGGTGCGCACCTACGGCAAATACCTGCAACTGAGCTCAGCCGTCATTTTTGGCGGCGTGGGCATGAACCCGCAAATCAACCGCCTGCAAAAAGGCGTGGACATCCTGGTGGCCACACCGGGGCGTTTACTCGATTTGCAACAACAAGGGCATCTCGACCTCTCCACCGTTCAAATGCTGGTGCTGGACGAAGCCGACCGCATGCGCGACATGGGGTTCATTCACGATGTCAAAAAGGTGCTGGCCCTGGTGCCGCAAGACAAGCAAAGCCTGCTGTTCTCGGCCACCTTCAGCGACGAGATCCGCGATCTGGCCAATGGCTTGCTGCGCAACCCGCAAAGCATCCAGGTGACGCCTCGCAACACCACGGTGCAACTGATTTCTCAGCGCATCCACCCGGTGGGGCGGCAAAAGAAAAAAGCGCTGCTCGCGCACATCATCGCCGAACACAACTGGAGCCAGGTGCTGGTCTTCACCCGCACCAAATACGGCGCCAACCATGTGGCGGACTTTCTGAACAAACAGGGCATCACCGCCATGGCCTTGCACGGGAACAAAAGCCAGACCGCCCGCACCCAGGCTCTGGCCGGGTTCAAGACCGGTGAATTGCGCGCCCTGGTGGCCACTGACATTGCCGCGCGCGGCATCGACATCGACGACCTGCCCCATGTGGTCAATTATGAGATTCCCAACATCCCCGAAGACTATGTGCACAGGATAGGCCGCACTGGCCGTGCCGGGGCCAGCGGCGAGGCCATCAGCCTGGTGTCGCTGGACGAAGAGGGCTTTATGAAGGAAATCGAGCAATTCACCCGGCAACAGATCGAGGTGCAAGTCATCGAAGGATTTGGCCCCGAACCCGATGAACAGGCCGAGCCCATCGCCATGGGCCGCCAAACCCTGTGGGGCGGCCTGGGCAAACCACCCAGCCGCGAGGTCATGGCCGCTGCGGCCAAAGCCGCCCGCGTCGAAATGATGGACCGCATCCGCGAGAAAAAACAAACCGAAGGCGGCCGCAACGGTCCCCGACCCAACAGGGGGCCCCGCCCCAATGGTGCCCCCTCACGCGGTCCGCGCCCCGGTGCCGCCGACATGGGTGCAGGTGCCGGGCCAACGGGCGAAGTGGCCTTGGACGCCGACGGACAAGCCTTGCCCCAAGGCGCAGGCCAGGGCCCGCGCGGCGACCGGCCCGGGTTTCGCAATGATCGCGGGGGCCGCAATCGCAACCGCAACCGCAATGACCGGGGCGAGCGCCAGCCGCGCGACCCGATGCTGCAAGGACAAGCCCGTGAGCCGCGCGAGCGCGAAGATCGCGATGACGACTTTCAGCCCCGCGCCAATGCCCATCTGGGCACGCACAACGGCGTCAATGCCTATGGGCATAAAAACACCAATCGGCCCATGCGCGACCCCGACCCGACCCGCACCAGCATCGACCTCATGACCGAGCGCCGTGGCGGTGGTGGCGGTGGCGGCGGCAATCGCCGCCGCAAAGGGGGCGGTGGCGGCGGTGGCGGTAACAATGGCGGAGGCTATCGCGGCGGCTACCGGGGATAAATCAGGCCTGACACTCGGGCACAGCCGAGGGCATTTTTTTCCCATCCAGCCCCGCGCTGAGGTTGTCGAGCAAACGGTCGGCCATGGCGCGGCGCGTTTCGAAAGTGCCGCTGGCCATGTGCGGGGTCAACACCACATTGGGCAGGGTGAAAAACGCCGGGTCGATGCGCGGCTCGTCATAAAAGACATCCAGCCCGGCACCCGCGATGGTGCCGTTTTTCAGGGCCTCGAGCAAAGCCGGTTGATCGGCCACGGTGCCACGAGCGATATTGATCAAAAAGCCCTTCGGGCCCAGGGCCTGCAACACTTCGGCGTTGATCAGGCCACGGGTGCCCGCGCCGCCGGGTGTGATGGCCAGTAAAAAATCGCTGCGCGCGGCCAACTCTTTCACGCCGGGCACAAATTCATAGGGCAGATCGGCCTTGGCACTGCGGGCCGAATAGGCTATTTGCATGCTGAAGGCCTCGGCGCGCTTGGCGATCGCCTTGGCGATGCGGCCCATGCCCACCAGGCCCAGTTTTGATCCGGTCACCTTGCGCTGCAAGGGGAACGGGGCCTGCGCCCAGCGCCCGCTGCGCACATACTGATCGGCCTGCGGAATCTGACGGGCGATGGACAGGATCAGTCCCATGCCCAAATCGGCCACTTCGTCGTTGAGCACATCGGGGGTGTGCCCCACCACCACCCCGCGCTCGACCGCCGCCTGGGTATCGACGCCGTCATAACCCACGCCAAAGCACGACACCACCTTGGCCTGCGGGCAACGATCCAGCAATTCGGCATCAATTCGGCTCTCACCCCCGCCCACAATGGCACGCACACGGGCCAGGGCCGAAGGGTCTTTCAGGTCGTCGAGTTCATGCACCGTGTAGCGGGCATACAGATCGTCGGTCAAAAAAGGCAAGAGTTTGGAGACTTTGAGGATTTCGATGGCGGCCATGGGGTTGCTCACGCTGAATTTGTGTTTCAAGGGCATTCATCATACGATAGCGTGCGCACGGGTACAGTCAAAAGGCTGTCGCGCAAATTGTTCTTGAAAGCCACCGATGAGATTTCTACACACCATGCTGCGGGTCGGCGACCTGCAACGCTCGATTGATTTTTACACCCGCGTGCTGGGCATGCAACTGCTGCGCACCACCGATCGCCCCGATCAAAAGTACTCGCTGGCCTTTGTCGGCTACGACAAAAACCCGGCCCAAGCCGAACTGGAGCTGACCTACAACTACGGGGTCGATCACTACGAGATCGGCACCGCCTACGGTCACATCGCGCTGGGCGTGGACGATGTCGCCGCCACCTGCGAAAAAATCCGTGCTGCCGGCGGCACCATCACCCGTGAGGCCGGGCCCGTCAAAGGCGGCACGACCATCATCGCCTTTGTCCAGGACCCCGACGGCTACAAGGTCGAATTGATCCAAAACGGCACCCACCGCTGAGCATCCGGGCAGTGTCATGCGAGAGCGGGCCCAGGTAGACCCACAATCGATCGAGCACATTCAGCGCGAGTGGGGCGGCGTCAGCGACCTGTGGGTCTTTGGCTATGCCTCGCTCATCTGGCGACCCGACATCGAGGTCGCCGAGCGTCGCCTGGCGCAAGTGCACGGTTGGCACAGGGCCCTGAAAATGTGGAGCCGCATCAACCGCGGCACGCCTGAGCGCCCCGGGCTGGTGTTTGCCTTGTTGCCGGGCGGCAGCTGCCAGGGCGTGGTCATGCGCGTACCCCGGCAGCATGTGAACCAGGCCCTGCAATCATTGTGGGCGCGCGAAATGCCCAGCCGGGTGTACCTGCCGCGCTGGCTGAACTGCCACACCGAACATGGGGTGGTGCGCGCCCTCAGCTTTATCTTGCCCCGCGAGCACCCCAGCCACACCGGCCCCCTGAGCGACTCGCAATACCGCGCCATCTTTGCCGACCGGGTGGGTGGCCGCTACGGCCACACGCTGGAATACGCGATCAGTACCCTGAACTGCCTGCGCGAATGGGGCATACGCGACGCGGCGCTCGAACGCTTGGTCAAGCTGGCCGATGAGGCGGGCTGAGTTTTATTGGTCTTTGACCTCGGGGAACAGCACGTCGATATAACCAAAGCGGGTCAAGTCGCGCACGCGCATGGGGTACAACTTGCCCCACAAGTGGTCACATTCGTGTTGAACGACCCGGGCGTGAAAGCCCTCGGCCACACGGTCAATCGCCTGCCCCATCTCGTCAAAGCCCTGGTAGCGCACCCGGCGCGGTCGCGGCACCACCCCGCGCATACCGGGCACCGACAAACAGCCCTCCCAACCCTCCTCCTCGGTCGCATCGAGCACCGTGATGGTGGGGTTGATCAGCACCGTGGGGGGGATGGGCTCATACTGCGGGTAGCGCGGGTTGACCTTGCCACTTCCAAAAATCACCACCTGAAGGTTGACGCCAATTTGCGGCGCGGCAATGCCCGCGCCATTGGCCGCCTGCATGGTGTCGCGCAAATCTAGCAGCAAAGCGTGCAACTCGGGGGTGTCAAACCGGGCCACCGGTTCGCTCATGCGCAACAAGCGCTCGTCACCCATTTTGAGGATGGTTTGGATGGTCATGGTTGCATTTGCCTCGGGAAGGGTTTGCCCCAAAAATCAGTCTCTGTACTGAGGGCGCTGGTTCATATTTTAATGATTGAATCATCGGGGTCTGAGCCCAATTTCTGTGTGCCCGATTTCTGTCAAGGGCAGGCTATCGGCCCACATGGGCAGACATGAAGGCGTCGATCGCCTTGGCAGTCTCGTCCCCCGCGCCAAAGTACATGTGATGGCCGCTGCGACAGGGGTCGCGGGGTTCTGATAGACCGCCTTTGACCACTGCCCATTCAGAAGGGGCAGAACTTACTTTCCTGACCTTTTCAAAGTTCGTCAGTGCAGCCTCGGGCGTGGTATAGCCGCACCCATCGCCTTGATGGTGCAAAAACAGCATGGGAAATGGAATGGGCGCTTCAAAGTATGACTCGTTGCGGATGCCGCTGGCGATCATGCCGCCAATCCAATCAAGTTTTAGTTTCTTTTGCGCATATTTCAAAAATTCGGTCAGGCTGATGCCACCGTTGCTGTGTCCCATCAACCAAACCGGCAAACCGGTTTTTTCTTTGTAATGGCGCATCACGCTTTCAATGCGTATCAAATGATCGCTGGCACCTCTGGCAGCCGGATAGAACTGACGCGGCGATAACTCGGCAGGGCTGTCCAGCAGCACCACATCCCACTGGCCGCTGGTGAGCGTGGGGTCTGACAAGCGCTTGAGGGTCTGAAAAAAATGAAACCGGTGATCGGTTTGTCCCTCTTTCAAACCGATATACCCCTCCCCTCCAGGAATGAAGATCAACACGGCCTTGGAGGCCGTGCCCTGAAAGTACATGGTCATCGAGGGTGTGCTGCTGCACAAAAAACACTTTTCTATCGGCGCTACCGGAATCACCTCGGCGGCACGGGACAGGGTTTGGGCGCAAAGCGCGATGAGGATCAGCAGGAGTTTCATGACCTTGAGGCTAAAGGTCAGGGAAACGCCGTCAAGGGTGCTGACCTGTTGTCTCAGCTTTGACCTGATTTGAGCCGTTCAATCTCGGCCAAGGCCTGCTGTAGCGAACGTTCGGTACGGGTCAATTTCTGCTCCACCTGACTTAACTCCTGCTTGGCCTTGGTCCATTTATCAAGGTTTTCCCTCGCATGTTCCTCAACCGCCATTTGGGTGCGCTGATAATCCAAGCGCGATGCGTAGGTGTGGTAATTTTCTTCCTTGTCGGAAAACCGCTGCAGTACCGTCATGACTTTCCTCATTTCAGGGGTTTGCATCCATTCGGGCAAGTTGGCATCGTTCAGTGTCTGGCCCTCGTTGAACAATTTTAGCCACCTTTGCTCTTCTGTGACAACTTTGTCCAAGTCGCACTTTTTAAGTTCCATGAGCCAAATACCGACATGGTTTTGAAAACGGTTTACAGAACATGAAAGCCGAGCTTGATCGTGTGGGCGCTCTCATCGATGCCCATTGAGGCAACCGCGATTTGACCAAACACTTGTTCATGGATCTTGTACGCTCCAGAGATTCCCTGTTTTATTTTGATGCGCTTCGGGTAGCGCTGGCCAGTGAACCTGAGTCATGCTTATCAGAGTTGTATAGAAATTACATCGAACGCACCTCAATGGCTGAGGCCAGCACTTGATCCCGAACGTGCAGCAAATCACAAATTCTGGAATTCGCCTACCCCTAAGGGCGTGCAGGTTGACTGCCCATGACCCCCATGGGCACGCCATGGCCATACCAAACCCACTATCATCCCCCTCATGAGCGACAAAACCATCATCCTGGGCGGCGGCTGCTTCTGGTGCACCGAGGCCGTTTACGTCCGCATGCGGGGCATCACCGACGTCGAGTCGGGCTATGCCAACGGCCACATCGAGCACCCCAGCTACGAGGCGGTTTGCACCGGCGAAACCGGCCATGCCGAGGTGGTGCGCCTGCGCTACGACCCGGCCCGGACCAGCCTGGCCGACATCCTCGAAGTGTTCTTTGCCACCCACGACCCCACCACCCTGAACCGCCAGGGGAACGACGTGGGCACCCAGTACCGCAGCGCCATCTATTCAGACGACCCGGCTGATCTGGAGTTGGCACGTGCTTACATCGCGCAGCTTGAAGCCCAGCGGGTCTTTGCTTCGCCCATTGTGACCCAGGTCGAGCCGCTGCGCTGCTACTACCCTGCCGAGGCCTATCACCAGGACTACTTTGAGCAGCACCCCAATCAGGGCTATTGCGCTTTTGTCGTCGGCCCCAAGGTCGCCAAGTTTGAAAAGAACTTTGCCCGCCACCTGGTCCGCTGAGCCACCCTGATACCTGACACAACGATTCATCCACGCAGTTGCCCCATGAAACCCAACCTTGCCGATTTGCGCAAAAGTTATGAGCGCGCCGAGCTGGACGAAAACGCCTCTGACCCCAGCCCCTTTGCCCAGTTTGACCGCTGGCTGTCTGAGGCGATCAGCGGCGAGATTCCTGAGCCCACCGCCATGACGCTGGCCACGGTCGGCCCCGACCTGCGGCCCAACTCAAGGGTGGTGCTGTTAAAGGGCTGCGACGAGCGTGGCATGGTCTGGTACACCAATTACCAAAGCCGCAAGGGCCGCGATCTGGCAGGCAACCCGTTTGCGTCCTTGCAGTTTCATTGGGTCGAGATGGAGCGCGTGGTGCGCATTGAGGGTCGGGTGGAGAAAACCAGTGACCATGAGAGCGACGCCTATTACGCCACGCGCCCGCTCGATTCGCGCATCGGTGCCTGGGCCAGCCCGCAAAGCGAGGTGATCGCCGACCGCTCGGTGCTGGTCAAAAACGCGGCCGTCTTCGGCGCCAAGTTCATGTTGTCGCCCCCCCGCCCTGAGCACTGGGGCGGCTACCGGCTGGTGCCTGACCGCTTTGAGTTCTGGCAGGGCAGACGCAGCCGCCTGCACGACCGGCTGCGCTACAGCCTGGTCGATGGCGCCTGGGTGCGCCAGCGCCTGGCCCCATGACCCCCACTGTGGTCGTGCTTGCCGCCGGTACGGGCAGCCGATTCCGGGCCGCTGGCGGCACCACCGGCAAGCTGCAGGCCCCCCTGGCCGGTCGCCCGGTGCTGAACCATGTGCTCGACGCCGTGCGCGCCAGTGGCCTGCCCTGGCATCTGGTCACCCCTGCCGACACCGCCCACCATGCCGAGCAAGGCATGGGCACCAGCATCGCCACCGGCGTGGCGGCCACGCCCGATGCCCAGGGCTGGTTGATCTTGCCAGGTGACCTGCCCCTGATACAGCCCCAGACCTTGCGGGCTGTGGCCGATGCCCTGACCGATCACACCGTGGTGGTGCCCACGCACCAGGGCGTTCAGGGCCACCCGGTGGGCTTTGCTGCGGCTTGCAAACACGACCTGTTGAACTTGCGCGGCGACCAGGGCGCGCGCAGCGTGGTGCAGCGCCACGGGCCGCCGCACCGGCTGACGTCTGAGGACATCGGTTGTGTGTTTGACGTGGACACGCCCGACAAACTGGCCAGCGCACGGGCCCGGCTTGACCAGCACCCGCCCAAACCGGTGTGAACTTTTGACGGATACGACGCTTTGCGGTATATTAATAACCGATTGGTCATTTATTAGAATTTTACTGTGTCAGTCCAAGTTCACCCCGCCCAAAGACGAGAACGTCGCAAGCAAGAGCGTCCGGGCGAATTGTTGCAGGCGGCACTCGAGCTGTTTGTCGAAAAAGGGTTTGCCGCCACCCGGGTGGAAGAGGTGGCCTTGCGCGCCGGGGTGTCCAAAGGCACGCTGTTTCTGTATTACGACAGCAAAGAAGAGTTGTTCAAGGCGGTGATTCAGGCGCACCTGAGCGATCATTTCATCGCCTGGGAGCAAGAGTATGAACAGTTTGAAGGCAGCAGCGCCGATTTGATGCGCTACGGGCTGAACGCGTGGTGGGAGCGCATCGGCAGCACGCTGGCCGGTGGCTTGACCAAGCTGGTGATGAGCGAGTCGCGCAATTTTCCGGAAGTGGCGGCGTTTTACCGGCAACAGGTCATCGTGCCGGGCCAAACTTTGGTGCAACGCATTTTGCAGCGCGGGATCGGGCTGGGAGAGTTTCAAAACATGGATGTGCCTGCCGCCAGCCTGAGCTTGATTTCTGCCATGGTGTTTTTGATGATGTGGCGCCATTCGATGGCAGGGTGTGCGCCAGGGGCCGATTTTGACCCTAAAGGTTTTTTGAACACGCATCTGGAGACATTGTTACGGGCCTGGTCTGTCGATGCCTCTGGTCAAAACAAGGATAGGCATGAAGACCACTAAATGGATCGTGGTGGCAGTGGCAACGGTGTTGCCCTTGGGGTGGATCGCCTGGCAACAGCGCCAGGACAAGCCCGCCAGCGCACCGGCGGCGAAGGGGGTGACGCAATCCGATCACATTGAACTGGCGATCGGTGACAGGGTCGAGCTGCAAGAACAAACCCTGGCCGAAGGGGTGCCGGTGTCGGGTAGCTTGCGCGCGGTGCAGGCGGCCTGGGTCAAGGCCCGGGTGGCCGGTGAATTGCAAGAGTTCAGCGTGCGCGAGGGCGACGCGGTGCGCGCCGGCCAGGTGATAGGCCGCATCGACCCGACCGAGTTTGAGCGCCGCTTGCGCCAGGCCCAAGAGCAGGCCGAGGCCGCCCGCGCCCAGGTGGACATTGCGCAAAAACAATACGACAACAACGCGGCCTTGGTGCAACAGGGCTTTATCTCCAAAACCGCGCTCGATACCTCTTTGTTCAGCCTGCAGTCGGCCCAGGCCAGCCTGCGGGCGGCCCAGGCCGGGGCTGATGTGGCGCGCAAGTCTTTGGAAGATTCGGTGCTGCGTGCGCCCATTCACGGCCTGGTGGCCACGCGCAGCTCACAAAACGGCGAACGCTTGGCCATAGACGCCAAAGTGGTCGAAATTGTCGATCTGAGCCAGTTGGAACTCGAGGCGACCCTCAGCCCCGTCGATGCCGCCCGCATCCGGGTCGGCCAATCGGCCCGCTTGCAGGTCGAGGGCATGAGTGCCCCGGCCACAGCCCGGGTCACCCGCATCAACCCCAGTGTGCAGATGGGCAGCCGAAATGTGCTGGCTTATTTGCAAGTCATGCCGCAGCCGGGCATGCGCCAGGGATTGTTTGTGCAAGGTCAAATAGGGGCCAACCAAACCCGTGCCCTGGCCCTGCCCTTGACCACCGTGCGCACCGATCAGTCCACGCCTTATGTGCAGTGGGTGAATAACGGTGTGGTTCAGTATGCGCAAGTCAAACTGGGGG
>JBEAZY010000117.1:0-6914 GCA_041159205.1 Pseudomonadota bacterium
GCGAGCACGCGCTGACGGTGGTGGCCTATGAAGATGTCTGGCTGGATCACCCGCGGCGTCGATTGCAACGCCTGGCTGCCCACCGTTGAGGTCGGAAAACGGGCTTGAGCCGGCACGCCGAGCAGATAGAATGGCTTTTGATCTCTTAAGACTTGTCCAAACCCATTATGACCACGATTCAAGGCAGCATCGTCGCATTGGCCACCCCCTTTCATGAAGATGGCTCGGTCGATTACCCCAGCTTGCGCAAACTGATCGACTGGCATGTGAAAGAGGGCACCGATTGCATTTGTGTGGTGGGCACCACGGGCGAGTCGCCGACGGTGAGCGTCGATGAGCACTGCGAGATCATCCGGGTGGCCGTCGAACAAGCCGCCAAGCGCGTGCCTATCATGGCCGGTTGCGGTGCCAACTCGACCGCCGAAGCGGTTGAACTGACCGAATTCGCCAAAAAAGTGGGGGCCGATTGTCACCTGCAGGTGGTGCCCTACTACAACCGGCCCACCCAGGAGGGCATGTACCACCATTTCAAAAAGGTGGCCGAAACCGTTGATCTGCCCATGGTGCTGTACAACGTGCCGGGTCGCACGGTGGCCGATATGGCGCACGAGACCGTGCTGCGTCTGGCCCAGGTGCCCGGCATCATAGGCATCAAGGAGGCCACCGGGAACATCGAGCGAGCTCAATGGCTGATCCGCGATGTCCCTCAAGGCTTTGCCGTGCTGTCGGGCGATGACCCCACCGCCGTGGCCCTCATGCTGTGTGGCGGCCAGGGCAACATCAGCGTGACGGCCAATATTGCCCCGCGCCTGATGCATGATTTGTGCGCCGCTGCCATCAGCGGGCAAGCGGCACAGGCCATGGCGATCCAGAAAAAATTGCTGCCTGTGCACAAGCACCTGTTCGTCGAGCCCAACCCCGTGCCCCTGAAGTGGGCGATGGCCCGCATGGGCTTGTGCGGCGGCACTTTGCGTTTGCCCCTGTGGCCCCTGTCACCCCAACAGCAACCCGTGCTGGAAAACGCCCTGCGCGCCAGTGGCCTGATTTAAGGAATACCTTCTGTGTCTTATGTTTTGCTTCACCCCCTGCGCTTGACCCTGATCCTGACCGGCCTGGGCCTCTTGAGCGCCTGTGGCTCGATGTCTTCCGGCAGTAAAGTTGACTACCGTTCGACCACCGAAGTGAAAACCACGCCGCTGGAAGTGCCCCCGGATCTGAGCAAATTGGCGCGTGAGGGTCGTTATTCGATACCGGGCGGCGTCAGCGTGTCGGCCAATGCCATGCCCGGCAACACGGCAGGCATGCGCCGCGCCGTGGCCGCCGATCGGGTGCAGGACGTGAAACTCGAACGCCTGGGCACCCAGCGCTGGCTGACTGTGGCACGCCCGGTCGAAAGGGTGTGGGAGCAGGTCAAGGATTTTTGGACCGCGAACGGTTTTGTGCTGGCAGTGGACACCCCGGACTTGGGGGTGATGGAAACCGATTGGGCTGAAAATCGGGCCAAGATTCCACAGGATTTCCTGCGCCGCACCCTGGGCAAATTGCTCGACAGTCTTTATTCCACGGGAGAACGCGACAAATACCGCATCCGCATTGAGCGCTTGAACGACCTCGGCACCGAGATTTTTGTCAGCCACCGGGGCATGGAAGAGGTCTACACCACACAAGATAAAACCGGGACCCGCTGGCAACCCCGCCCGAGCGACCCTTCGCTGGAAATTGAGATGCTGCGTCGCCTGATGATTCACTTGGGCAGCACGGAAGAACGTGCCGATCAGATGGCGAGCGATGGCACACCGACGCCGGGCTCTGCCCTGGTGGCCATGGTAAGCGGCGAGTCCGAATTGCAGTTTGCAGATCGCTTCGATGTCGCCTGGCGTCGCACCAGCGTGGCACTGGATCGTGCCGGCTTCACGGTGGAAGATCGAGACCGCAAGGCTGGCATTTTTTATGTCCGCTACATCGACCGTCCGGAAGATGACAAAGAGCCCGGATTTTTCGCGCGCCTCTTTTCGTCGAGCAAAGCCCAGGTTCCGGTGCGCATGCGCATAGTGGTGACCGAGTCCGGTCCGAATGCCAGTCGCATCGCCGTGCAAAGCGAATCGGGACAAGCCGATAAGGGCCCGGTCGCCCAGAAGATTGCCCGCCTGATTCACGACGAATTGAAATAAACCTTGAGCCTGCGCATTCGCAACCTGGGCAGCGGCAGCTCAGGCAATGCCACACTGATCGAAGCACGCTCGGGCACCACCCAAAGTCGCCTCTTGGTGGACTGCGGCTTGCGCGTCAGCGAGGTCAAAAAGCGGCTTCAACTTTGCGATCTGACGCTGGAAGACCTGGATGCGGTTTTCGTGACCCATGAGCACAGCGACCATTGGGGTCACGCCGCCTCATTGTGTCGCCGCCTTGGCATTCCCCTGTGGTCCAGCGAAGGGACCATGCATGCCGTGCTTGGCGAGGGTGCCGATTTGAGCGAGCTCGACTGGAACCAGGCCAGCGATGGCATGGACATCGATTTGGGTGACTTGCAGTTGCACCCCTTTACCGTGCCCCACGATGCGCGCGAGCCCTTGCAATTGTGTTGTACCGATGGTGATCGGCGTCTGGGGGTGGTCACCGACCTGGGGCATGCCAGTGCCCATGTGATCAGGGCCTTGCAAGGCCTGCATGGCCTGCTTTTGGAGACCAACCACGACCCGGATCGTTTGCAACGATCCGCCTACCCACCCTTTTTGAAGCAACGCATCTCCTCTGATTTGGGTCATTTGTCCAATGAGCAGTCGGCCCAGTTGTTGCGCGACGTGATGCACCCCGGCCTGAAGCTGGTGCTGGCGGCACACTTGAGTGAGCGCAATAACGCGCCGGAGTTGGCACGGGCAGCCCTGGCCCCTGTGTTGGGCTGCGCTGCGCAGGATGTGCCCGTGGCCGACCCGGAACATGGCTCAGAGTGGTGGAGCGTCTAGGGGGGCTTTCGCCTTCGATGCGGCCATTAAAAAAGCCACCCCGGGGGGTGGCTGGTTCCAAAGCCAAGAAGGATTACTTCTTTTCTTCGGCGGGCGCAGCGGGCGCGGCGGGCGCGGCAGCGTCTTTGTTTTCGGCAGCAGGTGCAGCGGGTGCGTCAGCCGGGGCAGCAGCAGGCGCCGGTGCGGGTGCCGGAGCGGGGGCTTCTTTTTTGCCGCAAGCAGCCAGGGCGGCGGCCAGAACGGCGGCCAGGATCAGGGACTTTTGCATGTCGATTCCTAAGTTTCACTAAGTTGAGAAAGTTCCGCTATTTGCGGACCTGCGACATTTTAAAGGGTTAACACGCAAAACCTTAGCGTACAAAAATCTTTACATTCATTTCATATGGTTATTCGGCCACCAGCCAGCCCGACTCCGTCCATTCTTGCCAACAGGCCTTGACCGCCGCGCTGGCGCGGCCGGCCTGTGTCGGGGTCAGCCGGCCTTGATCGGCCAAGCGCCGCAGCAGCCGAGCATCGGCCCCGCCTGCGCGCCAACTCTCGCCGTTTAAAAACACATGCTGCCGGTCGTAAAGCATGCGGCTGCGCCGATCGATGCGCAAGCCCTGCCCCGGCCGCCAGGTCTGTCCCGGCTCGAACCAGACTTGAGGCTTGGGCTCTGTCAACCATTCGCCCAACGCGCGTTGGGCGCACTGGGGTTGCGCCAGGGCCTGCCTTAAAACCGCATCCAGGTGGCGCTGCAAAGTGTCGGGCACCCGGGCGGGGTGCGTTTGGGGGGCTTGAGCGGGGTCGGTGTAAAGGCGATCGTCGTCGGGCAGGTGCTCGGTCAGACGGGAGAGGATTTCGCGTGCCAGTTCATCCCTGCGGGGCGAGCGAAAACCGATCGACCAGGTCATGCACTCCCCTTCGGCGATGCCGTCGTGGGCGTAGCGTGGCGGCAGATAGAGCATGTCGCCGGGTTCGAGCACGTACTCGGCTTCGGGCTGAAAGCGACGCAAGATCTTGACCGGTAAATCGGGGGTGATCTCGAGATCGTCTTGCCGGCCTATGCGCCAGCGCCTTCTTCCTTGGGCCTGAAACAGGAACACATCGTAGCTGTCAAAGTGCGGCCCGACACCGCCGCCGTCGCTGGCCCAGCTGATCATGAGGTCGTCCAGTCGCGCATCGGGGATGAAACGGAATCGCTGCATGAATTCGTGGATGCGGTCATCGTGCAGATTCATGCCCTGCACCAAAAAAGTCCACTGGCGCTGCTGTCGCGGCGGAAACGCCCTGGGGCCCAGCGGGCCTTGGCGCATGCGCCAGCCTTTGGGGTCGCGAACGATCAGGCGTGACTCGACGTCAGGCTGCCCGGCCAGACGCCTGAGGTCGGTCCATTGCAGGGGCGACGTGTAGCCAGGCACCGCCTGGCGCACCAGCAAAGGTTTTTTCTGCCAATGGCGGCGCATGAACTGGGCGGGGCTGAGTCCCCCCAAACAATCGGCAGGCTTTTGTAGATTCATGGGACAATTTTGCCTTATGAACATCACAGAGCATTGCGTGGTCGCCCTGACCTGGACGCTGAAAGACACATTGGGCAACGAATTGGACGTGCTGGACGACCCGGTCGAGTTCCTGGTCGGCGGCGATGACCTGCTGGCCAAAGTGGAGGCCGCCTTGCAAGGGCATGCCGTCGGCGACCGTCTGGACTTGCATCTGGAGCCGGAAGACGCCTTTGGCGACTTTGACGAAAGCCTGATTCACCTGGCCCCGCGCCAACTCTTGCCTACCCCCCTGGAAGAGGGCATGGTCCTGGAAGGGGCCAGCTTGCCCGCAGAATGCGGCCCGGAGATCGATCGACTGGCCGTGTACACCGTGAGCGAAATCTACCCCGAGCACGTGATACTGGATGGCAATCACCCCTTGGCGGGCATCGCCATCAGGCTGTCGCTGGTGGTGCGTGACGTGCGCGAAGCCAGCGCCGAGGAAATCGAGCGAGGCACGCTGGGGGTGGGGTTTTTCTCGGTGGACTGAAGCGCCCCCGGCGATGGGCTCAGCGGGTGCCGGTCGAGCCAAAGCCGCCGGCTTGCCGGGCGGTGGCGTCGGCAAACTCGGGCACCACATTGAATTGCGCCTGCACCACCGGAACGATGACGAGTTGGGCCAGACGTTCAAAAGGCGCCAGGGTGTAAGCGGTGGGGCTGCGATTCCAGGCGCTGACCATCAGTTGTCCCTGATAGTCGCTGTCGATCAGGCCCACCAGGTTGCCCAGCACGATGCCGTGCTTGTGACCCAATCCCGAGCGCGGCAGGATGAGTGCCGCATGGCCGGGGTCGGCGATGTGGATGGCCAGACCCGTCGGAATGAGTTGCCAGGCATTGGGCTCGAGCACCACCGGGGCATCCAGGCAGGCGCGCAAATCGAGCCCCGCGCTGCCGGGGGTGGCGTAGCGGGGCAAATGTTCCGCCATGCGCGGATCGAGAATTTTGACGTCGATGTTCATCTCAGGGCATTCAAAATAAGGGTCAGGTCCGAGGCGCTGAAGGGCCCAGCCGACGGGCGATGTCTTGCACCAATTGTCGCGCCAGGGTGAGTTTGTCGGCGCGCGGCAGTTCGGTGTGACCCTGTTCGTCAACCAACAGCAGGGCGTTGTCGTCTTGGCCAAATGTGGCCGGACCGATGTTGCCCACCAGCAGGGGGACGCCTTTGCGCCGCCGCTTGTCTTGGGCATGGCGCAAGAGGTCATGGCTTTCGGCAGCGAAGCCGACGCAAAAGAGTGCCCCCTGGCGGGCCCGGTCTGCAGTGGCGACTTCGGCCAGGATGTCCGGGTTTTCGGTGAACTGCAGGGTGGGCGTTTGGCCGCTGCCGTCTTTTTTGATTTTATGTTCTGCGGCTTGAGTCACCCGCCAATCGGCCACCGCCGCCGTGGCGATGAACACGTCGGCCTGTGTCATGGCCGGTGCAGTGGCCTGATGCATGTCGCGGGCACTGCGGACGTCGATGCGTCGAACGCCGCGAGGGGTGGACAGCGAGACCGGTCCGGCGATCAAAGTCACGTCGGCTCCCGCCTCGCGGGCTGCCCGGGCGATGGCAAACCCCATCTTGCCGCTGGACAGATTGGTGATGCCCCGCACCGGATCGATCGCCTCGAAAGTGGGGCCCGCCGTGACCCAAACCCGCCGCCCCCGCAAACTTTGGGGCTGAAAATGGGCGATCAGGTCTTGCAAAATCTCATCGGGTTCGAGCATGCGCCCGTCACCGGTCTCGCCACAGGCCTGCTCGCCCTGCCCCACACCCAGCACCACCGTGCCATCGGACACCAGTTGGTCCACATTGCGCCGGGTGGCCGGGTGAGCCCACATTTCGCGGTTCATGGCCGGGGCCAGCAGCAAGGGCACCCGGTCGATGGGGCGCGCCAGGCACATCAGGCTCAATAATTCGTCGGCCCGGCCATGCAATAGCTTGGCCATGAAGTCGGCGCTGGCCGGGGCGATCAGTATGGCATCGGCTTCGCGGCCCAGGTTGATGTGGGCCATGTTGTTGGGCTCGCGGGCATCCCACTGAGAGGTGTAAACCGGATGGTTGGACAGGGCCTGCATGGTCACCGGGGTGATGAATTGGGCCGCCGCCTCGGTCATGACGACCTGCACCGAGGCCCCTTCTTTGATCATCGCACGGCACAATTCCGCCGCTTTGTAGCAGGCAATGCCGCCGCTCAAGCCCAGGATGATGCGTTTATTGGCCAGATCGTTCATGGTTGTGCATTCTAAGTCGGGGGGGGCGGGGGGCGTTGGACTTGCCCGGAACCGGATTTCAACCCCTATAATCTCGCTTTACCACCTCCCGGGAGACGTCTCCCGCACTGGACATGACCAAATTTGTCTTCGTCACTGGCGGTGTGGTGTCATCCCTGGGCAAAGGGATCGCCTCAGCCTCCCTCGCAGCGATTCTCGAGTCGCGGGGCCTCAAAGTCAC
>JBEAZY010000118.1:0-5433 GCA_041159205.1 Pseudomonadota bacterium
GAGCAGATGGATTCGCTCTCGGACATGGTGTCTTTCGGGGCGGCCCCGGCCCTGATCGCCTACGAGTGGGCCCTGCGCCCCCTGGGGCGCTGGGGCTGGATCGCCGCTTTTGTGTACTGCGCCTGTGCCGCGCTGCGGCTGGCGCGATTCAATGTCAACACCGCCGTGGTGGACAAGCGCTACTTTCAGGGCTTGCCCTCGCCGGCCGCTGCCGCCCTCGTCATGGGCCTGGTGTGGCTGATGACCGACCTCGAAGTCCCTGCCGGGGACGTGCGCTGGTTTGTCTTTGCCATGTGTCTGGTCAGTGGCCTCACCATGGTGACCAATGTGCCGTTTTACAGTTTCAAGGATTTTTCGATGAAAAAGAGCGTGCCGTTCGCTTTCATCGTCGCCATTGCCCTGACCATAGCCGTCATCAATATTCATCCGCCTGTGGTGCTGTTTTCCCTGTTTGTGCTCTACGGCCTGAGTGGTTATGTGGTGTACGCCTGGCGTCGGGCCAAGGGCCTGCAGACCAGCGTCATCAGCACATCGACCGATGAGCCCGACGAGGCGGGGTTGCACAAATGACACAAGATGCACCGGCCGGCCAAAATTGTGCTAAATTCACATCTATGAACTTCTCGCTGGCTCTACTACTGCTGTCCCGCCCCGGGCTGATGTAGTCGCACGCGCGATCCACTCCAACCAGCCCGTCTGCACACGCAACGGGCTTTTTGTTTTTTTGAACCCCAACCGCCTCACCCAGGCGCCGATCACGGAGATCATCATGGCCGACAAGCTGATCATATTTGACACCACTTTGCGCGACGGAGAGCAATCCCCCGGTGCGTCCATGACCAAGGACGAAAAGCTGCGCATCGCGCGCCAGTTGGAGCGGCTGAAAGTCGATGTGATCGAGGCCGGTTTTGCCGCCAGTTCGAACGGAGACTTCGAAGCCGTGCAGAACATCGCCAACGCCATCAAAGACTCGACCGTATGTTCGCTCTCGCGTGCCAACGACCGCGATATCGCGCGCGCCGCCGAGGCCCTCAAGGGGGCCCAGCGCTCACGCATCCACACTTTCATCGCGACCTCGCCACTGCATATGGAGAAAAAGTTGCGCATGAGCCCTGAGCAAGTGCTGGAACAAGCCCGTCAGGCGGTGCGTTTTGCCCGCAACCTTTGCGGGGATGTCGAGTTCAGCGCCGAAGACGGTTATCGCAGTGAACTCGACTTCCTGGCCCGTGTGGTCGAAGCCGTGATCTCTGAAGGCGCCACCACCATCAACATCCCCGATACCGTGGGCTATGCCATCCCTGAGTTGTATGGCGAGTACATCCGCAAACTGCGCGAAATGGTGCCCAACAGCGACAAAGCCATTTGGTCTGTGCATTGCCACAACGACCTGGGCATGGCGGTCGCCAACTCGCTGGCCGGGGTCAAGATCGGCGGTGCCCGGCAAATCGAGTGCACCATCAACGGTTTGGGCGAGCGTGCCGGCAACTGTTCTCTGGAAGAGGTCGTCATGGCGGTCAAGACTCGGCGCGACTACTTCGGCATCGATGTGGGCATCGACACCCAGCACATCGTGGCGGCCAGTCGCATGGTCAGTCAGACCACCGGATTTGTGGTGCAGCCGAACAAAGCCGTGGTCGGGGCCAATGCCTTTGCCCACGCTTCCGGGATTCACCAGGACGGGGTACTCAAGGCGCGAGACACCTACGAGATCATGCGGGCCGAAGATGTGGGCTGGAGCGCCAACAAGATCGTGCTGGGCAAGCTCAGTGGTCGCAATGCCTTCAAGCAACGCCTCATCGATTTGGGGGTTGAGATGCAATCCGAGGCCGATATCAACAGTGCCTTTGCCAAATTCAAAGAGTTGGCCGACCGCAAGAGCGAAATCTTTGACGAAGACATCCTGGCACTGGTGAGTGAAGAGAGCGTCACCCACGAACACGAGCAGTATGGCTTCATCTCGCTCAATCAGCGCAGCGAAACCGGGGAAAAGCCACAGGCCACCATCGTCTTCACGATCGATGGCACCGAGGTCAAGAGCAGTTCGGACGGCAACGGTCCGGTGGATGCCTCTCTGAAGGCCATCGAGAACCATGTCAAGAGTGGCGCCGAGATGGTGCTGTATTCGGTCAACGCCATCAGCGGATCGACCGAAAGCCAAGGCGAGGTGACCGTGCGCCTGCAAAACAGCGGTCGGGTGGTCAACGGGGTCGGGGCCGATCCGGACATCATTGTGGCCTCGGCCAAGGCCTACCTCAGTGCCCTGAATAAGCTGCACAGCAAGGCAGAACGGGTGGCGGCCCAAGGGTAAACCTGAGGAATATCACGCAAGTCTATGTTCTTGCGTGATATTTTTTCCTTGCTATACTGTGCGGATGATCAAAGATCGACGCACAGGACTTCCCTTGCCCCGGCTCGCCCCGCTGTGTGTCGCCTTGCTGGTGGCGGCACTCTCGGTTTGCCCCGTGCAAGCCCAATCGAATGGTTCCAATTCCAGGCAGGCACAGTCTGGCGGGTCCAAAACCAAACACAAAATTCCTCAGCCCATCCGCAAGGTGGCTGCCAAGACCCTGCAGACGCCCATCAAAGCCCGCAAGGTGTCTGCCGATGTGGCCCCGCGTCCTTCCTACGGCCAACTGGCGGGTTTGCATGCGGTGACGGATGAGCTGGACCTCAAATCCAGTGTGGCTTATGTGGTTGACCAAGACACCCAGGAAGTGCTGTTCAGCAAGAACGATCACGCGGTGCTGCCCATCGCCTCAATCACCAAGTTGATGACGGGCCTGATTGTGAGCGAGGCCAGACTCGATCTGGACGAGCCCATCACCATCACCCAGGACGATGTGGATACCGAAAAAGGCAGTTCCTCCCGCCTCAAGGTGGGTTCGGTCCTCAGCCGGGGTGAAATGCTTCACCTGGCCTTGATGTCCAGTGAGAACAGGGCCGCCCACGCCCTGGGTCGAACCTATCCCGGCGGGATGACGGCTTTTGTGCGCTTGATGAATGCGAAGGCGGTTCAATTGGGCATGCGCGACACCCGCTATGTCGAGCCCACGGGTTTGTCCAGCAAAAACCAGTCCAGTGCCCGTGATTTGGCGGTCTTGGTGGGAACCGCCTACCAGGACCCCTTGCTGCGCCAGTTGTCCACCTCTCCCAGCCATGTGGTCGAAGTGGGTCGGCAGACCCTGCAATACCGTTCCACCAACCGGCTGATCAGCAACCCGCACTGGGACATCGGCTTGCAAAAGACGGGCTATATTTCAGAGGCGGGTCAATGCCTGGTCATGCAGGCACGCATCGGCGGCCGGCAACTGATCATGGTGTTTCTTGACTCGGCCGGCAAATTGGGTAGGGTGGCCGATGCCGAGCGGGTGAGACGCTGGATCGAAGCGCATCATGCCCTGGGCCAATCACCCATGCTGGTGTCCGGGCCCAGAACCTGAGCGGACTCAGGCTGTCTTGTCGCCCAAGGCCCTGGAGATCTCGCTGGCGGTGGCCTGCAGCCGGGGCAACCAACCCTCATCCAGCCGGTCGGCCGGTGCGGAAATGGACAGTCCGGCCACCAGGCGGTGTTGGTCATCGTAGATGCCTGCGGCCATGCAGCGCACCCCCAGTTCCAATTCTTCGTTGTCGCGTGCCGTGTGTTGTTGACGGACCCGGGCCAACTCGCGCTCGAGCGCGCTCAATTGCGTGAGGCTGTTGCGCGTATTGCCTGACAGCCCGGTACGGGTGGCGTAAGCCCTCAGCCTAGGGGCCTCTTCCTGAGCCAGGAACAATTTGCCCACCGAGGTCAGGTGCAATGGCGCGCGGCCGCCGATGGCGCGCACCACCTGCATGCCGGAGCGTTCGCTATAGGCGCGCTCAATATAAACAATCTCATCGCCCTGACGGACACTGAGGTTGACGGGTTGTTGGATCAGTCGATGCAGTTCCCGCATGGGTTGCAGTGCGGCATCGCGCACACTCAGGCGGGCCTTGACGAGGTTGCCCAACTCAAGCAATCGCATGCCCAGGCGATAACTGCCTGCCTCGGGCCGATCGACAAACCGGCCCAAGGCCAGATCATTCAGTATGCGGTGGGCCGTGGACGGGTGCAGGCCTGTTTTTTCGCTGATTTCTTTCAAACTCACCGGTTCTTCGCGCGAGGCCAACACGTCGATGAGGCTGAACATGCGCTCGATCACCTGAATGGCAGGGGCGGCGTTCGTGAGAGCTTCATTTTTTCGCATGGCGATATCTTATCGCGACTTTTTCAGGCCCCGGCATCTTCCCAACGCCCATCCATCAGAAGCTGATAAGGTCGAAAGTGGCTTTTGTAATTCATTTTTTGACTGTCCCTGATCCAATAGCCCAGGTACAGCCAGGGTAAGCCCAACTGTCGCGCCTGTTCAATCTGCCACAGCACCCCATAGGTACCATAACTGGCCTTGTCATCAGGGTCATAAAAGGTGTAGACCGCCGATAAACCGTCGTTCAGCACATCAAGAATCGAGACCATTTTCAGGGCCCCCGCACGGCCTTGGTCATCGCGCTCGCGAAATTCGATCAGCCTTGAGTTGACCCGGCTTTGCAATAAAAACTGGGTGTATTGGTCGATGCTGTCGTGGTCCATGCCCCCGCCGGCATGGCGACCATTCTGGTAGCGCAAATACAGTTGGTAATGCTCGGGCACATAACCCAGCTTGAGCACCCGGGCTTGCAGCGAGCCATGTTGACGCAGACTGCGGCGCTGACTCCGGTTCGGATCGAATTGGGCCACATTGACCCTGAGTGGCACGCAAGCGCGGCAACCGTCGCAATAGGGCCTGTAAGTGAACATGCCGCTGCGGCGAAACCCCATGGCGACCAACTCTGAATAGGTTTCGTTATGGATCAAATGGCTGGGGGTGGCCACTTGAGAGCGCGCCTGCCGCTGGGGCAGATAGCTGCAGGGGTAGGGGGCCGTGGCATAAAACTGCAACGACTGAAGGGGGAGATCGTGGAGGTGGGTCACTTTCGTTCAGGCCAAAGCAGTGACCACAATATAGGCGAAAAAGACCGCTCCGGTGCGCTCTGTGGCGTCAGCGGCCGCATTTCTGCCATGAATGGGGCGCGCCGCAGGGTTTCGCCCCCGAGGCTGCGCAGGTGGGCGGTGTCTTGCTGGGCATCGATCAGGGGCAGCTGGTGGTGGCGGGCCCAGGCCACCAATGCCGCCAAAGCCATTTTGGAGCCATTGGTGCGCAAGGAGAACATCGATTCGCCAAACACCATGCGCCCCAGGTTGACCCCGTACAAGCCACCGACCCGTTCGCCGTCCACCCGCGCGGTCAGGCAAAAGGCGTGTCCCAAGCGGTGCAACTGCCCATAAGCCTCGATCATTTCGGCGCCAATCCAGGACCCCTTTTGGCCCGGTCGCTCGACGGTCGCGCACAGCCCCATGATTTCTTCGAAGGGCTC
>JBEAZY010000119.1:0-16594 GCA_041159205.1 Pseudomonadota bacterium
GGATGACTACTCAAAATCGGTCTCGCATGACACCAGTACTGACCTAGGGACCGTTGACCACATGCCCCTGCGGAATACCCGTCATGAGCGACACCGCCGGGGCGTGGCCCTGCTGTGCCGCCAACCTGAGCCAGTGGCGGGCTTGTACTGGGTCGTGCGCCACCCCCTGTCCTCGCAAAAAGAGCAAGGCCAGTTCGTACTGGGCTTCAGGCTCACCATGAGCCGCCGAGAGTTGCAAACTGGCCATCCTCAGTGGGTCAGGCAAAGGCACGCTCATGATCAAGTCAGATCGTTCAATAGGTCTTGTAGGGCAGGAATTTTCCAGACAACACCACATTGACGCGATCGCCCTTGGGGTCGGGCTCGCGCTGAATGTCCATGCTGAAGTCAATCGCGCTCATGATGCCGTCGCCAAACTCTTCATGAATCAATTCCTTGATCGTGGTGCCGTATACGCTGACAATTTCGTACCAGCGATAGATCAAAGGGTCGGTCGGCACGGGGGTGGGCAACGAGCCTTTGTAGGGCACCACTTGCAACCACTTCTGTTCCTCTGCCGTCAGGCCAAACAACTTGCCCAGAGCCTTGGCTTGGGCCGGGGTGGCAGTCATTTGGCCCATGCACAAGGCGGTGGTCCACTCTTTGGACTCGCCGACCTTTTTGGCGATGGCCTCCCATTTCATGCCCTTGGACACTTTGGTAGAGATGATTTTTTCTGTCACGTCATTGCGGTTCATGGGTGTACTCCAATGGTTTAAAAAAATTTCAGTGCCCGGCGCGCGCACGGCTGACCAGAAAGTCAACGACGTGATTGCGCAAGGGGTAGTAGCCGTCGAGATGGTGCAACTGGCTGCGGGTGCGTTCGCGCGGCAAGGGGTTGCTCACAACTTCGGCGATGCCACCAGGCACATAGCCCATGGCGGTCTCGCTGCCGTTGCTCATGAGCAAAATTCGATCAGAGAGCAAAATGGCTTCATCCACATCGTGGGTGATCATGAACACCGTCTGTCGCGTTTCGCGCACGATCTGCATCAACTCGTCCTGGATCGAACCCCGGGTGAGCGCATCCAGCGCCCCAAAGGGCTCGTCAAGCAGCAGCATCTTGGGTTGGATCGAGAAGGCACGGGCAATGCCGACACGCTGTTTCATGCCGCCCGAGAGTTGCGATGGCTTTTTATCGATGGCGTGCGAGAGCCCGACAAGGTCCACGAATTTTTCGACGTGGGCATTGACCTGAGCCGGTTTCCAATCCGGCCAGCGTGACTGCACCGCAAAGGCAATGTTGCGCCGCACCGACAGCCATGGCATGAGTGCATGCCCCTGAAACACCACGCCGCGCTCCAGGCTGGGGCCATTGATCTCTCGACCGTCCATGATCACATGGCCGCCGCTGGCGGTATCCAGACCGGCCAGCACATTCAGGATGGTGGTTTTGCCACAACCCGAATGCCCGATCACACAGACAAACTCCCCCTTATCAATGTCAAAGTTAACCTGATCAAACACGGGTTTGCCTGGGGTATAGGTCTTGCTCAGACCTTCAATCTTCAAAAAACTCGTCATGGTCTTATCCAAGGGGCTGGGTGTGGCCGCGGCCACTCGCTGGGAGACTTCACTCCACATAAGTCACCACCTTTTGCAACTGGGCAAACATCAGATCCAGCAACATGCCCACCACGCCTATCATCACCACCGCAAAAATCACATTGGTGAGCGACAGGTTGTTCCACTCGTTCCAGACAAAGTAGCCAATGCCGGTACCCCCGACCAACATTTCGGCAGCCACAATCACCAGCCAGGCGATGCCCATGCTGATCCGCATGCCTGTCAAAATGGTGGGGGCAGCAGCGGGCAAGATCACCAAAAATGCCTTGCGCCACCAAGACACCTCCAGCGTCAACGCCACATTCAGCCACTCACGCTTGACGGATGCCACGCCAAATGCAGTGTTGATCAACATCGGCCAGACTGAACAAATAAAGATCACAAAAATGCCTGAGATGCTCGAGTCTTTGATCGTGTACAGGGCCAGTGGCATCCAGGCCAGCGGGCTGATGGGTTTGAGGACCTGAATAAAAGGGTCAAAGGCACGCGACAGCAAGGGGCTGATGCCAATCACAAACCCCAGAGGCAGCGCCACAAGACAAGCCAAAATGAAACCCAAGCCCACCCGGGCCAGAGAATGAGCCAGTTGAATGGCGATGCCCTTATCGTTGGGACCGTTGTCATAAAACGGATGGGTCAGCTGACTGACAAAGGTCGTCACCATTTGACCCGGGCTCGGAAATCCATCGGTCTTCTTGGGTGCGTCAACGCTTTTACCCATCAACTTGGCATATTCGATTTGCTCCGGGGTCAGCGCTGCGGTGGCCGTGGAGTTGGGCGCACTGGCCGCAGGCAGTGTGCTGACATGCCAGACCGCCAAAAAGACGACAAAAATCAGAATCGACACCAAGGCGGCTCGCAAATTCAAATGTGTGCTGGCGCTCATGTTCATGTCGCCTTGTGTATGGCAAACGACTTCAGATACTCATCGGGCTTGGCGGGATCGAACTCTTTGCCCATGACCTTGAACTTGCGGTAAGCGCCCTCTGGGGGCTTAAAACCGGCCTCTGCCATGTACTTCTTGGCATCGGTGAGCAAAAAGACCTTTTCGGCGATTTGGCGGTAGTTCACATCGCCCTTGATGTAGCCCCAACGCTTCATCTGGGTCAGCATCCAGACCGCCATGCTCTGCCAAGGCACGGGGTCAAAATTGGCACGATCAGGCACGTTTTTCACGCCACCCAAGCCATCGGCAAACTTCCCAGTGAGCACTTGCGAGATCACGGTCTCGGGTTGGTTCAGGTATTGCGCCGGGGCAATCACCTTGGCAATCAGGTCACGGTCTTTGGCCTGGCTGGCCATATGGCTGGCGGTCAGCACTGAACGGTACAAGGCCGCAAAGGTGTTGGGGTTTTGCTTGATAAAGGCATCGCTCATGCCAAATGCACAGCAGGGGTGGCCGTCCCAGATTTCCTTGGACAAGATATGGATGAAGCCCACCTCGTCATACACCGCCCGCTGGTTGAACGGATCGGGGCCGAGAAAGCCGTCGATATTGCCGGCGCGCAGATTGGCCACCATTTCGGGCGGCGGCGTGACACGGATCTGTACGTCGGTATCGGGGTTCAGGCCGTTTTCGGCCAGGTAGTAGCGCAACAAAAAGTTATGCATCGAGTACTCGAAAGGCACGGCGAACTTGAAACCCTTCCACGCCTTAGGATCGCGCTTGTCTTTGTGCTTGACATGCAGGGTAATGGCCTGTCCATTCGTATTCTGTATGCTGGCCACATTCATATCGGCCTGGTTGCTGCCCAAGCCCATGCTCATGGCGATCGGCATGGGCGACAAAAAGTGGCTGGCGTCGTGCTCCTTATTGATCATCTTGTCCCTGATCAGCGCCCAGCCGGCCGTTTTCATGAGCTGCACATTGAGTCCCTCACGCCGGTAAAAGCCCAAGGGATCAGCCATGATCAGCGGGCTGGCACACGTGATGGCAATGAACCCGATCTTGAGGTCTTTCTTTTCCGGCGTCCCGCGCTCCTGCGCCATGGCTTGCATGGCGCCGATGGGCAAGACCGAAGCGATGGCTGCGCGGGCGGTCGAAGCGCCGACTGCTCTTAGAAAGCCTCGGCGCACAGCATCGACCGGGAACAGTGCTTTCACCAAAGTGGCCTCAACAAAGTCGCGCCCGAACTCTTCGGCACTTTGTGCCAGGGTGGCCTGATCATGTCGCCCCGGAGGATGATCCTGCCCACAAGCACAATGCATCAAGAGGGGGCGATCGCTGTCGTAAGGCTCATGGGCCTTTCGGACGGCGAGCGTGTCCTTGGGAAAAAGCGGCGGGCGTGGGCTTGACATTTTGCCTCCTGGTGTCACAGTGGTGGCCCCTGTTCGGGGGATGCACTGTTTTCGCAAGAGCTGTGCCAAGCCTATTTGGTGTTGATCATCCGCTCAATACCTCGCGCGCACCAATTTGGCGCGCATTTCTGCACCCGGGACGTGCCGATGCCCGATCAAAACCAAGGGTCATGCACCAATTACAAGGGTGAGCGCAAAAAACCATCACAGATAGACCTCTCAGCGTCGCCTTGCCACTCAGAAACCCTATTTAGAGTCTTATGAAAAAGCTGAGTTCGCATGCACGCACACCCGACCCAATTGTTTTACTTGGGTACCCGTTCAAAAAGTCCAGACAGAGCCCAATTTGATCGAGCAGCGATGGCTGGTATAACTTCCGCCTAAAGACTTGGTTTAAACCGGCATTCAAAATCAGTCGCCGACGATCTTGCGCTCACGGATGATGGCGCCAAAGCGCTTGGAATCTTCTTGCGCCTTGGCCGCAAATTCGGCCGGGCTCAGGGGCAAGGCCTCGCCCCCCAGGGCTTGTATGCGGTCTTTCACCGCTGTTGTGGCCAGGACACGGTTGATCTCGCGATTGAGCAAGGCCACCACCTCTGAGGGGGTGCCTGCCGGGGCATAGAAACCGAACACGGTATCGGCATCAAAGCCCTTCAAGCCCACCTCGTCCAGGGTAGGCACCTGGGGGAACAGCGGCGAGCGCTTGGGGCTGCCCACGGCCAAGAGTTTCAGCCGACCGGCGCGTACCTGATTGAGGCCTATGCCGGGGTCGAAGTAGAAATCGATCTGACCGGCCAACAGGTCTTGCAGGGCCGGTGCCGCACCGCGATAAGGCACATGCACAGCGAATAAGCCGGCTTGGCTCTTCATCATTTCGCCGGCCAAATGGGGCGAGCTGCCGTTGCCTGCCGAGCCATACGAGAGGCGACCCGGATTGGCTTTGACGTAGTCTAAAAATTCTTGCGCGGTGTTGACCGGCAAGGACGGCTTGGTGACGAGGAACACCAGCACCCGGGCAGCTGAAGCCACGGGGGTGAGCTCCTTGACAGGGTCAAAGGGCATGCGGGCGTAGATGTGTGGATTGACCGACACCATGCCCCCCGAGCTCATCAACAGGGTGTAACCATCGGCCACTGAACGGGCCACCACTTCCCCGCCCAGATTACCGTTAGCCCCGGCACGGTTTTCCACCACCACACTTTGCCCCAAGGCTTCGGCCAATGGTGTGCCGATGGCGCGAGCGATCTGGTCTGCGGCGCCGCCGGGTGGAAAGTTGACCACAATGCGAATGGGCTTGGCGGGCCAATTTTGTGCCCAGGCCGTGCCCAACAGACCCGTGACCAAGAGGCTGGCCGCCAGCACGCGTCGCGAGAAGGTCAGTGCAGATGGAATGGATTTCATACGGGAATCTCCTTATTTATTTGTGATTTCTACCGACCCCACCTTAAGGTCGGCCGGTGCGCGGGTTTTTCATCCACAAAATCGGTTGTTCGGGCACCGGTCGCGCAGGGGCGCCGTGCTGCGCCAAGGCCTGATCCAAAGCCTGTCCGGCTTCGTCTTGCAAGGCGGCAAGACGCCAACGCTCGATGCGCTCCAATTGAGCGTTGACGGGAATGTCGCTGGCCAAGCCATGGGTCAGGATATGTTGCAAGTTGCGGCGCGATCGATCATGCGTACTGCCGTAACCTTTCACCAACTGACCGCATCGCGCGACCTCTAGGCCCAACACCGGACTGATGCGGGTGGCCTGCACAAGGGCCTGTAGCCAGCATTCGATTTGAGCCTGCTCGGCCGCATATCGGCTCCCCAGTGGACGCAGCCAGCGCAAAGACGCCAACAGGCGCAGCATCAACCAGCCTCCGAGGGTGTGCGTGGCCACCTTGATCGGCAGTGCCCAGGGGGTGCGCCCTTGTGTCATCCGATGGCGATCCCAATTCAAGGCGCGCTCGGCCCATGCGGGTGGCAAAAGGCCGGCGATTTCGGGCACCCCAGGTTTGAAGTGGTCGTAAATCTTCAGCAGATCGTGCTCCCCCGCGCGTGTCTCGCGGCGCAAGCGCGCCATGCGGTTGGCGCGGCTTTTTAAGTCGGCCACGCGGATGATGTCGTCAAAAGCCATCCAAAGCGCCATCCAACGCGCGACTTCACGGGTGATGGGGTATTGCTCGGTCCCGGGGCTGGCGGCCTGCTCGGCCTGCAACACGCTTTGCATTCGACGCAAATACAAGGCCCCATAGGCTGGTCCTTGGTACTCCAGCAATCGCGCCTGCGCCAAGGCCAGTACAGGGTGCGTATCGGCGGGGAACTGGGAGGCCCATTCGGCCGACAGCACAGGGGCAGCATCGACCTTGGGTTCGGCCCACAAGACCTCGAGGTAACGCTGTTGCTCGCGTTGACGGGTGATCGCGGCATGACCCAAGGCGAAACCGCGCTGGCTGGCGCGGGCGCTGGCGCTGTCGCCGGCCAAGACGACCTCGTAGATGGAACGGTCAAAAGGCAGCAAATCACTGGCGGCAATGCAACCCAGCATGACCGCGCTGACGACGGTACCCGCCTGACGGGTCAAATCGGCCATGTCCAGCACATGGTGGGCGCGGCTGAATTGGGCAACCAGTTCGGTCAATGCGGTGGCGCTTACTCGACCGTCGCCCATCACCATTTTCTCAGCGGTGGTGAGCGCCCTGCCCCCATGGCTGATGACCAAAGTGCGATCTGCCGAGGCCATGCCCTGGGCCATTTGGCGCGAGGTCTCGAGCAACTCGGACGAAATCAGGGCATCGAGCCGGCCCGGCAAGGGGTTCAGCCCCAATACCGGGCGTTGTCCGCCGAGGGCGCTGAATGGTTCTGGATAGATTTCCAGGTAATAAGTGGTGGCACCGGTGCGCTGGGCCACACCGGGCACCGAAGTCGCCTGGGCCGGATGACCCGCATGGCGGGCCGCTTCAACCAACCAATCGGCCAGCACGCTGCCGCCCTCGCCGCCCAAGGCACACAACAAAATAGAGATGGGTGCAGTCATGTCAAGCCCTTTGCAGCCACTGGCGAGCGACGCTGCGCAAGCCACCCAGCAGGCGCTCGGGCCAGCGGGGGTTTTGCACCACTTCGGCACGGTAAAACGAAGGACACAAGGTGGCGGCATGGGCATTGGCACCACACAATCCGCATCCCACGCAACCGTCGATGACGGTGGCCACCGGGTCGACCTTCAGGGGATCCGGGTTGTCTTTCAATGTCAACGTCGGGCAACCTGATAAACGGATACAGGCGTGGTCGCCGTTACACACATCCTCGTCGACACCGTACTTGACACGCTCGACACGCTCACCGCGCGCGAGCAAAGACGCCAGCCAGGGTTTGATGCGACGCTGGCGCTCCAGTTGGCATTCGCCCTCGGCAACGATGACTTTGAGGCCCTGGAACGAGGTGGTGAAGGCCTCGGTCAGGGTCGAGCGCATTTCGTCGACATGGTAGGTGTGCACGGTACGCAACCACTGCACGCCCAATCCTTTCAGGGTCTGCTCGATGGTCTGGTTGGTATGCGCCAAGCTTTGCCGCTTGTCATCGACCGATTGCTTGACCTGCTCAGGTGGTGTGTTGATGATGTCCTGGGTGCCGGTGGCGGAGGTGTAGCCATTTTTAAAAATCAACAAGACTGCGTCGTCGCCGTTGAAGAGCGCGCTTTGCACCCCTGTCAACAAGCCGTTGTGCCAAAAGCCCCCATCGCCCATGACCGAGAGCACCCGGCGCTTCATGAGCGGCGAGACACCGGCGCGGCTGGCCAGGCTCATGCCATAACCCAGGATCGAGTGTCCCACCGAGAACGGTTCGAAGGTGGCCAAGGCATGACAACCGATGTCGCCAGAGATATGCACCGGTCCCACGTCTTGTTGGGCCAGTTTCAATGCCGCGAACACCGGTCGCTCGGGACAACCGATGCACATGCCCGGCGGACGGGCCGGCAAGGGCTGCCCCAGGGTCTGCTGCACGTCCCGGCGACGTTCTGCGTTACCACGCAACCACTGCCGGGTGGATTCGGGGACTGCGCTGGGTCGGTGAAGATCGAGAAAAGCCATTAAACCGGCCGCCATGACTTCGGCGGTGTACTCTCCGGCGCTGGGCAACAGGTCTTTGCCGTGCAAAGGGGTTTGCAAGTCGAGTCGGCGCAAGGCCAGGGCCAATTCTTGTTCGATGTATTCGGGTTGACCTTCTTCCAGCAACAAAACGGCCTGCTTGTCGGTACAAAACGAACTGAGGTCTTCAGGCACCAGCGGCCAGGTGACATTGAGCACATGAATGGACAGGCTGCTGCGACCAAAGGCATCGGCCAAGCCAAACTGCTGCAAGGTGCGTATCAGGGTGTTGTACAAACCACCCTGCACCACCAACCCCAGATCGGCATGCCGGTGACCGGGCAGGGTTTCGTTCAAGCCGCGTTCACGGATGAAGCGGCGAGCCGCGGGTATGCGTTCGGTGGCTTTGATTTTTTCTTGTACAAAGGTGACCGGCGGGTGTGCCAAACGCATGTAGTCAAAACGGGCGGGGTCTTGAATGAGGTTTTGTTTCGACCAGCGCGGAGCAAGGTTGTCTTTGGCTTCAAAGCTACCCCGCACATGGCAAGCGCGTATGCGCAGCTCTAGGATGACCGGCATGTGGCTGGCCTCACTCAGTTCGAATCCTTGCTCGACCAAGCTCACCATCTGCGGCAGATCGGGACGAGGGTCAAGCAAGCACATGCCCGACTTCAAGGCATATGCATGGGTGCGCTCTTGAATGACGCTGGCACCCTCTCCATAATCTTCGCCCACCACGATCAGCACGCCACCCGTGACGCCGGGCGAGGACAGGTTAGAGAGCGCGTCGGCAGCCACGTTGGTGCCAACGATCGACTTCCAGGTGACGGCGCCGCGCACCGGGTAATGAATGGAGGCCCCTAACATGGCGGCGGCTGAAGCCTCGTTCGAACAGGCTTCGACATGTACGCCCAATTCGTCCATATAGGGCTTGGCCTGCACCATGACATCAAGCAGATGCGAAACCGGCGCGCCCTGGTAGCCGCCGACATACGACACCCCGGCTTGTAACAGCGCTTTGGTGATGGCCAAAATGCCTTCACCGTGAAAGGTGTGGCCCGATCCCAGTCGCAAGGCCTTGATTTCTTCGACAAATGAAACTTCCAAAACGAGGCTCCAGGGTGTTGGGGGTCAGCTGCCGATGATGCCACCGTCCAGTCGACGGACGACCACATTGGCCGAGCGCGGGCGACCATCAGTGCGGAAATCCGGCCAATTGGAGTACCGCTGAGGTTGGGCCGGGTCGCTGCGGTCGGACGGGGTTTCGCCGGGGTGCTGGACGCTGATGAAGAGATGTCGCCCGTCCGGGGTGAAAGTAGCCCCGGTGATTTCACAATTCGTGGGACCCGTGAGGAATCGACGCACCTCACCAGTTTGGGGGTCGCAGGCCAGCATCTGGTTGTTGCCCATGCGAGCCATTTCGCCTTTGTACATCTGGGTCGCGTGGGCATCGGTCTGGATCCAGAGCAAGCCATTGGGGCCAAAGCACACCCCGTCGGGGCACGCGAAGAGGTCACCTTGGATGTTGCCTCGCGCATCGACGCGATCATTGGCGGGGTCGCCCGCCAGCAACAAATGATTCCAAACCATGCCCAGTCCATCAAAATCACCCTCTTCCTTCCATCGGATGATTTGGCCCATGACATTGTTGACACGAGGATTGGCGGCATCGACGCCCGGCTGTGTGTCTTGGCCACGGGCGCTGTTGTTGGTCAGGGTGCAATAAACCCAGCGCGAGTCTTTGTCGATGGCCAGCCATTCGGGGCGATCCATTTTGGTGGCACCCAGGAGATCGCTGGCTTGGCGCGCCTTGATCAATACCTCACCTTGATCGGCAAAACCATTGTCGGCCGTCAAAGGACCCACGCCATGCACCAGGGGCAACCAACGGCCTGTGCCGTCGGCGTCAAAACGCGCCACATACAGCGTGCCATGGTCAAGCAATTCACGATTGGCACGCGCGCCACCCGTGCGCATGGCATCGCGGCTGACAAATTTATAAATGTACTCAAAGCGCGCATCCTCGCCTGAGTAAACCACCGCCCTTTGATCGCGTGTCAACGCAACCCAGGCTCCCTCATGGGCGGCGCGACCCAGGGCCGTGCGTTTGATCGGCGTGCTTTCGGGGTCATGTGGATCGAGTTCAACCACCCAGCCGAAGCGATTGGGCTCGTTGGGGTTTTGGGTGGCATCAAAGCGCGGGTCGTGCGCTTCCCAGCCGTATGCGCTTTTTTCCCGCATGCCCCAACGACGGTGGTGCGCACTGATGTTCGAGCCGCCGCCGAAATAAAACATCCAGTTTTCTTCCCCCGACAAGTAGGTGCCCCAAGGGGTTTGACTGCTGGCGCAGTTATTCAGTGTGCCCAGCACGGTGCGGCCTTGTGGATCGGATGAGGTGCGCAAGAGGGGGTGACCGGCGGCCGGACCGCTGACCTGAAATGGGGTGCTCAGGGTGACCCGTCTGGCCCAACGCGATGGGCGTACCATCTCCCAGCGGTTCCCCGCCCATTGGACCTCATAGACCGACAAACCATGGGCGTTTTGAGATTTGCGAACTTTTTCGGCATTCATGGGCCGAAAGCCATCCGGGTGCAAAAGACCGTCGTCGGTGTACTCGTGATTGAGCGCAATCAGGCCATGGGTGGAACTGCCGTTGATGGGAAAGAACTCGAGACCGTCGTGGTGCATGCCCATTTGCACCCCTTGTTCCTCTGCGCTATTGCTGGCATCGAAACGAAAAGCCGGCATGCGACCTGGCAAGCCGATGGGCTCGCCCCATGGGGCGAGCACTTGGGCCACATAGCCCGGGGGAACCACCAAAGTGTCACCGAAACCCGCCGGAATCGACTGAAATCCGATGCCTCGCGGCGCGCCGGGGGGTAGGCTGACGCAAGCGGTCAGAGGTTGCAGCAGAGCCGCAAAAGCGGCCCATCCGGCACCTTGCATCAGGGTTCGACGGCGAGGGTCTGAAACCTCGTGGATGGATGGGTTGCCCGAGGTGTTGCTGTCTTCCATCTGGGAATGGTCTTTGGCCATGGCTGCGCATTTGTGAACGTTTGTACCCCCATCATAAGCAGGTGCCCTGACTCCCAGGATCAGGTGTTACCAGTGGGCTCATGTTAGCCAAAGAGTGAGAGCGGGCATCAAAAGGGAAACCAACGCAGCTAATGCCGATGCCAATAGATCGTGCGACGTTATATGCACGAGTGATTTCATACTGGAGGCGCGGGCCGGAGTCGAACCGACCTACACGGATTTGCAATCCGGTGCATAACCGCTTTGCTACCGCGCCTTGATCCCGATAAAAAAGGGAAGCAAGAGCTTCCCTTTTTGGAATTTGGAGCGGGAAACGAGTCTCGAACTCGCGACCTCAACCTTGGCAAGGTTGCGCTCTACCAACTGAGCTATTCCCGCGTAGGAATCGAATTATAGCGCATTTTTTAGCATCTGCACAAGCAGGCTTTGAATGCGCAACTCTCCTTAATGTTTCACAGCAACCCCGTCGGCATCGGGAGCGGCAGCCACCGGCGCCACCACAGGCTCGTCGTCCTTCAGGGCCTCTGGCTCGCGCTCAAGCGCCACTTGCAAGACTTGGTCGATCCACTTGACCGGCACGATCTCCAGGCCCTGTTTGACGTTGTCGGGGATCTCCTGCAAATCTTTGACGTTTTCCTCAGGGATGAGCACGGTCTTGATCCCGCCGCGCAATGCCGCCAGAAGCTTTTCTTTCAAACCCCCGATGGCGGTGACCTCGCCGCGCAATGTGATCTCGCCCGTCATGGCCACATCACATCGCACCGGGATGCCGGTCAGGGTGGACACGATGGCCGTGGTCATGGCGGCACCGGCGCTCGGGCCGTCTTTGGGCGTGGCGCCATCGGGCACGTGCACGTGAATGTCCTTTTTCTCGAACATTTCGTCTTTGATGCCCAGCACCCGGGCGCGGCTGCGCACCACGGTACGGGCCGCCTCCACCGACTCCTTCATCACATCGCCCAAAGAGCCGGTGCGGGTGATTTGCCCCTTGCCGGGCATGACCGCCGATTCGATGGTGAGCAAATCGCCCCCCACCTCGGTCCAGGCCAATCCGACCACCTGACCGACCTGATTTTGCTGGTCGGCGCGGCCATAGGTGAATTTACGCACCCCAAGGAAGTCATTCAGGTTGTCGGCGGTCACCACCACCTGGGGCTTCATTTGCCCCAGTTGCAGACCTTTGACGACCTTGCGGCAGATTTTGGAGAGCTCACGCTCAAGCGCTCGGACACCGGCTTCACGGGTGTAGTAACGCACCACATCGCGGATGGCGCTTTCCTCGACAAGCAACTCTTCCTCTTTAACCCCGTTGTTCCGCAACTGTTTGGGCAGCAGATAACTGGTCGCAATGTGGGTCTTTTCATCTTCGGTGTAACCCGACAAGCGTATGACTTCCATCCGGTCGAGCAGGGCCGGCGGAATATTCATCGAGTTGGATGTGGCAACGAACATCACATCCGAGAGGTCGAAGTCAACTTCGACATAGTGGTCGGAGAAGGTGTGGTTTTGTTCCGGGTCGAGCACTTCTAGCAAGGCACTGGAAGGATCCCCCCGGAAATCACTGCCCAGCTTGTCGATTTCATCGAGCAGGAACAACGGGTTTCGGGTGTTCACCTTAGAGAGGCTTTGCAACACCTTGCCAGGCAAGGCACCGATGTAAGTGCGGCGGTGGCCTCGAATCTCGGCTTCGTCGCGCATGCCACCCAAGGCCATGCGCACATATTTGCGCCCTGTCGCCTTGGCGATCGATTGACCCAAAGAGGTTTTACCCACGCCCGGCGGCCCCACCAGACACAAGATGGGGGCCTTGACTTTGTCGACCCGGCGTTGCACCGCCAAATATTCAAGGATGCGGTCCTTGACCTTTTCCAGGCCGTAATGATCTTCGTTGAGGACGTTCTCCGCCAGAGAGAGATCGTGCTTGATCTTGGTCTTTTTGCTCCAGGGCAACCCGACCAGCACGTCGATGTAGTTGCGCACCACGGTGGCTTCGGCGGACATGGGCGACATGAGCTTGAGTTTCTTGAGCTCGGCATCGGCCTTTTTGCGGGCCTCCTGAGGCATCCTGGCGGCCTTGATCTTCTTTTCAATTTCCTCAATGTCCGCGCCCTCTTCGCCTTCGCCCAGTTCTTTCTGGATGGCTTTGACCTGCTCGTTGAGGTAGAAGTCGCGCTGATTCTTCTCCATCTGGCGTTTGACACGGCTGCGTATGCGTTTGTCGACATTGAGGATGTCGACCTCGCGTTCAAGTTGCTCGTACAGGTTTTCCAGCCGAGGCTTGACCTCAGGCAAGTCGAGCACGACTTGCTTGTTTTCCAGTTTCAAAGGCAGGTGCGCGGCGATGGTGTCGGCCAGGCGACCGGCATCATCGATACTGGCGATGGAGGTCAGAATTTCAGGCGGGATTTTTTTATTCAGCTTGACGTACTGATCAAACTGCTGAAGCACCGCGCGACGCAAGGCCTCGACTTCGGTGTCAATTTCGCCCACCTCAGGCTGGATGGGTGCGACCTGTGACACAAAATGCTCCGGGCCATCCTCGATGTGCAGCACACTGGCGCGCTGCTGTCCCTCGACCAGCACCTTGACAGTGCCGTCTGGCAGCTTGAGCATTTGCAAGATGGTGGCCACCGAACCCACCTCGAACATATCGGCCACCGTGGGTTCATCCTTGGCGGCGGCCTTCTGCGCCACCAACATGATGCGCCGCTCTGCGGCCATGGCGCTTTCCAGCGCCTTAATGCTTTTGGGACGCCCCACGAACAGGGGAATGACCATGTGGGGGAACACCACCACATCGCGCAAGGGCAACAAAGGCAGTTCGAGAGGGGTCGCCGGCAATAAATTCTGTGCTGACATGATCAGGCCTTTTTGGCAGCTTCCTGGTAGACCAGGAGGGGGGGCTGGTTGTCCTCGATGGTGGACTCATCCACCACCACTTTTTCCACGTGAGTGGCATTGGGCAAATCAAACATGGTGTCGATCAGCGAGTGTTCAAGGATGGAGCGCAATCCGCGAGCCCCGGTTTTACGCGCCAGTGCCTTTTTGGCGATGGCGTGCAAAGCGGCCGGCCGGATCTCCAGCTCCACCCCTTCCATGGCCAAGAGACGGGCATATTGTTTGACCAGGGCGTTTTTGGGCTCGGTCAGGATCTCGACCAAGGCCTCTTCGGTCAATTCGTTGAGGGTGGCGACCACGGGCATGCGCCCCACCAATTCAGGAATCAGACCAAACTTGATCAGGTCTTCAGGCTCAACCTCGGCAAACACATCGGTCAGGCTGCGTTGTTGCTTGCTCTTGACCGTGGCCCCAAAACCGATGCCGGAAGCTTCGGTTCGGTTTTCAATGACCTTCTCCAAACCAGCGAATGCGCCGCCACAAATGAACAGGATATTGGTGGTGTCGACCTGTAAAAAATCCTGATTCGGGTGCTTGCGCCCGCCTTGGGGTGGCACGCTGGCCATGGTGCCTTCAATCAGCTTCAGCAAGGCCTGCTGAACGCCCTCGCCCGAGACATCGCGGGTGATGGAGGGGTTATCGGATTTGCGTGAAATCTTGTCGATTTCATCGATATAGACGATGCCGCGCTGGGCTTTATCGACCTCGTAATTGCAGTTTTGCAGCAACTTTTGAATGATGTTTTCGACGTCTTCGCCCACATAACCCGCCTCGGTCAGCGTTGTCGCATCGGCCATGACAAAGGGCACATCCAGCATGCGCGCCAGGGTTTGGGCCAGCAAGGTCTTGCCCGAACCAGTCGGACCGATCAGCAGGATGTTGCTTTTGGAGAGTTCGACATCGTCCTTTTTGGCTTTTTCCTTGTGACGCAACCGCTTGTAATGGTTGTAGACGGCGACCGCCAGGGTGCGCTTGGCGACTTCCTGACCGATGATGTATTGGTCCAGATTGGCCTTGATTTGGACAGGGGTGGGCAGATCGCCCTTGGCCTGGCGGGCCATTTCGGTTTCAGGCAACTCGTCGCGGATGATTTCGTTGCACAAATCGATGCATTCATCGCAGATGAACACAGAGGGTCCGGCGATCAGTTTCTTGACCTCATGCTGGCTCTTGCCGCAAAAAGAGCAGTAGAGGGTTTTTTCGCCATTGGCGCCTTGAGTGTCGGCCATGTCAGGAAATCCAGTTTTGAATGTTAATGATAACCAAACACACCGCCCAAAAGTGGTGTCCAAACAACAATGTCCATTTCAGACCATTCCTGACCTGACCTTGGTGTATCGACAAGAAATGCCCGGATTTGAGTGACTTTGGGTCTCCCGGTCGCCAAAACGCCAGGGAAGTCCTGCAATACCCCATGCCTCGTGGCACGGGGCTGTCGGGTCAGGGACGCTTGGCAATCACCTGATCGACCAGGCCATACTCTTTGGATTCGTCCGCCGACAGGTAATAGTCGCGTTCGGTGTCGCGCTGGATTTTTTCGAGCGGCTGGCCGGTCTTCTCAGCCAGGATGCGATTGAGTTGTTCGCGGGTCTTGAGGATCTCGCGCGCATGAATCTCAATTTCGGTGGCTTGGCCCTGAGTGCCACCCAACGGTTGGTGGATCATGATTTTCGAATTGGGCAGGGAATAGCGCTTGCCCTTGGCCCCGGCAGCCAGCAGGAAGGCCCCCATGCTGGCGGCCATGCCGATGCACAAGGTGGATACATCGGGCTTGATGAAATTCATGGTGTCAAAGATAGACATGCCGGCGCTGACCGACCCGCCGGGCGAGTTGATGTAGAGCGAAATGTCCTTGTCGGGGTTTTCGCTCTCAAGGAAGAGCAACTGGGCCACGACCAGATTAGCGCTTTGGTCATTGACCGGACCGACCATGAAGATCACCCGCTCTTTGAGCAAACGGGAATAGATGTCATAAGACCGCTCACCGCGACCGGATTGCTCAATGACCATGGGAATCAGGCCCAGGGCCTGGGTGTCGAGTGCGCTCATAGAATCTCCGTAGTCAGGGCTCATTGGCCCATCAGTTCGTCGAACGCCAAGGCTTTTTCAGTGACCTTGGCCTTGCTTAAGATGTGGTCGGTCACGTTGTTTTCAATGACCACGGCCTCGACTTCGGACAGGCGACGGTTGTCACCGAAATACCACCGCACCACTTCTTCGGGCTTTTCGTAGCTGGCGGCGAGTTCGTCGACGTGGGCCTTGATCTGCTCCATGGTGGCGCTGAGGTTGTTGGCACGCACCAGTTCAGCGACGACGAGACCCATGCGCACGCGCTGCTCGGCCTGGGGGGTGAACAGGTCGGCGGGAATGGGGGCTTTGTCGGCGTCTTTGATGCCGCGCTGCTTGAGGTCTTCGCGGGCGCCCTGAATCAGGCGGTCGACTTCGGCTTGGACGATGGACTTGGGCAGGTCAAGCTCGGCCTTGGCAACCAGCGCGTCGAGGGCGGCCTGTTTGTTGCGGGCCATCAGGCGGGCTTTGACTTCGCGTGACAGATTCTTTTCGATGTCGTCGCGCAGTGCGGCGACGGTAGCACCGGCAACGCCGAGCGACTTGGCCAGCTCATCGGTCAGTTCGGGCAGGTGAGAGGCTTCGATTTTCTTGACGGTGACCAAAAAATCGGCGGTCTTGCC
>JBEAZY010000120.1:0-2624 GCA_041159205.1 Pseudomonadota bacterium
CGATAGCGGCCTTGGGCCCATTCTTCGGCCATGTCGCGGTACCTCGGGCTAAAGGCCAGACCGCTTTGCCCGGTTTGATAGATGAACACCGAGCGCTCAAGGTCAGCCAAATCGTAGATGGCGCGCAGCGATGCCGCGTGACGATTGGCGAATGGGGCCACGCCCTCGCCAGGGTTGTACTGCCCGACATTGACGGTGTAGTTGTCACCGGGGCTGGGCACCTCCACATTGAACAATGAATTGAGTGTGGCCACCTTGTCAAAGGGTCGGTGCATGCTGCGCGCCGGATGCGCCTGGCCCCATTGCCATTGGGCCACCGACTTCCCTTGCCATTGGGCGATGCGGTCAAGCGCCTGCCCCAAGGCTTGAGTGACTGCGGCCTGACAGCCGGTAGCACCACACCATGCGAGGTCATTGCGCTCCAGCATGCCTTCTACACCAGCGCGGAAATCGCGTCGACCATATAGCGCTTTGAATTTCTCTGCCCCGATTTTTGGGGTGATCAAAAGACGCGCCAGTTCGTCCATCCAGACCGCCATGATGAGTGGTGCAGCACGATCGGTACGCATCAGACCGTCAAAGCGATCGACCTCGGCAAATGCTTGGGCGGCCAGCGGGTGTGTAGAGCGACTTTGCAAGAGAAACGGCTTGACGCGCATCATGGCGGCCGAATAGATGTCGTTTTGCAACTCTTGCATCGAGCCCATGTCGTGTGTGGCTTTGGACTTCAAGCCCTGGACGATGCGTTCGTGGCGATAAGGCAAGACCCAATCCTGGGTCAAATGATGGGGGAAGTCGGGGCCAACGATGCGCTGGTTGGCGGTGGCGATCCAGCCCTGTGTGCCCAGGTCTTGGGGGTTTTGTGCGTAGGGCACAGTGCCCATCCAGTCGTAACGGTCGTCCCAGCCCGGGGCCGGGGCGATGCCGCGCAAGTCGTTGTTCGGATGGCGCATCGGCAAGCGGCCTATGGCGCGCATGCGGATAACCCCCCGAGTGTCGGCGGCCAAGGCGCTTTGCATGGGTGAGTGATGATGGGCAAAGGCGTTGAAGAGGTCGTCGACATCGCGTGCCTGATTGGCCAGCAAGCCTCCCAGTACGGTGGCATTGTCTTCGTCCAAGGCACTCCAGCGCAAGGCCAGAGCATATCGGGTCGTGTCCAGCCATGTGGCGTAACTTGGGTTCGCGTCGCTGATGATGGGGCCATGTCGGGTGTGTCGGCTTTCATAGGCCACATCCGCTTGCCCCTTGACTCGGATGGTGTGCTGACGTTTTTCAAAGCTCGCCCAGCCTTGAGGGGTTTGATATCGATGGCTGGCATGGGGGTCGATGCGCTCTAGGTACAGGTCTTGTACATCGGGACCGGTATTGGTGAAAGCCCATGCCACACCGGTGGTGCGACCCAATACCACAAAGGGCAGGCCGGGCAAGGTCGCACCAATCACATTGAGGCTGCCGATGGGGCTGCCGTCACTGGCCTGAGCGGCAGGTGATTGAAGACTGGCGAAATACCAGATGGCGGGGGCACTCAGACCCAGGTGCGGGTCATTGGCCAAAAGTGGCAAGCCGGTTTGGCTGCGGGCACCGCTCACCACCCAGTTGTTGCTGCCTTTGCCACTGGCTTCGCCCATTTGTAGGTTGAATTCTTGCGACCATTGCGCCCAAGCGTCCCCGATGGGGTTATGCTGGCGCGAGGCGGCGGTTTTCTCACTTTGGCGGTAAACGCCCAACTGGCGATAAAGCGCCGCCAGATCAGTGGCAGACACGGGGGCCTCGCCCGGATAGGGGGGCATCAGTTGCCAAAGTTCTTTCGTGCTCAATGATTGCAATAAGGTCAGGCGGGCCGCTTCAGCCCCCCAATTGCCCCCCAGGTCAAGCGCCATCATCAAGGCCCATCCCACACTGTCTGCAGGGGTCCACATGGCCTCGCCCGGCTTGGGTCGGGTGCCCGTGATGGCATGGAACTCGGGCGACAAACTTTGCGGACTTTGCTCGAAAAACGCGTTGATGCCATCGCTGTAGCTTTGGAGTGCGTCTTGCGCCACGCGTGGCAGGCGGGCATGCTGGCGTTGGGCCGCGCCGACGATGTCAAGTGTGCGCACAATGCGATCGGTGTCTAGTGTGGCGGCCCCCAGCACTTCCGACAAGCGACCGTGCATCAGCCGTCGGTTGAACGCCAGTTGCCATCCTCGTTCCTGCGCATGCACATAACCCAGCGTGAACCAGGCGTCTTGCGGGCTTAGGGCTTGAATGTGTGTGATATCGGCTTCATCCCGGCGAACCTGCACCTTCTGGTGCAGGCCGACCACTTTCAGCTCGCCATCGAGTTGGGGGAAGGTGCGCCAGATGTAAAACCCCACACCTGACACGATCAGTAACACCAGCCCCATCAGGGCCCCAAGGAATTTTTTGATCATGTCGCCTGTTGAAGTGCCATCAAGTTCTCATCATGGCACACAATACCTCAGCCGATCATTGTCCGGCGGTGATTTTGTTGTCGCGCACGACCTTGCCCCATTTGTCGATTTCGTTTTTGACAAATCGATCCAGTTCTGCCGGGCTGGTGGCGGTGATGACCACGCCCATTTGCTGCAGGCGTTCTTTGACGGCCGGCTCGTTCAGGGATT
>JBEAZY010000121.1:0-11302 GCA_041159205.1 Pseudomonadota bacterium
CACCCCCCTGCAAAACCAGGCCTGGCTGGCCTTGCTGAATATTCACGAACGTTCCCGCGACTGGGCGGCGGCCGGGGAGGTGGCACGCCAACTCAGCCAAGGCGGTGAAGCGGGTTTTGAAGTTCGCCGCTCGCATTATTTGTGTGAACAAGCGGCCGCCTTGCCGCCTCAGGCACAGGCACAAAGACTGGCTCTGTTGACGCAAGCTTGCGAGATAGCCCCGCACTCGGTGCGCCCGCGTTTGGCATTGGCCGACGAATACCAGGCCCAGGGCAATCACGTCACCGCTTTGCAGCAGCGTCTTGCCTTGGCCCAGGCCATGCCCCGCTTTGTGCCCTTGCTGGCCGCAGGTCTGGCCCAACTGGCCCTGGACCAAAACAGGGCGCCTGAGATTCTGGAACTTCTGCAGCAACATGCACAAGAATCACCCTCACTCGATGTGATGGAGGCATTGGCCACTTTGGACAAGGCCATGGGTCAGGCCGACGTGCAAAGCCGATATGCCCGGCACCTGCAAACTGAGCCCTCTTTGGTGGCGGCGCGGTCCTGGCTGGCCTCTGAGCCCCTGGCCCACGAAGTCGTGCGTCCGGCTCTGGAGCGGGCGTTGGATCGGGCGGTTCAGCCGCTGCGGCGCTACCGGTGCGCCGCCTGCGGATTTGAGGCACAGCGACATTTTTGGCAATGCCCGGGCTGCCAGGCCTGGGACAGTTACCCGCCTCGCCGCGTGGAGGAGCTATGAATCTGCCCAGCCCTGAACGTTTGCAAGAAACCCGCGTGCTGGTGGTGGGTGATGTCATGTTGGACCGTTACTGGCACGGCATGGTCGAGCGCATCAGCCCCGAGGCGCCCGTGCCCGTGGTGCATGTGCAACGGGAAGAAGACCGTCTGGGGGGCTGTGGCAACGTGGCCTACAACCTGGTCACCCTGGGGGCGCAGGCCAGCTTGTTGAGCGTGGTCGGCGCCGATGCCACAGGAGACCGTTTGCGCGAGCTGCTGTCGAGCAGCGGCATCGCCGCTGAGCTGGGGCAAGACCCCGGACTGTCCACCACGATGAAGTTGCGCATCATTGGGCGTCAACAACAATTGCTGCGTGCCGATTTTGAGAACCAGCCCGATCATGAGGTTCTGGCTTCGCTGAAGCAACGGTTTGAGCAATTGCTGCCCGAGCATCATGCGGTGCTGTTTTCCGATTACGGCAAAGGCGGCCTGACCCATGTGGCCAACATGATCGGCCTGGCCCGCGCCCAGGGCAAGCCGGTGCTGATCGACCCCAAGGGCAACGACTACTCGCGCTACCGGGGGGCCACGGTCATCACGCCCAACCGGGCCGAACTGCGCGAGGTGGTGGGGCCTTGGCGCAGCGAAGCCCAATTGACCCAATTGGCCCAGGGTTTGCGCCGCGAACTGGACCTGGAAGGTTTGTTGGTGACGCGCAGCGAAGAAGGCATGACCCTGTTTGACGATGCAGGGGCCTGCCATGTGGCGGCACAGGCCTTGGAGGTGTTTGATGTGACGGGGGCCGGTGACACCGTGATCGCGACCATGGCAGCCCTGTTGGGCAGCGGCATGGGCCTGCGCGAGGCTTTGCCCTGGGCCAACAAGGCCGGGGGCATCGTGGTGGGCAAATTTGGCACGGCCAGCGTCAGTTGGACCGAGTTGTCGGCTTGACCGCTTATGGACAGGAGTACGAAATGAGCATCGTGGTCACCGGCGCAGCCGGCTTCATCGGCAGCAACATCATCCGGGGTTTGAACCAGCGGGGCATCAGCGACATCCTGGCCGTCGATGACCTCAGCGATGGCGAAAAATTCCGCAATCTGGCCGATTTGCAGATCGCAGATTACATCGATCACCCTGAGTTTTACATCCGGTTCACCGATGGCGACTATGGCGACATCGATGCCGTGTTCCACGAAGGGGCCTGCAGCGACACCATGGAGACCGATGGCCGCTACATGATGGCCAACAACTACGAAGTATCCAAGTCTTTATTCCTGGCCTGTCAGGGCCAGGGGGTGCGCTTGCTCTACGCCTCTTCGGCCGCCACCTACGGGGGCTCGGACACCTTTATTGAGCGCCCCGAGTTTGAGCGCCCGCTCAATGTCTACGGGTACTCCAAACTGTTGTTCGATCAATGGGTTCGTCGCCAGATCGGCGCCGACTTCGGGCAGACCCGAGCCCAGGTGGCCGGTTTCCGTTATTTCAATGTCTACGGCCCGCGCGAGCAACACAAGGGACGCATGGCCAGCGTGGCTTTTCATCAGCACCATCAGTGGCTGCAAGAAGGCAAAGTCAGGCTGTTCGGGGCTTACGGTGGATATGCCGAAGGTGAGCAGCAACGCGACTTTGTCTTTGTCGATGACGTGGTGGCAGTGAATCTGTGGTTTTTCGATCATCCGCAAGTGAGCGGCTTGTACAACCTGGGGTCGGGCCGGGCCCAGCCCTTCAACGATGTGGCCCTGGCCGTGGTGAACAGCCATCGGCAACGGCGTGGTGAGCCACCCCTGACCCTGGCGCAAGCGGTGCAGCACGGCCTGATCGAGTACATCGAATTCCCGGCCGCGCTGAGCGGGAAGTACCAAAGCTACACCCAGGCCGATTTGGCGGCTTTGCGCCAGGCCGGTTGTGACCACCGTTTCGCCGATGTGGCCACCGGGGTGGGCCGCTACATTCAGGCCTTGTCGGATCGCCCGTAACCGCCTCCGCCGGGGGTGTGGATTTCAAACACATCGCCCGGCTGCACATCGACCTGGCCGATATGGGCCAGTTCTTCCACCCGGCCATCGCGTCGCAACACGCGATTGATGCCCGGCGCCCCGGACTCGCCCCCCTCAAGCCCGAAAGCCGGGTGAATGCGCCCGTTGGACAAAATGGCCGCGGTCATCGGCTCTAGAAATTGCACCCGCCGGATGCCGCCATCACCGCCACGCCACAGCCCTTGCCCGCCCGAGCCGCTTCGGATGGCATAGCTGAGGAGACGGACCGGGAAGCGGAACTCGAATATTTCGGGGTCAGTGAGCCTGGAATTGGTCATGTGGGCCTGAACCACCGAAGTGCCATGGAAGCCACCCCGGGCCTGTCCCCGTTCATCGAACAGGGGGCCAGCACCCGTACCGCCGGAGATCGTTTCGTAATACTGCACCCGCTGATTGCCGAAGGTGAAGTTGTTCATGGTGGGCTGACTGCCGGCCATGACTTGCAAGGCCCCGTACAAGGCGTTGGTGATGCAACTGGAGGTTTCCACATTGCCCGCCACCACGGAGGCTGGCGGCAAGGGGTTGAGCATGCATCCGCCGGGAATGATGACCTCAATGGGTTTGAGGCAGCCCGCATTGAGCGGGATGTCGTCTTCGACCAAGGTGCGAAACACGTACAGCACCGCTGCCATGCAGACCGCTCGCGGGGCGTTGAAATTGTTGTCTTGCTGGGGTGAAGTGCCGGTGAAGTCGACTTTGGCGGCCCGGCGGGCGGCGTCAATGGTGACGGCCACTCGAATGAGGGCGCCGTTGTCCAGCGGGAAGTCAAAACGGCGGGTCTGCGCATCGCCAAAACGCACGGCGAGTTTGGCGATGGCGCGTCGCACGGATTCTTCGGCGTTGTCCTGCACGTGGCCCATGTAGGCGCGCACCACATCGAGGCCAAACTGATCCACCATGCGCCGCAATTCCTGCACCCCTTTTTCATTGGCCGCGATCTGGGCCCGCAAATCGGCCATGTTCTGCGCCGGGTTGCGGCTGGGGTGCGGGCCACTGGACAGCAGCGCCAGCATATCTGCCTCGCGCAGACGCCCGGCATCGAGCAATTTGAAGTTCTGGATTTGAACCCCCTCTTCATCGATGGTGCGTGAAAAGGGCGGCATGGAGCCGGGCGAAATGCCGCCGATATCGGCGTGGTGTCCGCGTGAGCCCACATAAAACACCGGTGCTTCGTGCCCCGGCAAAAAGACGGGCGTGATGACGGTGACATCGGGCAGGTGCGTGCCGCCGTGGTAAGGGTCGTTCAGCACATAGACATCGCCGGGTTTCATGACCCCGGCGTTTTCACGAATCACCGTTTGGATGCTCTCGCCCATCGAACCCAGATGGACCGGCATGTGGGGGGCGTTGGCAATCAGGTGTCCATGCTGGTCAAAGATGGCGCAGGAAAAATCGAGGCGTTCTTTGATGTTGACCGAATACGCGGTGTTTTGCAGCTGCAAACCCATCTGCTCGGCAATGTTCATGAACAGGTTGTTGAATACCTCGAGCAAGATGGGGTCGACCCGGGTGCCAGCAGCATAAGTCTGTCGACGCGCATGGATGCGATGCAAGACCAGATGGTCGAGTGCGGTGAGCCTGGCTTGCCAGCCGGGTTCGACCACCGTGGTGGCGTTGCGCTCGGCAATGATGGCCGGGCCATCGATCAGGTCACCGGCGCGCAGGTCTTCCCGCACCACCAGGGCGGCTTGGTGCCATTGCCCTTCGGTGTAAACACGCACCGTGGCGCGGCGCGGGACCGGGCGGGGCGGGTGCAAGGGCAGGCGGGCTTCCCGGGCCGTGTCGCCCGCAATGATGGCCTCGACCGATACGGCTTCGACCATCAAGGGTTTGCCTTCCATCAAAAAAGCAAAGCGCTGCCGGTAGGCTTGCTCAAAACCGGCTTGAATTTCGGCCAGGCTGCCGTGCGGCACCAGCAGGGCCAAATCGGTGCCCTCAAAGCGCACATGCAGGCGTCGGCGTATGTCGATGCGGCCCTGCGCCAGGGATGAGCGGGACAACTCTTCGCGGGCCGTCTGCGCCAGTTCATGCAAAGCCTCTTCCCAGGTGCTTTGGTGCTCCGGGCTGAGCCGCACTTCAATGGCGCGCTCCTTGATCAGGCTTTGGTCGGCCAGGCCCATGCCATAAGCCGACAAGACCCCCGCCAAAGGATGAACCAGTACCTTTTGCATGCCCAGGGCGTCGGCCACCAGACATGCGTGCTGGCCCCCTGCGCCACCAAAACATTGCAAGGTGTAGCGCGTGACGTCGTAGCCGCGAGCGACAGAAATCTTTTTGATCGCGTTGGCCATCTGCTGAACGGCGATGCGGATGAAACCTTCGGCCAGGCTTTCGGGGCTTAAGTCGTTGGCTGCGTCGCCCCCCCCCGAGGCCCGTATGTCTGCCACCATGCGCTGAAATGCCAGTCGCACCGCATCGGCATCCAGGGTTTGATTGGCGTGGGGGCCGAAGACGGCGGGGAAATGATCGGCTTGGATTTTGCCCAACAACACATTGGCGTCGGTGACCGCCAGCGGCCCGCCGCGCCGATAGCTGGCGGGCCCCGGGTTGGCGCCTGCGCTTTGCGGGCCCACCCGCAAACGCGCCCCATCGAACTGCAATATCGAGCCGCCGCCCGCCGCCACGGTGTGGATGCTCATCATGGGCGCGCGCATGCGCACGCCGGCCACCTGGGTTTCGAATTCGCGTTCAAACTCACCGGCAAAATGGCTGACATCGGTGGAAGTGCCGCCCATGTCAAAACCGATCACCCGGGCCTGCCCCTGCAACACATCGCCGTGCGCAAAGGCCATCTCGGCGGTGCGCGCCATGCCGACGATGCCACCGGCGGGGCCGGACAAAATAGCGTCTTTGCCCTGAAAAGCGTGGGCGTCGGTGAGCCCCCCCGAGGACTGCATGAAAAACAATGGCACGCCCGGCATCTCTGCGGCGACTTGATCGACATACCGGCGCAGGATCGGCGACAGATAAGCATCGACCACGGTGGTGTCGCCGCGACTGACCCATTTCATCATCGGGCTCACCCGGTGCGAGACACTGATCTGGGTGAAACCCACGGCTCTGGCGATGTCAGCGGCCAGGGCTTCGTGCCGAGTGTGGCGGTAACCGTGAACCAATGCTATGGCGACGCTGCGCAATCCGCGCGCCCAGGCGGCTGCAAGCTCAGCGCGCAGGTGAGCTTCGTCGAGGGCTTGAACCACCTCGCCCTGGGCACCCATGCGTTCCCGGGCCTCGATCACTTCGGCATACAGCAACTCGGGCAACACGATGTGCCGGTCAAACAGGCGCGGCCGGTTTTGATAAGCAATGCGCAAGCCGTCGCCGAAACCCCGGGTGGTGACCAGCAAGGTCGGCTCGCCCTTGCGTTCGAGCAAGGCGTTGGTGGCGACCGTGGTGCCCATTTTGACGCAAGCCACCTGTTCGGGCGGGATGGGCTGGCCGGGGCCTAAGCCCAGCAAATGCCGTATGCCCGCCACAGCGGCATCGCGGTATTGCTCGGGGTTTTCGCTCAGGAGTTTGTGGGTGACCAGGGTGCCATCAGGGCGTTTGCCCACAATGTCCGTGAAGGTGCCGCCGCGGTCGATCCAGAACTGCCAGCGCTCAGGGTTGCGAGGGGCCATCATCAGCTCCTCAGGCCACCACAGGCAAGGGGGTCACTGCGTATTCGTGCGACTGACTCCAGCCTCGCACGGGGTCACGCAGCAGCAAGCGGGTGCGGGCGGCAGGCCGAATGGCCACCCCCTGCGCGTTGGGGATGGCGGCAAAAGTGCCCCCGAACATGAAGTCGCCCTCCTCGCCTTGGCCCTGAGGCCAAAAACCGTCGCGCAGGCTGTTCAAGGGACGAATGGCGGCCAGGGTGCCTTGCTGGTAGTCGACCCAACGCCCGTCTTCAAATATCTGGCTGGCCAATTCAATGCGATCCTGGTGCTCTGCGACATCGCGCCAGCGCCAGGCGGTGCGGGCCACGGGCTTGGCGCACATTTGCTTGGAGACCGCCACCGAATAGGTTTCTACCTGCCGGTCGGTGTGGTCGGAACCCACTGTGAGCCACCACTCGCCCCGGGTCCAAAAGAGCACCGGCTCGGCCTCGCCAGAGGTCTGTCCGCCCAGCATCTCGAGCCCTTCTTGCTGGGTGAGCATCAACGCGCTGGCGCGGTAATACAGCGGCACGCTGGAGGGGCGGGGCACGCCCAAGGCGGCCAGTTCTTCGATGTGGTGTTCGATGGCCCGGGCGTTGCGTCCGGTCCAGCCGGCGATCACCAATTGGCGGGGGGTGACTGACAAATGATGCAGGCAGGTCGAACCGGCGTCGATGGATAAGGCGGAAAAATGCAAAGGATTCATGGGGGACTCACATCATGGTTTGGGGCAGCCATAAGGCAATCTGGGGGAAGACCATCAGGACCAAGATGGCCAGCATATAGACCATTAAAAAGGGCATCACCCCCAGAAACACATCGGTGATCGGGCCGGGTTGGCGACGCATGCCCTGCAAGACATACAAGACCGTGCCGTCCGGCGGCGAAATCATGGCGATTTCCACCAGCATGGTGATGATGACACCGAACCAAATCGGGTCGTAGCCCAAAGCCTTGACCACCGGAAAGAGCAAGGGAATAGTGGTGATCACCATCGACATCCCCTCCATGAAAGTGCCCAGCGCCAAATAAAAACCGATGATGACCAACATGATCGCCCAGCCCGGGATGGGCAAGCCGGTCAGGAATTTGGCCAGCATCTGCGGCACGCCCAGCGAGGAGAGGATGAAGTTGAGAAAGTACGCCCCGAGCAGGATCAGGGCAATCATGGACGTGGTGCGGGCGGTGGCATGCATGGACTCTGAGAGCATGCGCCAGTTGAGTTTGCGGTCTACCAGGGCCAGCACCAGGGCCCCGGCGACGCCCAAAGCGGCCGATTCAGTGGGGGTGGCCCAACCCGCATAAATGGTGCCCAGCACCAGGCCGATGAGGGCGGTCATGGGCAGCAAATCGGCCAGACTGGCCCACCTCAAGGCCCAAGGCACGGGGGCCGATGGTGCCGACAAACCCAGGGTGTGGCTGTACCAGAAAATGACCCCCAAAAACAGCAGCACGACCAAGAGGCTGGGGCCGACTGCGGCCAGATACAGGGCCCCGACCGAGGTTTCGGTGATCAGGCCATAGATGATGAAGGTGATGCCCGGAGGAATCAAATTGCCCAGCGCCCCGCCTGCGGCCAGCGAGCCCAGCACCAGTTTGGGCGGGTAATGGGTTTTTTCAAAATAAGGCAAGGCCACCGAGCCCATGGTGGCGGCGGTGGCCACGCTGGAGCCGGCGACCGCAGAAAAGACCCCGCACGACACAATATTGGTGTGCAGCAAGCCCCCCGGCCAGCGCCCCATCCAGATGTTCAGGGCGCGGTACAGCCGGTCTGACAGTCCGGCACGCAGCATGATCTCGCCCATGAGCAAAAACAAGGGCACAGAAACCAGCACAAAATTGGTCGAAGGCCCCCAAAGCATTTCGCCGATGAAATTCCAGAAGGGGCGGTCGGACAAGCCGAAACCGGCCATCAGCGCCAAAATCGACAAGGCCGCACCGACATAGATGCCGCCGGCGAAGAAAGCGATGAAGGCCCCTATGACGGCCAGCAGCGACCACCAGGGCACGGCGACGCCGCCTGCCGGGCCACCCCCCATCAGGGTCGAGACAGCCACGATGGCCCCCACCACCAATAAAAACACAATCGCGATCATGGCCGGGGCGGGGCTTTGCCCAGTGCCTGCAGGGTTTCTGCGGCCTCTTCCTGGTCACTGCGCGAGGTCAATTCGGCATCCAGCCTGGCGGCCTGGCCTTGCCAGGCCAGTGCCAGGCCGCGCGAGAGCCAAGCCAGCACAGCCAGCCCGAAGAGAACGAAACCTGCCGCCCACAAACCCTGCGGAATGACCAGCGGCGTGCGCAGAGCCGACAAATCGGTGGCCCCAAAACTGAGCGAATCGAGCGTGAGCGAGACTGAACCCCATATGAAGAACCCGACTGAGACGGCCAGGGCCAACAAAGACAACAGATGCAATGCGGTGCGCAAGCCTAGCGGCAAGCGCTGCAGCAGCACATCGATGCGGACGTGACCGCGCTCCAACAAAGTGCCGGCCAGGCCCCAACTCATGCCGATGGCCAGCAGGTAGCCATTGAGTTCGGTGGTGGCTTCGGATGAAAACCCGAGCAGTCGTCGCGCCAGGATGTCAAAGCAAATGAGCAGGGTCATGGCGAGGTAGCACCACCCCGCCACGCCCATGGCCCGACGCGACAAGCACTCGATGGCTTTCATCATGGGTCAACGGTTGCCCAGTTTGATGCCGCTGATGGGCTCGATGACTTCCTTGTAAACAGCGGCACAGCGGTCGCCGCAACGCTTGATCCAGCCCGGCAACACGTCTTCGCTCAGTTCCTGTTGCAGGACGGCGATCATATTGCCTTGCGGTTTGACTTCGGTCATGGGGCGCTTGACCAGGGTGTGCAATTTGCAATCGGCGGCACGGCCCACATTGCAGGCGATGCCATCCTCGGTGGCTTCCACCCCGAGTTTCCACTGGGCTTCCTGGATGGCGGCAAAGGTTTTCTCAAATTGGGCGCGAATGGCCGGATCGAGTTTGTTCCACCAGGCCAGATTGACAAAATAGCCCGATGTGGACCAGGACAGCGACAGGGTGTAGAGGTGGGTGGTGACCTCGGGCCACTTGACCCCGTTGCCCGAACCGGCACCCGTGATGCCGCAGTCCACCGTGCCGCGCTCCAGCGCGGTGTAGACCTCGCCAAAAGCCAGGGACACCGGTTGTCCGCCCAACGCCTTGACCAGGTCGGCGGCTGAAGGGCCATTGGTGCGCACCTTCAAGCCCTTGATGTCGGACAGATTGGCGATGGGTTTGCGACAAAACAGCATCTGGCCCGAGAAAGGATAAGTCGCCACCAGCTTGATGCCCAAACGCTCCAATTCCTTGTTGGCCACCGGCACCATCGCGTCGGCGACTTTGCGCGCCTGCCGAATGTCGGTGTTCATGCCCGCCAGGTCCACCCCGTCGAGGATGGGCACATCGCCCGACACCGTGGTCAGAGGGCCGGCGGCGATATCGACCTGCCCGGAACGCACCAGGCGCAAGACCTCAGGGCCGCTCACATTGCGCTCGGGCCAGGACGCCAGGGTCACCTCCACCCGACCACCGGTGGCGCTGGCCATGCCGTCGCGCAAGAGGGGCTGATCGACCTTGGTGTACTGGGGCAGATTGGGGGCCACCTGGGTGATGGCCTGAACTGAAATTTTCTGGGCATGCACCGCCGAAGCGGCCATCAGGGCCACCACCCATCCGATGGTGTGCAAACGAATCTTCATCTTGGATCTCCTGAGTGAAAAAATCAAAGGCTGGCCAAAGAGGCGTTGGTCAGATCGGTCACCAGCATGGCCCCGGGGGCATGGGTGATGCAAAACGGCAATTTGGCGGCTTGCACCACGGCTTGCGGGGTCACCCCGCAGGCCCAGAACACCGGCAACTCGTCGGGCATGAGATCCACCGGATCGCCATAGTCGGGCTGGTCGAGCCGCGCAATGCCAATGAGAGACGGATCACCCAAGTGCACCGGGGCGCCATGCACGCCCGGAAAACGCGAGGTGATCTGCACCGCCCTGATCGCATCGGCCGCCTTCATGGGCCGCATAGAGACCACCATCGGGCCATGAAAGGGCCCGGCGGCCACGGTCGGAAGGCGGGTGCGGTACATGGCCACATTGCGACCCTGCGCCACATGGCGCAGCGGCACGCCCGCATCCAACAAGGCCTGCTCGAAAGAAAACGAGCAACCAATGACAAAACTGACCAGGTCGTCGCGCCAGACGGCGCGCACGTCCAGAGGCTCTTCCACCAGTTGCCCGTCGCGCCAGACCCGGTAGCGGGGCAAATCGGTGCGGATGTCGATGTCGCGGCCCAGCTGTTCAAAACCGGTTTCGCCGGGTGCAGATACCCCCAAAACGGGACAGGGCTTGGGGTTACGCTGGCAAAAAAGCAGGAAGTCGGCCGCATGTTCGGCGGGCAGTATCATCAGATTGCCTTGCACCAAATCGGGGGCCAGACCGGAAGTGTGGGCGATCAGGTCGCCGTGGCGGGCCTGCAGCCGCAATGCGTGACCAAGAGATTGTGGTGAAGCCATGGGAAGATTTTTCTAATTCTCTTATTCTAGGGGGGCAGAGGTCTGTGGCGTGTGGCCTTCAACCCGACTGTGGTTTACCCTGATGCCATTCCCCCACACACTGTGGGGCGAGCCCCCCGCAAATACGCCCTGGGGGGTATGATGGTTTGGTGACAAAAGATGTAGATGCTTGGCGTGCTGGGCGCCCGGGTTTAGGTCTCAGCGAAGTGTTGTTGACGGTTTTGGCAGCGGCACTCCTCTACTACCTCTCGTATTTATCTTCTTATCAATTAGTTCGGTATTTTGAGTTCTCTCATGCCACCTCCTGGTTTTATTTGCCCAGCGGCGTGCGTTTGCTGCTGACCCTGGTCCTGATGGGCCCCGGGGCCT
>JBEAZY010000122.1:0-18466 GCA_041159205.1 Pseudomonadota bacterium
AGTCGGCGCAAAATCTTGCCCAGATGGTGATGCAGCACGAATTTCGACGGTCGCAAGACCATGCGCGGATCGGTGTGGAACCAGCAGACCGGTCGCCCCGGGCTGAACCATGGAAATATCCCCTGCCTGTAGGCGTCCAGCAAGCGCCCGACCGACAAGCCGCCGCCTATGGCCAACAGTCCGGGGGCGCGGCTGTCTGCCGGCCAGGCCAGCTCAGGGGCGGGGAACGGGTCGCCATCTTCCAGCCAATAAATGCCAGGGTCGCCATGCATCAAACCATTGTAAAATAAAGGTTTACCCGAGGGCGGGATCGACCCGCTCAAGCCCAACGATGTCGAACTCAGCCCACACGAAGTTGGACTCGCCCATGCCGGGGGTGTCCCGCCTGACCCTGACGCGCCCAGATTCGCTCAATGCCCTCTCAGAGGCCATGATGACCGAATTGCAGGCCCGGCTGGCAGCGGTGGCCGCTGATCCGCAGTGCCGGGTTTTGGTGCTGGCCGCACAAGGCAAAGCCTTCAGCGCCGGTCATGATTTGCGCGAAATGCGTGCACACCCTGAACAGGGTTTTTATCAATCATTGTTTGCCCAGTGCTCACGGCTCATGCTGGCCCTGCAAAACCTGCCCCAGCCAGTCATTGCCCAAGTCCAGGGCATCGCCACTGCGGCGGGCTGCCAACTGGTCTCGATGTGCGATTTGGCCGTGGCCAGCGAGAGCGCGCGATTTGCCGTCTCGGGCATCAACTATGGCCTTTTTTGTGCCACCCCGGGTGTGGGGCTGTCGCGCAATATCAGCCGCAAGAAGGCGATGGAGATGTTGCTGACCGGCGACTTCATCGACGCCCGCGAGGCCGAGCGATGGGGTTTGATCAACCGCTGTGTGCCCGAAGCCGAACTCTCAGAGGCGGTGGCTCGGTTGTGCGATCGCATTGTGGCTAAGCCCCCGGTGGCGGTGCGCATGGGCAAGGCCCTTTTTTACCAGCAACTGGAATTGGGCATCTCCGCCGCATACCAATTGGCGGGGCAGACCATGGCCTGCAATATGATGGATGCGGACGCTCAGGAGGGTTTTCAGGCTTTCATCGATAAACGCGCGCCGAATTGGAAGGCCCCCGAATGAGGCCTCGACACGGCGGGATCGACTTGCTGAAAGTCGTTTGCGCGCAGCTCATTGTTTTGCATCATGCCCTGGTCTATGCGCCGCCGGGCTTGCACCTCACTCAGCTTTGGCCTCATCTCAGTGCGTTCCTGATGGAGCCGGGGCGTTGGGTGGTTCATGTGTTTCTGGTCATCGGGGGCTATCTCAGCATGCAGGCCCTCGATCGATCACGGGGCAGGTCTTGGTGGTCGCTGGTCTGGCAACGTTACCTGAGGTTGATGCCCATGTTCGCTCTGTCCGTGGCCGTGACCCTGCTCATGGGTTGGTGGGTGCGCGGGCAATATGCGCCGGACTTTGTGACCCCCTGGCCGGGTTGGGCGGATCTGCTGGCCCATTTGACGCTGACATTTGACTGGTGGGGTTCGCCCGCCATTTCTGCCGGGGCGTGGTATGTGGCCATCGATTTTCAGTTGTATGTCATTTTGGCGCTGGTGGCCCTGGCGTTTCGCCAGCCAGAACTCAAAACCAGTGGGCAATGGCGGGTGGCCTGGTTGGTGATGGTGGTCCCCGTCGCCACCTGGGTGTTCAGCCGCCAGCCGGCCCTGGATGCCTTCGCGCCCTATTTTCTGGGCTCGTATGGTTTGGGTGCCCTGGTGGCCTTGACCCGCAAGCGCCCGCGCGAGCGCAAGCTGCTGTGGGCCGTCATGTTCATCCTGGCCCTTGACCTTTGCCTGGACTGGCGCGATCGCCAAGCCCTGGCCTTGGCCACGGCCGCCGGCTTGTGTCTGTGGGATATGTGGCGAGTCGAGTGCCGCATGCCCTTATGGGTCGCGCGTGCCAACGATCTGAGCTATGCCTTGTTCGTGGGGCATTTCGGCATGCTGATCGGCCTGGGGGCCTGGTGGACGGCCCATGGCGCGGGCGGACCCTGGGCGGCCTTCATTTATTTGTGGGTCGCTGCTGGCCTGGCCTGGGTATGGGCTTGGGTCTTGCAAACCCTGTGTTCAGGCTCAGGGGCCTGGTTGGCGCGGTATTTTGCGACGCGGCCCCGGTGGGCTTAGGAAATCAAAATCGGCCCCTTGATCGGCCTGGGTCACCGATTGCAGATAGAGCTTGCGATAGCCACGCTCTGCGGTGGGCACCACCGCCGGTTTTCGGGCCTGGCGTCGCGCCAATTCATCGGCGCTCACCAGCCACTCGAGCCGACGCTCGGCCACGGACAGCCGTATCCGATCACCGTTTTGCACCCAGGCCAATGGGCCGCCCACGGCAGATTCAGGGGTGACATGCAAAACGATGGTGCCAAAGGCCGTGCCGCTCATGCGACCATCCGAGATGCGCACCATGTCTTTGACCCCGGCGCGCGCCAGTTTTCTGGGGATGGGCATGTAGCCCGCCTCGGGCATGCCCGGAGCGCCCTTGGGGCCGATGTTTTTCAGCACCAGCACATCATCGGCATTCACATCCAGGTCATCGCTGTCGATGCGCTCAGCCAGGTCTTGCAGGTTTTCAAACACCACGGCCCGGCCCTCGTGTTCCATCAGGCGCGGGTCGGCGGCCGAGGCCTTGATGATGGCCCCGCCCGGGGCCAGATTGCCCTGCAAAACCGCCAAGCCGCCGGGCGGGTAGATGGGGCGGCCCAGGGGTCGCACCACCGTTTGGGCGAAACCGGGACCGGCGCGCTCGATTTCCTCGCCCAAAGTGCGGCCTGTGACGGTCAGGGCATCGAGGTGCAGCAGCGGGCGCAGTTCACGCAATAGCGTGGCCATGCCACCGGCTGCGTGAAAATCTTCCATGTAGTGATCGCCCGAGGGCTTCAAATCGAGCAACACCGGTGTCTCACGGCCCATCCGATCCAGCGCCTGTAGATCCAGTTCGAATCCCAAGCGCCCGGCAAGGGCCGCCAGGTGAACGATGGCATTGGTTGAACCACCGATGGCCAATAAGACCCGCATACCGTTTTCCAGTGCCCTTTCATCCAGAATGCGGGCGATGTTCAAACGCTCGCGGGCCAGCCAGACCGCTTGTTGGCCGGTTTGTTCGGCCACCCGCATGCGCTCAGCTGTGACGGCCGGTGGCGATGCGCCCCCGGGCACAGTCAAACCCATGGCCTCGGCCAGGCAGGCCATGGTGCTGGCCGTGCCCATCACGCTGCAAGTGCCGACGCTGGCGACCAACTGGTTGTTGACCTCGTCGATTTCATCCTGATCGATCTGCTCTGAGCGAAATAGGGCCCAATAACGGCGACAGTCGGTGCAGGCACCTACGCGCTGGCTGCGGTGCGAACCGGTGAGCATGGAGCCCGTGATCAATTGAATGGCGGGCACATTGGCCGAAGCCGCCCCCATCAACTGGGCCGGCACGGTTTTGTCGCAACCGCCGATCAACACCACCGCATCCATGGGCTGGGCCCGCAGCATCTCTTCGGTGTCCATGGACATGAGGTTGCGCAGGAACATGCTGGTGGGTGATGCAAAGCTCTCGTGCAGCGAAATGGTGGGGAAGGGCATGGGCAGCCCCCCCGCCAATTGAATGCCGCGCGTGACGGCTTCCAGCAACTGTGGCATATTGCCATGGCAAGGGTTATAGGCGCTGCCGGTGCTGGCGATCCCGATCACGGGCCGGTCCAGGGCTTCATCGGTGTAGCCGGCCCCCTTGATGAAAGCTTTGCGCAAAAACAGGGAAAAACCGCTGTCGCCGTATTGGGTCAAACCTTTTTTAAAGCCGGACGGGGGAATTGAGTTGCTCATGGCGGGGCCGAAAGAAGGACAAGGGCTTATTTTGTCCCAAGCGCAGGGGTCTTGCTATTTTTCGGGCTTGGGGCCGCCTATGCCCCAATTTGGTGGCCAAAAAATGTTCGCACAGGCGCCAGCGCTGTGCCCGGGCACTGGTTTGGTGCCATGATAGGGCATATACCTTGGCACTGGAATTGCTGACCTCAGGGCATAGACAGGGGGGGAAATGATCAGTCTCGATGAAATGCATGGAAGTTCGGCGGGTACGGCGGCAGAAGTCATGCCCCATTACCGCTCTTATCACGCCTGGTTGGCGCGACAGTCACATCGGTCCATGGCTGATCGCCAGCAAGAGGCCGAGATGGTATTTCGCCGGGTGGGCATCACTTTCGCCGTATACGGCGACAAAGACGCCGATGGCGCAGGTACCGAGCGGCTCATTCCGTTTGACCTGATCCCGCGCATCATTCCGGCCCATGAGTGGCAGCATTTGCAGCAGGGCCTGGTGCAGCGGGTGACGGCGCTCAACCGCTTCATTCACGACATCTACCACGAGCAGGACATTCTTCGTGCCGGGCTCATCCCGCCCGACATGGTGCTGGGCAACGCCCAATTCAGGCCCCAAATGCAGGGCTTGTCGGTGCCGGGTGATGTGTACTCGCACATCAGTGGCATAGACATCGTGCGTGCCCCCGACCCGCAAGGACAGCCCTGCTACTATGTGCTGGAAGACAATCTGCGTGTGCCCAGCGGCGTCAGCTATATGCTGGAAGACCGCAAGATGATGATGCGGCTTTTTCCTGATTTGTTCAGTGCCTACGCGGTCTCTCCTGTGGCCCATTACCCCGACCTTTTGCTGGAAACCCTGCGCGCCAGCGCACCCCTGTCCAGCGCCGATCCGACGGTGGTGGTGCTGACGCCGGGCATGTACAACAGTGCGTATTTCGAGCACGCATTTCTGGCCCAGCAAATGGGGGTGGAGCTGGTCGAAGGGCAAGACCTCTTTGTGCGCGATGACTTTGTCTACATGCGGACCACGCAGGGGCCCAAACGGGTGGATGTGATCTACCGGCGTCTGGACGATGACTTCCTCGACCCGTCTGTGTTCCGCGCCGGCTCGACGCTGGGCTGCCCGGGCTTGCTGAAGGCATATCGAGCCGGTCATGTCAATATTTGCAACGCCATCGGCACCGGCATCGCCGACGATAAATCGATCTACCCCTATGTGCCCCGGATGATCGAGTTTTACCTTGGCGAAAAACCCTTGTTGGCCAATGTGCCGACCCGGATTTGCCGCGACCCGCAAGATTTGCAATACACCCTCGATCACTTGAGCGAACTGGTGGTCAAAGAGGTCCATGGCGCCGGCGGATATGGCATGCTGGTCGGGCCGGCGGCAAGCCAGGCCGAGATCGAGGCCTTCCGGGCCGCGTTGCTCGCCGATCCGGCGCGCTACATCGCGCAGCCTACCTTGTCCCTTTCCACTTGCCCCACCTATGTCGAGGAGGGCATCGCCCCGCGCCACATCGATTTGCGGCCCTTTGTGCTGACGGGCAAGACGGTACAAATGGTGCCAGGTGGCCTGACCCGGGTGGCCCTCAAAAAGGGCTCTTTGGTGGTCAATTCATCCCAGGGCGGCGGCACCAAGGACACTTGGGTATTGGAGCGCTGATCATGCTGTCGCGAACCGCCGATCACTTATTCTGGATGTCGCGCTACACCGAGCGCGCCGAAAACACCGCCCGCATGCTGGATGTCAATGTGCAGACCGGCCTGCTGCCGCAATCGGCCGATGTGGCCGAAGCGGGGTGGCGGGGCCTGTTGTCCATCAGCGAACTGCAACCTGCATATCAGGCCTTGTATGGCGACATCACCGCCAGTGGCGTGCTGCAATTCATGGTCAGCGATGCCGACAACCCCTCGTCGATCGTCAGCTGCCTGCTGGCCGCCCGGGAAAACGCCCGCGCGGTGCGCGGCACACTGACCACCGAAGTCTGGGAAACCCACAACCAGACCTGGCTGGAACTGCAACAGCGATTGGCTCGTGGCGAACACGAACGCGATCCGAACCAGTTTTTCGAATGGGTCAAGTACCGCTCACACCTCTCGCGCGGGGTGACGGTGGGCACGATGCTGATGGATGAATCGCTGCACTTCATGCGTTTGGGCACCTTTCTCGAACGCGCTGACAACACGGCGCGCTTGCTGGACGTGAAGTTCCATGCCATCGAAGGCGATTTCACCGGTCAGCGTGACAATGAGCACGACTTCTACCAATGGAGCGCCATTTTGCGCAGTGTCTCGGGCTTTGAGATTTACCGTCGGGTTTATCGCGACGTGATACGCCCGGAGAGGGTGGCCGAATTGCTGGTGCTGCGCCCCGACATGCCGCGTTCCTTGCACGCCAGCATGAACGAAGTGGTGGCCAACCTGGCCCTGGTGGCCAACGCCGAATCGGCCGAAACCGAGCGCCTGGCCGGGCGCATGCGTGCCGAGCTCAAATACGGCGCCATCTCCGACATCCTGGCCAGCGGCCTGCATGCCTTCCTGACCCGCTTCCTTGACCAGGTCAACGCCCTGGGCGGGCGCATCAGCCGAGACTTTCTGATGCCCGACTGAGCCCTCAGGACTTCCTTAAGGAAGTCCTGCAAAACCCCATGCGTCGTGGCATCCCAAAACCGGGCGCCCTGCTTCGTTGGATTTCTTGCAGAGATCTTCGGATATCTGCTGCGAAATCCGCCTTGCATGGCATCTCGATTTTGGGCGCCACTTGCACGCAGCGAGTTTTGCAGGAATTCCTTAACTTTTGCCCCGGGCGGTCGATACACTCACGGTAACCTTTGTCGGAGTGGTCGATGCGCCTGAAAACAGCCCGAGCGCTGTGTGTTCTGCTTGCCCTGTGGGCCGGGGCCGCCGCATGGGCGGCTCAGTATCGACTGCAAGTGGGGCAGATGAATCAGGTGCCGGTGGGCATTGACGTTCGCAATGCGGAAACTTTGTGCAACGTGGAAATCAGGGTGGATGGCGGCCCCCCGTTTCAGCAGCGGGTCAGGGCCCCTGAATTCATGGCTTGGCTGGTGCTGACACCCGTACAAAGCGGCCCGGTTCTGGTGACATGGCGCGGGGTCTTTTACCGCAATGAACGCGATGAACTCGTCAATCCTTGTCCGACCCAGGGGCAGACCCGCTTCATGGCGGGCCCCGGCAACGCCGATTTGCAGCAAGACTGGCGCGCCTGGTGGGCCAGCCAAGACCCTGCTCAAACCCAGTGCATGCAAAAAGTCTTGAGCCTGTGGTCCATCAAAACCGATTGGCTAGACCGGCGTGACCCCGAACCGGCCCTGCCCGGCAAGTTGCTGGCCCGCAGCCAAAGCCAGTGCGAGCGTTTTGTGCAAATCAAAACACCGTGGGGGGCAGAGCCCATGGCATCCCATTCTTGCACTTGGCGTGGCCTCAAAACCCGTTGCGAAGGTTATTACACCCCGGCCGGCGGCAAGGGGCCGCGTCTGAACTACGAACAGGCATTGGCCATGCATCTGAGCGGCACCCCCTTGCAGGCCGGACATGCCGAGAGCGTGGCGGCGCAGCAGGCCCGGGCCCGGGCGGCGAAAGCCGCCGCCGACAAGGCACTGGCCGAAGAAAACGCCCGCGTTGAAGCCTTCAAGCAGGCCTTGGCAGAGCAAAAGGCCCGCGAGGAAGCCCAACGCCTGGCCCAACAACAGGCGGCAGAGGAAGAACGGCAGAAAAAAATCAAGGCCGCCGAACAACGTGAGCGTGAATGGCTGGAAAACCGGCCTTGGCTGGTGCGCAAATTGTCACGCGTTCAGCCCAAACCCCTGGAAGAAGAGCAGGCACAAAGCGAACCGGGCAAGAAGCAGCCCTGAGCCGGGCCGTGCGTCCAGGGTCCATACAAGACCGTCAGCGAGATGGGCTCTGGCGGGCCCAAGCCAGGGCCATGGCCTGCGCTTGACCGGCGTGGATGGATGCGCCATCCGCCCCCAATTCGGCCGCCAGATGTGGGCGCAAAAATGCCTGTGGGCCGCCCACCATCACACGCAGCTGCCGATGACGGCTTTCAAGGCGGCAGCGCTCTATGGTCTGGTGGATGACGTCCATGTCGCGGTCGTCGGCCACTGACAGGCCCAATACGTCGACCCATTCGTCGCGCAACAGTTCCGGCAGGGCGTCATAGTCCACGGTCGGGCCTGCCAGCACATTCCAGCCGTGCCAGTGAAAAATCTCGCCTGTGACTGCCAGCCCCAGTGTGTGGCGACTGTGGTTGGGCACAGAGAGCACGATCTTGTGCGGATTGCTCGGGCCGTGCCCCATGCGCAACCGCTCATCGGCGATGTCATACACCAGGTCAAGCAAACGCTCTGATCCCAATTCGACCGAGCGGTAATTGATGCGGTCGCAAGCCCACCAGGCGCCCAGCACCACCGCAGCGCCCGTGATGGCCTCGACCAGGAACTGTTCGGCGTCTATGCAACGGCGCAACATGGTTTCGGTGTGCCGCAAAAATCGGACAGGGTCCATGGCCATCGACTCGATCGCCATTTCCTCCACTTGCGCCGTTTCGAATGCGGGGTATACCCGCGACGCCGGAAAATGCGCACGATAATGCTCTGCATCGACAAAACCCCGAAGGGCTTCACGCAGGGTGGCGGTGAAACGGGTGCGGTGATCCATGCTTGACTCTTGTCCACACTTTAGGCACGAAATGGCGAAATGTCAATATTAACTGACATGAATGATTGTCAATTTAAATTGTCATTCGATTCACCCCGCCGGACCTGGCTTGCACAAGCCGCAGGCGGGTTGCTGGCCTGTGCGGCTTACAGCCCCTTGCGCAGCATGGCGGCAGCCAGCGAAGCCCCGCTCAGTGATGCCCTTCGAGGCGTCCTGGGTGAGCGTTGGCGAGCGGCCTCGCCGGAGGTGGAATGGTCTGCCGAGTCACAGGCCTGGCAGTCGTGGGCCCGGCGCAGGCTGTCTGGCTGGATGCCCGAGACCGAGTTGCGCGAAGAACTGGTGCGCCACGCCTGGTACGAGGCCAGGCGCGCCGGCTTGAGCCTGTCGCTGGTGTTGGGGCTGATCGAGGTCGAGAGCGGTTTTCGCAAGCACGCCTTGTCTGCCGCCGGTGCCATGGGGTATATGCAAATCATGCCCTTTTGGGTGCGGGCGATCGGTGACGGTGATGTGTCGGGCTTGTGGCGCACTTCCATCAATTTGCGATATGGCTGCGTCATCTTGCGCCATTACCTCCATTTGGAAGGGGGCGATCTGGCTTTCGCGCTGGGGCGATACAACGGTACCCGGGGGCAAACCGAGTATCCGTCCAGAGTGCTGGCCGCGCAGCGGTCATGGCGCAGCGCGCACGACTAAAGACTTCCGTCAAACTAGGATATCCTTCCGGCAGACACAGGAGTCAGTCGCATGGAACTCAAACCCAATCACCTCAAACAAGCCCTGGCTCAGGGCAAAGTCCAACTCGGCCTGTGGAGCTCTCTGTCGAGCAACTACAGCGCCGAGATCATTGCAGGCTCGGGCTATGACTGGATTTTGCTCGATATGGAGCATTCTCCGAACGACTTGCGCACCGTCTTGAGCCAGTTGCAAGCCATCGCCGCCTACCCGGTTGAGGCCATGGTGCGCTTGCATCAGTTCGATAAAGATCTGGTCAAGCTCTACCTCGACATGGGGGTGCGGGGCTTTGTGTTTGCCAATGTCGAGAGCGCCGACATGGCGCGTGAAATCGTGGCCAGCACCCGCTACCCGGCCCAGGGCGGGGTCAGGGGGGTGGCCGGCCAACAGCGCGGCAACCGCTGGGGGCGGGTACACGGCTACGCCCAGCACGCCCACGAACAGCTCTGTCTGATGTTGCAGGTCGAGTCGCTGCCCGGCGTGACGCATGCGCGAGAGATCGCCTCGGTGGAAGGGGTGGATGGCATTTTTGTCGGTCCCAATGACCTCGCCGCCGCCCTTGGGCACATGGGCCACTCCAACCACCCCGAGGTGCAAAAGGTCATCCGCTCGGTGCTTGAGGTGATCAAGTCTTGCAGCAAAGCCCCCGGCATTTTGGCGGTGGTGGAAGAAGATGCGAAACGCTACATCGAGTGGGGCTACACCATGCTGGGCATCGGCTCTGACCAGGGCTTGCTCATCAAGGCCAGCGACAGCCTGGTGCAGCGCTTTCGCGAGCACCTGAAGACCCAACCCTGAATCAACCCTCTCTTGCCATGAATGACCTTGGGCGACTGGAAGATCTGCCTGCCGAATATGTGGAGGAAATGCGCCGCCACCATCTGGTGCCTTTGTGGCCCAGCCTCAGGGGGCTGTTGCCGCCCCAGGTGCCTCATCGCCAAACACGACCCACCCATTGGCCGTACCGGGCCATCCGACCTCTGTTGCTGCGCGCGGGCGAGTTGACCCCGATCGAGAAAGCCGAGCGGCGCGTGTTGGTCCTGGCCAACCCGGGCCATGGCCTGGACAAAATGCAAGCCAGCGCCGCCATCTACCTGGGCATGCAACTCTTGCTGCCGGGCGAATGGGCCCCTTCACACCGCCACACGCCCAACGCCGTGCGCATGATCGTCGAAGGCGAGGGCGCCTACACCACGGTCGATGGGCAAAAGTGCGAGATGCAACGGGGTGACCTGATCCTGACCCCTACCGGGCTGTGGCATGAGCATGGCCACGAAGGCACTGAGCCGGTGGTTTGGCTCGATGTGCTGGACCTCCCCCTCATGTATTACGCCGAAGTGTCTTATCACGTCAACGGAGCGCGCCAGACCGTCGTGGGCGGGCAGGGCGAGCGCCTGTATGCCCACGGGGGCATGTTGCCGACGCCTGTCTTCCAGCGCGGCCAGTCTGACTATCCGGTTTTGCGCTACCCCTGGTCTGAGGCGCGCGCGGCTTTGCAGGCCATGGCCGAGGCAGAGAATGCGCCGCAAGCCCTGCAACTGACTTACGTCAACCCGCAGACCGGTGCCGACGCCGAGAATGTGCTGGGCTTTTACGCGCTCATGCTGCGCCCCGGTCAGACCTTGAGTTTGCCGGCCCGTTCACCGGCGCAGGTGTTCCATGTGATTGAAGGTGCTTTGACCATGACTTGTCAGGGCAGTCGCTTTGAGATGGCGCAGGCCGATACCGCTTGTGCGCCGGGTTATGAGGCGGTGACCCTGAGCAACCTGGCGTCAGAGCAAGCCAGTTTTGTGTTCATTGCCGACGAATCACCCTTGCACCGCAAGCTGGGCGTGTACGAGGTGCGCTAAGGCCTTTGGGCCTGTGGCGCCAGGCGGGCTTGCTGGACCGCATGGTTCCAGGCACTCATGCGCTCTTGCGCCTGATCGCTGGACAGGGTGGGCACAAAGGTGCGCTGAGCCTGCCATTGGCTTTTGAGGTCGTCGAGGTGGGCGTAGACACCGCTGTGCAAACCCGCCAGATAGGCCGCACCCAGCGCCGTGGTCTCGGTGACCCGGGGCCGCACCACCGGGATGCCCAGCAAGTCGGCCTGAAACTGCATCAGCAGATCATTGACGCAGGCCCCACCGTCCACCCTTAACTCGCTCACCGGCACGCCCCCATTTTTCAGCGCGTCTTTGTTCATGCTTTGCAACAACGCTGCACTTTGAAAGGCAATGCTCTCGATCGCCGCCCGGGCAATGTGCGCCATGCGGGTGCCACGCGTGAGGCCGGTGATGGTGCCGCGCGCCTGCGCGTCCCAATAGGGGGCGCCCAGGCCGGTAAAGGCCGGCACAAACATCACCCCGCCCGAGTCGGGCACGCTTTGCGCCAGTTCTTGCACCTGGCTGCTGGACTCGATGGCGTGCAGGCCATCCCGCAACCATTGCACCACCGCGCCGCCAATGAAGACGCTGCCTTCCAGCGCATATTGCGGCAAAGTGTTTTGTTGGGCCGCCGAAGTGCTGATCAGGCCGTTGTGGCTGGCGTGGCACTGAGTGCCCGTGTGCATCAGCATGAAGCAACCGGTGCCATAGGTGTTTTTGGCCATGCCCGGGGTAAAACAGGCTTGGCCAAAGAGCGCGCTTTGCTGGTCACCCGCGACCCCTCCGATGGGCACAGGCGCGCCCAGAATATCGGGGTCGGTATGGCCAAAGTCGGCGCACGAGGGCAAGACCTCGGGCATCATATTGGCGGGGATGTCGAGGCATTGCAGCAGCGTGTCGTCCCAGCGGTTGCGATGGATGTCAAAAAGCATGGTGCGCGAGGCATTGCTCACATCCGTGACATGCCGACGCCGACCGGTGAGCTGATAAATCAGCCAGCTGTCCACGGTGCCAAAGGCCAACTCGCCCCGCCGGGCCAGTTCCCGGGCACCGGATAGGTGGTCCAGAATCCACTTGAGTTTGGTGCCCGAAAAATAGGCATCGATGCGCAGGCCGGTTTTTTGCAAGACCAGGTCTTCATGCCCCTGTTCGCGCAGCCGGGCACAGATGGGTTCAGAGCGCCGGTCTTGCCAGACGATGGCATGGCACAAAGGCTGCCCCGTGCGTCGGTGCCATACCAGCGTGGTCTCACGCTGGTTGGTGATGCCTATGGACGAGATGTCGGCTGGCTTGACCCCGGCTTGTTGCACCGCCTGGCGCAAGGTGGCCCATTGCGATTGCCAAATTTCCATGGGGTCATGTTCGACCCAGGCCGGGTGAGGGTAAATTTGGCGAAACTCCTGCTGGGCCAGTGACTGCACCTGACCCTCGGGGGTAAAGACGATGCTGCGTGAGCTGGAGGTGCCCTGGTCCAGCGCCAGCAAATAGCCCATTGGAGTCGTCCTGTCCCGGAATCAACGCGCCTTTGTCGCGGGGCGGGCTTGGGTCTTGGCCCGGGTGCCCGCCACGGTCTTGCCCGCAGTCTTGGTTCGGGGTTTCGCCCTGGCCTGAGACGCGGTTCGGGTCTTGGCTTTGGGCCGTGCCGCGGCCTGTTCGGCGGCATAGGCCATGCAACGCTCCATCGCCAGTGGGGTGAATTCTGCTTTGGGTTGGTTGCCGCCGATGACAAACATCAGCAGGTGCTCTTTTTTGGGCTCGCCCTTGGTCACGTTCATGAAGCGGCGGGCTACACCCGGCGGGAACGAAATGACATCGTAGGGTTTGAGGTCGGCGTGCAATTTTTTCTTGCCCTCATTCCACTCACAGCGCCAGGTGCCGGTCATGGGGATGAAGGTCTCGTTCGTGTCGTGGTTGTGCATCAGCGGGCCACAACCGGGCTTGGCCTTGGCATAGCCCAGGTTGAAACCTTCGGCAATGGCGATGGCGGGCATCATGGCCGCGTTGTCACCCACCGGCGAGGTGGTGGCTTTGTTGCCTTTTTTGGGGGGCTGAAACCCGATGACGGCATACAGGGTGCGCTTGCACTCGGGTAGGGGGCTGTCGGGCAGACCCCCGTCTGACCCTTTCAATTTGGAGAAGCGCGCGATGCGCTTGTCCATGTCTTTCTTGCTCAATACCCGGATGTCTTTCCAACTGGCCATCTTCTTGCTCCTGCTTGGGGTTCATACACGCACAGCCCAGGCTCAGGGCTGGTGCCATGCGATGTTAGCCCCACTTAGTGGCCTTGTCGATCACCTTAGGTCACAACAAAATTTCAGACCCTGTAGGGTGTTTTGCAGGATGACTTAGGCTTTCTCAGTCTTGTCGCCGGGCTTGGCGTCTTTGTCTTTGGGCGGATAGCAGTCGTAGCAGGCAAACATGAGGCTGCCGGCCAGGCGCTTGTAGGAACCGTAGGCACGCGGCTTGTGTACGCCGCACTTGAAGCAACTCATGGTGGCACCGGTTTGACCACGCTCCCCGAAGGGCGAGCCCCCGGTGCGTGATTTATAGCGCAAGCCATCGCTGCTGATCTGGGTTTTGCCGTCTCTAGTCATGGGTGTATTCTACCAAATGACGGCCCCCCGCATGACGCCCTTATTTCAGGGCCTGTGCCATGGCGATCAGGCTTCGATCCCGGCCTCGTGGCCCCAGCAAAGAAATGCCCAAAGGAGCGCCCAGACGGCTGGCCAGCGGCATGCTCAGTTGCGGCAACCCGGACAGGCCCGAGATGCACAGCATGCGTATCGCATTGTTGCGGTAGTTTTCCAACTCGGACTCGGGTTGCTGAATCAGGGGGGCCACATCCGGCATGGTGGGCATGACCAGCACGCCATCCTCACCCAAGGCTTGTTCCAGTTTTTGGGTCAGTTGACGGCGCACCTCCCAGGCCTGGTTCACCTGCTCATCGGTCACTTGACGCGACCACTCGAAACGTTCTTTCACGCCCGGCCCCAGAGGGGGGTGGTAGCGGGTGATCAGGTCGCCGTCGGTCTGCCAGGCTTCGCGGCCCTGGATGCGACGGAACGCCCAGTACAGGGCGTCAAAGTCGCCAAAGAAATGATCCAGGGGCTGGGTCGCCCCGTGGGCGTGGCTGATGCGGTCCAGCGCCGATTGCAAGGCGCCACGCACTTCAGGCTCGAGCAGGCCCCAAATTTCGGTGGGCATGAGCAGGCGCACCTTGGCCGGCAAAGGGCGCTCGTCGCTACCCAGCAACACGTCGGCCACGCGGGCGTAGGTGTCGATGTCACGGCTGAACCAGCCACAGGTGTCGAATGAAGGCGCCAGGTCGAGCGAGCCCTCCAGGCTGACCCGGCCATGGGTGGGTCGCAGACCATACAGGCCGCAGTGGTTGGCGGGTGCACGCACCGACCCGCCGGTGTCGGTGCCCAGGGCGAAATCGCACAAGCGGTTGGACACGGCAGAGGCCGAGCCGGATGACGAGCCCCCTGTGATGCGGTCAGGGGCCGCCCCGTTGACCGGGTTGCCAAAGTGGGCGTTTTGCCCGTTCATCGAAAAGGCCAGTTCGTCAGTCACGGTCTTGCCCACAAATCGAGCCCCGGCGTCAAGCAGTTTTTGCACCGTATGCGCGTGCCGGTTTTTGATGCCCGAGCGGGCCAACACAAAGGGTTGGCCGCCCCCGGTGGGGTAGCCCGCCACATCGAACAGGTCTTTGGCGGCAAAGGTCAAGCCGGCCAGGGGGCCACTGGCCCGGTGCGAGACCCGGGCGTTGGGGTAGGGCACAAAGCATCGCGCCTGTTCAGAGACGGAGACCGCTGCGATGTCGTGCGATGCCGCATCCAGCTCATCGATGGCCTGGGCCAGGCGCGCGTCGCGCCCGGTCAAGCCACCCGCGTCATGGGTCGACAGGGTCAGGCGCACTCGGTTGTAAACATTGTGGATGTCGGGGTGGTGGTCCTGGGCATGCGCCAGGTCAGCCACCCGATTCAGAAAGCCCATGGCCTGACCGAAAGATTCAAACACCCATTCGCGGCTGACCGATGTGTGGTCCGGGTTGAGCGACCAGGCGCCCCAGTGATGGCTTCGGGCATTGAAACTCATGAAAATTCTTTCAAAAAAGGGATCCGGGGGTGACCCAAATGACAGTGGAAACACGATCTGTCGTGTATTCTGTCGCATTTGGATTCCTGAGAAAGTCACATGAGTTTACCGACCCGCATGAGATACATGGACCATGGCACCGGGGGTGGCCCCGAGGTCATCATGGAAAAACAGGGGCCCTTGCCCGTACCGGCCAACGGAGAAGTCTTGGTCAAGGTGGCCTACGCAGGGGTCAACCGGCCCGACTGCATTCAGCGCTGTGGCCGCTACCCGCCACCTCCCGGGGCATCGCCCTACATGGGTTTGGAAGTGTCGGGTGAGGTGGTGGCGCTGGGGGCCGGGGTGACCCGCTGGAAGCTGGGCGACCGATTGTGCGCTTTGGCCAACGGGGGTGGCTATGCCGAATATTGCGTGGTGCCCGAGGGGCAGGCGCTGCCTATCCCGCAGGGCTACGATCTGCTGCAAGCCGCGGCCTTGCCCGAGAACTTTTTCACCGTCTGGACCAATGTTTTTGAGCGTGGCCGTCTGCAAAAGGGTGAGCGGTTTTTGGTCCATGGCGGCTCTTCCGGCATCGGCCTGACCGCGATCCAATTGGCCCATGCCTGGGGGGCCGAAGTGTTTTGTACCGTGGGCAGCGTGGACAAGGCGCAAGCCTGCCGGACTGCCGGGGCCGACCACGCCATCGTCTACAAAGACCAGGACTTTGTCGAGGCGGTTAATCAGATCACCGGCCAACAAGGGGTGAACCTGATTCTGGACATGGTGGGCGGCCCCTACATCCAGCGCAATTTGCGGATATTGGCGCTGGAGGGGCGCTTGGTGCAAATCGCTTTCCTGCAGCCCTCCAAGGTCGAGGTCGATTGGGTGTCACTCATGGCCAAGCGCCTGACCTACACCGGCTCCACTTTGCGACCGCGCAGTGCGGCCGACAAAGCCGCCATCGCGCAGGCCCTGCAACAGCAGGTCTGGCCCCTGTTGGCCAACGGCCAGGTCAAACCCTTTATCTATCAGGTGTTCGACTTGTCGCAAGCGGCTCAGGCCCATGAGCTCATGGAAACCTCGGCCCACATCGGCAAGATCATGATGAAAGTCGGGGGTTGAGATGACACGTCCTTTACCCGTCGGGTCACTCAGCGATGCGCCTGTGCGTGAAGGGGCCTTGCAACCCCTGTATGACCTGATCGAGCAACACATCGCGCAGGGTCGTTACCCGGGTGCGCAAATCGCCATGGCGCATCAGGGGCGACTGGTCCTGGACATGAGTTTCGGGCAGGCCCGCAACGGGCAGGGCGGCGGCATGGACGATCAGGCGCAAGCGACCCGGCCTGACACTTTGTGGCTTTTGTACTCCAACACCAAGGTGATCATCGCCACCACTTTGTGGCGCTTGCACGAGCAGGGTCTGTTGCGCTTCACAGATCGGGTGGCCGATCACTTGCCCGAGTTTGCCGCCCATGGCAAACAAGACATCACCCTCTTTCAGGTCATCACCCACCAAGGCGGCTTTCCGAACCGCGAAGTGCCCTCGCACATGTGGCGGGACCACGCCCAAGTCCGCCAGGCGGTCTGTGATTTTGTGCCCGAGTGGCCCGCCGGCAGCAAGATCAGCTACCACGGTCTGAGCGCACACTGGACGCTGGCCATGGTGATCGAAGCCGCCACAGGCCAGGATTTCCGTGAGGTGGTGACGGCGCAGGTGTTGCGCCCCCTGGGCCTGCAAGACGAGATCTATCTGGGCTTGCCCGAGTCGCAACTGCCGCGCATGTCCTACCTGTACGAACCCGATGCCGCCCGGGGTGGGCGTTTGGTGCTGCGCCCGGAAAACGCGTCGCGCGAATGGCAAGAGGCCGGCGTGCCGGGGGGCGGGGCCTACGGCACCGCACGTGGCATGGTGGCCCTGTACCAAATGATGCTGCAAGGCGGTCGTTTGGGAGAGGTGCAACTGATCTCGCCCCGAATGCTCGATTACGCCTTGCGCAATTACACCGGTGATCGGGTTGACGAGTTCATGGGCATGCCCATGCATCGCGGTCTGGGCCCGCACCTGCGCGGTCACAGTGTGGGCATTCGGGGGCTGGGTTCAATGGCCCATCCGCTGACTTTTGGCCATGGTGGCGTCGGCACCAGTTATTGCTGGGCCGACCCGAGCAGCGGCCTGTCATTTGCCTACATCACCAACGCCCGTTGTCCTGACCCGTGGCACAGTTTGCGCCTCGACCAGGTCAGCAATTTCGTGCACGCTGCCATTCAACGCTGAACACCCAGGAGTTGCCATGCCAACCATCCATGTCGAACTGTTCGAGGGGCGCACCCTGGAGCAAAAACGCGCTTACGCCAAAGCGCTCACCGAAGCCACGGTTCAAACCCTGGGCAGCAAGCCCGAATCGGTGGAAATCATCTTTACTGATGTGAAGAAACACGATTGGGCCAACGGCGGGGTGCTGTGGTCGGATCGAACCGACGCCTAGGGCAGGCCATGCGCATCGATCGACGCCGCTGGCTGTGTGGGTTGGCGTCCCTTTGGACCGGGGCGGCGCTGGCGCAAAGCCCGTTTCCGAACCGCCCGCTGAAAATCGTGGTGCCCAATGCGGCCGGTGGGGCGGCCGACATCACGGCGCGCACGGTCGGGCAAAAATTGTCCGAAATACTGGGCCAGGCGGTGGTGATCGACAACCGGCCCAGCGCCGGTGGCATTGTGGCGGCCGAATTGGTGGCCAAATCCGAGCCCGACGGGCACACCTTGTTGCTCATCTCCAGCGGCACGGCGGTCAGCGCGGCGCTGTTCAAGTCGCTGCCGTTCGATACGGTGAAAGATTTTGCCCCGGTCTCGAAACTCGCCAGTTTTGACCTGGTGCTGTGCGTGGCCGAGGGCGGGCGCTTCAAAACCCTGGCCGACGTGCTGGCCTATGCACGCAGCCAGCCGGGGCGGCTGAACATCGGTACCCCCCAACCGGGCACCACCCAGCACCTGGCGGCTGAGTGGTTTCTCTCCAGCGCCGGCTTGCAGGCGCAGATCGTGCCCTTCAATGGCACCCCACCCGTGATCACCGCATTGCGCGGGGGCAGCCTCGATCTGATGATCGAAATTTTGGGGCCGGTGATGGGGCAAATCAAATCAGGGGCATTGCGCCCCGTGGCCGTGCTGGGTGAGCAACGCAATGCCGCGCTGCCCCAGGTGCCTGCGCTGCGCGAGGCCGGGGGGCGTTTGGCGGGTTTTCAGCTGGCTTCGTGGAATGGTTTGTCGGTGC
>JBEAZY010000123.1:0-3905 GCA_041159205.1 Pseudomonadota bacterium
GTGGCGCGATGCCTTGTTGGCCACGGACGAGGCTTTGTCCGACTGGATGATGGCTTTTCCTGACAGCGACAGCCAACAAATGCGGGCCCTGATGCGCCAGGCCCGCAAGGACAACCCCGCCAACGCCAAAACCGAATCGCAAGGGCTCGCCCCGCGCCAGGGGCGCGCCTACCGCGAACTGTTTCAGATCATCAAGCAACACCTGGCAGCCCATGAGCAACCCTGAACACGCTTTGCCCACGCCCGATGTGCGTTGTGACCCGGTCAAAATCGGCATCGTGTCGGTGAGCGACCGCGCCTCGAGCGGTGTCTACGAGGACAAGGGCTTGCCCGCTCTGCGCGAGTGGCTGGGCCTGGCACTGTACAACCCGATCGAGTGGGTGCCCGTGCTCATCCCCGACGAGCAAGACCGCATCAGCCAGGCCCTGATCGACCTGTGCCAACAAGGTTGCTCGCTGGTGCTGACCACCGGTGGCACCGGCCCGGCCCCGCGCGATGTCACCCCCGAGGCCACGCTGGCCGTGGCCGACAAGGTCATGCCGGGCTTTGGCGAACAGATGCGCCAGATCAGCTTGCGGTTTGTACCGACCGCGATTTTGTCGCGCCAGGTGGCGGTGATCCGGGGCCAAAGTCTCATCATCAACCTGCCGGGTCAGCCCAAATCGATACAGGAAACACTGGGCGGCCTGAAAGACCCCGGGGGCAAGGCGCTGGTGGACGGCATCTTTGCCGCCGTGCCTTATTGCATCGACCTGATCGGCGGCCCCTATCTGGAGACGCGCGACGAATTCTGCAAGGCCTTTCGCCCCAAGACCGCCATTCAGTCGCGCCGGGCCTGAGCGCAGGGGCTCAAACCATTTTGTTGAGTTGCTCCACCGGAAGCTGGTCCCCCCCTTGCGCCAATTCGGCATACGCTTCGGGCGAAATTTTTGCCAAGGCGGCGCGCAACTGCTCGATCTGGCGCTCTTGTTGGGCGGCGTGTTCGATCAACTTGTGCAGGGCCTGGCTGAGCGGGTCTTCCTGCTGGGTGATGCCATAGGCGTTGAAAGAGGGGGCTGGCGAGACATCGGCGCTGGCGCCCGCCGTGGACTCGATGATGCGCGCGGGGATGCCGACCGCTGTGGCACCGGGTGGCACGGGCTTGATGACCACGGCATTGCTGCCAATTTTCGCCCCATCGCCCACGACAAAGCCACCCAGGACCTTGGCGCCGGCACTGACCACCACGTTTTTGCCCAGAGTCGGGTGACGCTTGACGCCTTTGTAGAGTGAAGTCCCCCCCAGGGTCACGCCCTGATAGATGGTGCATCCGTCGCCAATTTCGGCCGTCTCGCCCACCACCACCCCCATGGCGTGGTCGAAAAAGACCCGGTCGCCGATGATGGCACCCGGATGGATTTCGATGCCGGTCAACCAACGCGACACATGCGAGATGGCCCGCCCCAGCCATTTGAAACCCGAGGTCCAGCAGGCGTGCGCCAGGCGATGCATCCAGACGGCGTGCAAGCCCGGGTAACAGGTGATGACCTCAAAGCGGCTGCGTGCCGCCGGGTCCCGGTCGAGTATGCATTGAATATCAGAGCGGATTCGGGCGAACATGGCCTTAGTCTAGCCCTTTCCGGCCCTTGCCCCGGGCCATTTGTTTGGCGACACCACGCAAGATATGGACTTCCTCTTGGGTCAGTTGCGCTCTGTTGAAGAGTTGTTGCAGACGGGGCATGAGCTTTTTCGGGGCCTGCGGGTCCAAAAAACCTATCTCGACCAGCGACTGCTCCCAATGCGACAGCAGCCCCGCCACCGCTTGCGCGTCGGCCAGATCGGCACGGGGCCGGGGGTCTTGCACGCCATAGCCGCCCAAAGCCAATCGCCACTCATAAGCCACCACCTGGATCGCGCTGGCCAGATTGAGCGAGCCGAATTCGGGGTTGGCGGGGATGCTGAGTGCCACGTGGCAGCGGTAGACATCGTCGTTTTTCATGCCAAAACGCTCGGAGCCAAACAAAAAACCCACCCCCAGCGGGGGCGGATTTTGCCGGGCCAGCGCGGGCAGGTGGTCGCGCGGGCTGGCCGTGGGCGGCCCGAAGTCACGCGGGACCATGGCGGTGGCGCACAGGTGGCTGAGGCCGTCAATCGCTTCATCGAGTGTGTCCACCAGGCGGGCGTCGCGCAGCACGTCCAGCGCCCCGCTGGCGCGCTGTATGGTTTCTTCGCGGCGCAGCACATTGGCCCAACGCGGCCTGACCAGCACCAGTTCGCCAAACCCCATGACCTTCAGGGCGCGGGCGGCAGCGCCCACATTGCCGGCGTGGCTGGTCTCGATCAGGATGAAGCGGGTTTTCATGGCATCTGGCGTAAAATGACCGCTATTGTCGCCGTTCGCATCGCCGGGTGGCTTTTTTGGCTCATCATGCCGACGCTGTTCGGCCCACAATCCATGTCCAACTCTTTGCACCCCATGCTCAACATGGCCATCAAGGCCGCACGTGCCGCCGGCGCCATCATCAACCGGGCCGCGCTCGACATCGAAGCCGTGCGGGTGTCGCAAAAGCAGTCGAATGACTTTGTGACCGAGGTGGACAAGGGGGCCGAAGAGGCCATCATCAGCACCCTGCTGACCGCTTACCCGGACCACGGCATTCTGGCCGAAGAGTCAGGCCAGACCCACGGCAACCCGGATTCTGACCATGTCTGGATCATCGACCCGCTCGATGGCACGACCAATTTCATCCATGGCTTTCCGGTCTACTGTGTCAGCATCGCCTTGCAAGTGCGCGGGCGCATCGAGCAGGCGGTGGTGTACGACCCGACCCGAAACGATTTGTTCACCGCGACCCGGGGGCGTGGTGCCTTCATGAATGAGCGCCGCATGCGGGTGGGCAAACGCATCCGCCTGAGTGAGTGTCTGATTTCGACCGGCTTTCCGTTCCGGCCCGGCGACAACATCGATCAATACCTGAAGCTGATGAGCGACATGATGCGCTGCACGGCAGCCCTGCGCCGACCGGGTGCTGCCGCGCTGGACCTGGCCTATGTGGCGGCGGGTTTCACCGATGGTTTTTTTGAGACCGGTCTTTCGCCCTGGGACGTCGCCGCCGGTTCGCTGCTGGTGACCGAGGCCGGTGGCCTGGTGGGCAACTTCAGCGGCGACGCCGATTTCCTTGAGCAGCGCGAGTGCCTGGCCGGCAACCCCCGCATTTATGGCCAGATGGTGCAGGTGCTGGGCAAGTACAGCAAATTTGCCGGTGTCGGGGACAAGATGAGCATGGCACAGTCCGGCGGTGCGGTGGGCAGCGCGGCGAACGATGGGGATGCGCCGATTTAATCTTGCGCTCAGGGCAGGCTGGTTTCGAAGTGCTCCACATGCGGGGCTTGTGCGAAGTAGGGCCCGATGATGGCGCGCCAGTCGGCAAAAGCGGCGGATTGGCGAAAGCCCACCGTGTGATCTTCCAGGGTTTTCCACTGCACGATCAGGACCACACGGTCGGGTGATTCGACACAGGGCAGGATCTGATGCGAGAGATAACCTTGGGCCTTGGAGAGCACCGTTTGGGCTGCACGGTGGATGGCGGCCAGGAATTCAGCGCGTTGTTCGGTTCGGATTTTCAGATCGGCTATTTCGGTGATCATGGCTTTGCGCTTTCAAAGGGTCGTTCACGTTGAATATCGTACAGGCGATGCCTGCATCATAAATGGCAATAGTTACATCATAAAAAAACAGGACCGCGAAGGGTCCTGTCCCAAGGAAGTCCTGCAAAACTCGCTGCGTGCAAGTGGCGCCCAAAATCGGGGTGCTACGACGCATGGGGTTTTGCAGGACTTCCCTAGGGTATATGTTCAATCATCGTTCATCGCGTCGATTTGCCGCACCATGGTTTTACCCAACTCGACGCCCCACTGGTCATAGG
>JBEAZY010000124.1:0-23196 GCA_041159205.1 Pseudomonadota bacterium
GGTCCACCCGGCATGGGGATGCCAAAAAACCGCCGCAGCAGTTCCTGCATTTCATCGTCGGGCCCTTGCGCTTCGGCTTCTGCGCTGCGCTGGACTTTTTCAGTGGTGCGTATATTGACCACCGAAGGCCCGACTTGCTCCACCAGGTCGGTGAAATCGGGCAGGTTGCGGGCCTGGGCCCAGCCTGTTGAGGCGGATGCCCACAGGGTCAGACCGAATGACAAGGCCAAAATTCCAAACCAGCGGCGACGCTGGGCTGTGTAGGGGTTCATGTGTTCCTCCGTCTTTGTGCAATGTAGGCCGAGACGAATATCCTTTGACGGATTGGGGTCTGGCAGATGCTGCGGCACCAAGCCCTCGGCGTCGCCCGCTGAGCCTAAAAGATGATCTGGGGCCGAAGCCGAAAAACACAAGTGCCCTCTTGGGCCAGGCGCAGCAAGGGCAAGGGTGTGCAGGGCTCAGGCCAGGCGTTTAAACACCAAGGTGCCATTGGTGCCACCGAAACCAAAATTATTTTTGACCGCCACATCGATGCGGGCGTCACGGGCAGTGTTGGCACAGTAATCGAGATCGCACTCGGGATCGGGGTTGTGCAGGTTGATGGTGGGGGGGATTTTCTGGTGGTGCAGGGCCAGCACCGTGAACACACTCTCGATGCCGCCCGCCCCTCCGAGCAAGTGGCCGGTCATGGACTTGGTGGAGCTGACCACCAGTTTTTTAGCGTGCTCGCCCATGGCGGCTTTGATGGCATTGGTTTCGTTCACGTCACCCAAGGGGGTGGAGGTGCCGTGGGCATTGAGGTATTGAACCTGATCAGGGTTGATGGCGGCATTGCGCATGGCGTTGATCATGGCGCGGCGCGGGCCGTCCATGTTCGGAGCCGTCATGTGACCGGCGTCGGCGCTCATGCCGTAACCCGAGAGCTCGGCATAGATTCGGGCCCCGCGCTTTTTGGCGTGTTCGTACTCTTCGAGCACCAGCACGCCGGCGCCTTCGCCCAGGACAAAGCCGTCTCGGTCTTTGTCCCACGGACGGGAGGCTGCCGCCGGGTCGTCATTGCGGGTGGACAAGGCCCGCATGGCCGCAAACCCGCCCACGCCCAAAGGCGACACGGTGGCTTCAGAGCCACCCGCCACCATGACGTCGGCGTCGCCGTATTCGATCAGGCGGCCTGCCTCGCCGATGCTGTGCAGGCCCGTGGTACAAGCGGTCACGACTGCCAGATTGGGGCCCTTGAAGCCCAGGCGCATGGACACATGGCCCGAGATCATGTTGATGATGGAGGCAGGCACAAAGAAGGGGGATATGCGCCGAGGCCCACGTGCCGTGAGCTCGGCGTGGGTGTTTTCGATCAGGGGCAAACCACCAATGCCGGAACCGATGACGCAACCGATGCGCTCGGACTGTTCATCGGAGAGCGCATCGCCTGTGGGCAAGCCCGCATCGGCCACGGCCTGCAGCGCAGCCACAATGCCGAAGTGGATGAAGGTGTCCATGGCCCGCGCCTCTTTGGGCGGGATGTAGGCATCGAGGTCGAGCCCTTTCACCTCGCCGGCAAATTTGACCGAGAAGGCAGAAGTGTCGAAGCGGGTGATGGGCGCGATGCCCGACCGACCCGCCAGGAGATTGGCCCAGGCCTCAGCCCCCGTATTGCCGACAGGGCTGACGCAACCCAGACCGGTCACAACGACGCGACGACGGCTCATGGGCGGGACAATTTACTTTTGGTGGGCCACCGCGTAGTCGATGGCGTTTTGGACCGTGGTGATCTTCTCGGCGTCTTCGTCGGGAATTTCGATGCCAAATTCATCTTCCAGAGCCATCACCAGTTCGACGGTGTCGAGTGAGTCAGCGCCCAAGTCGGCCACAAAGGCCTTCTCGTTGGTGACTTGAGACTCTTCCACGCCGAGTTGTTCAGCGATGATTTTTTTAACGCGTGCTTCTATATCGCTCATGGTTCCCTCAAAGGGTTATCAACAAAGATGTCCGACATTTTACCCTGTCGAGACGGCGGGTTGGGCCCAAGCGGGCAAAAAGTTCGGTCAGCACCGTTCAAACCATGGCCATGCCGCCATTGACATGCCATTCCTGGCCCGTGACATAGGCCGCACCGGGGCCAGCCAAAAACGCCACCACGGCGGCAATATCGGCGGGCTTGCCCAGATGACCCAAGGGAATTTGGGACAGCAAGGCCTGTTGCTGGGCTTCGGGCAATGCGGCGGTCATGTCGGTTTCAATGAAACCCGGGGCCACGCAATTGACCGTGATGCCCCGGCTGCCCAATTCTTTGGCCAAGGCGCGGGTCATGCCGGCCACCCCGGCCTTGGAAGCCGCATAGTTGGCCTGGCCCGGATTGCCCATCGCGCCCACCACGCTGGTGATGTTGATGATGCGGCCCATGCGTTGTTTCATCATGGGCCGGGTGACGGCACGACACAGCCTGAACACCGCCCGCAGATTGGTGTCGATGACGGCGTCAAAATCTTCGTCCTTCAAACGCATGGCGAGCATCTCGCGGGTGATGCCGGCATTATTGACCAGCACATGCAAGCCGCCGTGGGTTTTGACGATGCGATCAATCAGTTCGTCGCAGGCCGCTGCATCGGTGACTTCGAGCTTCACGCCCTCTGCGCGCCCCAAGCCATTGAGGGTTTGGTGGATGGCGGCAGCCCCGGCATCGGTGGTGGCGGTGCCGATGACGAAAAACGACTGGCGCGCCAGTTCGGCAGCGATGGCGGCGCCTATGCCTCGGCTGGCGCCCGTGACCAATGCGATCTGTGGGGGGGTGGGGGATGTCATGGGGGTCAGGCTCCGAGGGCCGTGCGAACTTCGGCCAGGCTGGTGGGGTCGAATAGGGCGCCGCTTTGCAATTCAGGGTCAATTCGTTTGACCATGCCGGCCAACACTTTGCCCGGTCCGCACTCGATGATGTGGGCGGCCCCCCGGGCTTTGAGGGCGGCAATGCATTCAACCCAGCGCACCGGGCCGAAGGCCTGACGGTAAAGGGCGTCGCGGATTTCGTTGGCCGCATCGGGCGCGGCGACATCGATGTTGTTGACGACCGGGATGGAGGGGGCTTGAAGCTCGATTTGGGCCAGGCGCTCACGCAGCCGCTCGGCGGCAGGTTTCATCAGCGCACAGTGAAACGGGGCCGACACCGGCAGCGGCAGGGCCCGCTTGGCGCCCATGGCCTTGAGCACCTCGCAGGCTTTGTCCACCGCCGCTTTGCTGCCCGCAATGACCGTTTGCCCGGGGTCATTGAAATTGGCTGCCGACACAGTTTCGGCATGGCCCAATTCGGCCGTCACCTGCGCACAGCCCTGCACCACCTGCGACGCAGGCAAGCCCAAAATGGCCGCCATGGCGCCTTGTCCGACGGGCACGGCTTCCTGCATGGCCTGGGCACGCAAGCGGACCAAGGGCACGGCTTGGGTCAGGCTGAGAACCCCGCTGGCGACCAGGGCCGAATACTCGCCCAGTGAGTGGCCGGCCAGGGCCAGTGGCATGCGGCCCACTTCAGCTTGCCAAACCCGCCAGGCGGCCACAGCGGCCACCAGCATGACAGGCTGAGTGTTGGTGGTCAGGGCCAGAGATTCTTTGGGGCCTTGGGCGATCAGGGCGCCCAGGTCTTCGCCCAGGGCCTGGCTGGCCTCTTGCAGGGTGTCGCGCACCACCGGATGGTCGCCCCAGGCGTCGAGCATGCCCACCGACTGTGAGCCTTGGCCCGGAAATACAAATGCGAATGAAGTCATGAGGGTATCGGGATAAAGGATCAGTATTGAACCAGGGCGGCGCCCCAAGTGAAGCCACCCCCCACCCCTTCCAGCATGAGGCGTTGTCCGCGCCGGATCTGGCCTTGGCGCACGGCGTAGTCCAGGGCCAGGGGGATCGAAGCAGCCGATGTGTTGCCGTGATCTTGCACCGTCAACACCACTTTTTCCATGGGCAAGCCCAATTTGCGGGCTGTGCTCTGAATGATGCGGATATTGGCCTGGTGCGGCACCAGCCAGTCGATATCGGATTTCTGCAAACCGGCTTTGGCCAGCACGCTGAGCGCCGCTTCCTCGAGCACGCCGACCGCGAGTTTGAAGACGGCCTGGCCTTCCATTTTCAACACCGGGTCGCCCAAAATTTGTCCGTTTTGCACATGACCCGGCACACACAAGATGTCGACGTGGCGGCCATCGGCCCGCATCTCGGTAGCCAGAATGCCTCCGGCTTCGGGGCGGGCTTCGAGCACGACGGCACCGGCCCCATCGCCGAATAACACACAGGTCGTGCGGTCGTTGAAATCGAGCAGGCGGGAAAACACTTCAGCCCCGACCACCAGGGCCCGCCGGGCGGTCCCGGCGCGCAACATGGCGTCGGCCACCCCCATCGCATAAATGAAGCCGGCACAGACCGCTTGCACATCAAAGGCCGCACCGCCCAGTATGCCTTTGGCTTCGGGGCTGGACTGCGATAGCTTGTGCTGCAAGATACAGGCGGTGGAGGGGAACACCATGTCAGGCGTTGAGGTGGCGACGATGACCAGGTCGATGTCTTGTGGACCCAAGCCAGCGGCCTGGAGAGCGTTCAGGCTGGCTTGCAAAGCCAGGTCGGAGGTGGTGACACCGGGTTCGACAAAATGCCGCGCCTGGATTCCGGTGCGCGCCACGATCCAATCGTCGGAAGTCTCCACCCCCTCACGCGCCAACCGGGCCACCAAATCGGCGTTGGTCAAGCGGTGCGAGGGCAAGTGACTGCCAGTGCCCAGCAGGTGGGAATGGATGGGATTCATGGATTCGGTGCGGTCGGAACACCACCCTGGGCCGCCAGCAAGGGGGCCGCATGGGTGATTCTTTCCTGAACTTTTTGCATCAGTTGATGGTGGGACGCATCATACGCCCGCATCAAGGCACGCTCGAAGGCGAAGGCGTCGGCAGAACCATGACTCTTGAACACCAGGCCGCGCAAGCCCAGCAGGGCGGCGCCGTTGTAGCGCCGATGGTCAACCTTGTTTTTAAAACCTTTTAAGACAGGATAAGCGAAAATGGCCACAATATAGCCCCAGATATTCACTTTAAAGCTGTCTTTGAGAAACGCAGTCACCATCCCGGCCAACCCTTCGCTGGCCTTCAGGGCAATATTGCCGACAAAGCCGTCGCAGACCACGATATCGACCGTGCCTTTGAAAATATCGTCCCCTTCGACATTGCCATAGAAGTTTAAATCGCCGTTTTTAGCGGCAGATCGCAACAATTCGGCGGTTTTTTTAATGACTTCGTTGCCTTTGATGACTTCTTCGCCCACATTCAACAAGCCCACCGTGGGCTCGGGGTTGTCTTGCAGCACCGAAACCAGGGCCGATCCCATGACTGCAAATTGCAGCAAATTCTCGGGTGAGCAGTCGACATTGGCGCCCATATCGAGCATGGTGGTGCCACCGCCTTTGGCGTTGGGAAATTGTCCGGCTATGGCCGGGCGGTCTATGCCATCGAGGGTTTTGAGCACGTAACGGGCGATAGCCATGAGGGCGCCGGTGTTGCCGGCAGAGACTGCGGCATCGGCCCAACCCTCTTTGACCTGCTCAATGGCCCGTCGCATGCTGGAGTCGCGCTTGCGGCGCAAAGCGACTTCGACCGGGTCGTCCATGGCCACCACCTCAGAAGCATCAACCCACACGCAGCGCTCGGGCAAGACAGGGGGGCGGGCCGAGGGCAAGCCGACCAGGCGCAATTGGGCTTGGGGTCGCCGCTTCAGGAATTCCCGGCAAGCTTCCAGGGTGACCACAGGGCCGTGGTCGCCGCCCATGACGTCAACAGAAATCGTGATCAAGGGGTGACCTGCGCTGGGAGATGGGCAATGACGCGGTGGCCGTCATCAAGACAAAGGCCCGCGACACGGTGTGACACGGGCCCCGGGGTTGCCAATGGATCAGGCTTCGTTTTTGGTCTTGAGGACCTTGCGACCCCTATAAAACCCATTGGGGCTGATGTGGTGACGCAGATGGGTTTCACCGGTATTGGGTTCGACGGCGAGACCCGGCACACCGAGGGCGTTGTGCGAACGGTGCATGCCGCGCTTGGAGGGCGATTTTTTGTTTTGCTGAACGGCCATGATGGGCTCCTGGTCGTGAATGGGGTCGATAAAAAGGAAGGGCGCACCTTCAAAAGTCAGCACGACTCTGGGCTTTGGGGCGCGACAAGCCTTCTAGTATAACCGATCAGGGCCGCCCCTGCCCGGATCAGGCCGGGGGCTGACATTCAGGGTGACGCGGCACGATGGGCAGGGCGAGGATGAGTTCGTCTTCGATCAGGGTGAGGGCGTCGAAGGCCTGGCTGGCCACCAACAGGTCTTCTTCGGCCTGATCGTCCTCGGCCATGGCGGCCTGCTCTGAGGAGACGAAACGGAAAGGGCGATCCACGCTCAGGCCCTGGGTCATCGGCTGCAGACATCTCTGGCAAATGAGTCGCAGATTGGACTCGGCCTGAACCCGCAACCAAGTCTGATGGGCACCGCCGCGCAGGTCTTTGACCTGCCCGATCAAATTCCAGGAAACTGCGGTCCCGGACGGGTCATCCACTGGCGATTCCTGCTCTTGGCGCAAACGCGGCATTTGGTCCCAGCCGGAATGCCCGGATAGGGAGGCCCCGTCGCGGGCAAAGGCCCGCACATCGAGCCGCATCGGATCCCATGTTTTTTTCATGCCGACAGTGTAAGAGAATGGCGGCATGAGTGCGTTTCCACCCCCGCTTCCCCGCCCCCTGGTATTGGGATCTACTTCGCGTTATCGGCGCGAATTGTTGTCCCGTCTGCGGCTGCCCTTTGAGGTGGCCGCCCCGGATGTCGATGAAACCCCCCTGGCGAATGAGAACCCGGCCGACTTGGCCCGGCGGCTGGCCTTGAGCAAGGCTCAGGCCGTGGCCCGCCGTTTTCCGCAGGCGGTGGTGATCGGGTCAGACCAGGTGGCCGATTTGAACGGGGAAGCTCTGGGCAAGCCCGGAAACCATGAACGGGCGGTGGCGCAGTTGCGGCGCATGAGTGGCCAGTGCGTGGTGTTTCAGACGGCGCTGAGCGTGGTTTGTCTGGAGAGTGGTTTCGAAGCCAGCGACCTGGCCCGGGTGCGGGTGCAGTTCAGGGCGCTTAGCGACAAGGCCATCGAGTCTTATTTGCGCACCGAGCAGCCCTATGACTGCGCGGGCAGCGCCAAAAGCGAGGGCTTGGGCATTGCCTTGTTGTCGTCGATCGACAGCGACGACCCAAGCGCCCTGGTGGGCTTGCCCCTGATACGCACCTGCCAATTGTTGCGTCAAGCCGGATTGCCGCTGTTGTGAAGGCGCACGGCACACTCTATCTGGTGCCCACCCCGCTGGACTTTGGGGTGACGGTCGAGACGCCCGTGAGCGATGTGTTGCCCGTGGCGACCCTGCGCACGGCAGCCGGCCTGACCCATTGGGTGGCTGAAAATGCCAAAAGTCTGAGGGCTTTTTTGAAACGGGTCGATGCCGTGCATCCTTTGCCCTGCCCTTTGCAGGAAATGAACGTCATGGAATTGCCACGGGCCGTGCACAAACACGGCGACCATCAGGGCGGGTTTGATGCCCGGCCCTGGTTGGCGGCGGCCTTGGATGGCCATGACATGGGTCTGGTCAGCGAAGCGGGCATGCCCGCCGTGGCCGACCCCGGATCTTCGGTGGTGCGGGCCGCGCATGAAATGGGGCTTCCGGTGGTGCCCCTGGTGGGCCCCGTGTCTTTGTTGCTGGCTTTGGCGGCCAGCGGGCTCAATGGTCAACAGTTTGCGTTTGTGGGCTACCTGCCGCAGGATGCCTCGCAACGGCTGGCGCGGCTCAAACAACTGGAGCAAATGGCGCTCAAAACCGGGCAAAGCCAGATCTGGATTGAGACGCCCTACCGCAATGCCGCCATGATGGGTGCGTTGTTGCAGGGACTGGGCGCCCAAACCCGGCTGTGCGTGGCCAGCGGTCTGACCCTGGCCTCACAGTCGGTGCGGACCCTGACGGTGGCTCAGTGGCGCTTGAGCCCCAGTGGGCCCGATGCCAACACCCCGGCGGTGTTTGCCATCGGGGCCTAGGGAGGTCCCCAGGGAGGTCTCTTCCTCAGTGAACGGTGGTCATGCTGCGCATCGCCTTGATGGCACCCTCGCCCACTGCCGCGCCAAAGCGCTTGGCCAGTCGCTCGGCCACGTTTTCCCGGCGGGTGTAATCGATGATGTCCTCGGCCTTGACGACCTCGCGCGCCACCGTATCCAGGCTGGCCAGCTCGTCGGCCAGGCCCAGCTTGAGCGCTTGCTCACCGGTCCAGAACAGGCCGCTGAACATCTCGGGGGTTTCTTTCAAGCGGTCACCGCGCCCTTCACGCACCACCGCAATGAACTGACGGTGGATTTGGTCCAGCATGGACTGGGCATGGGCGCGCTGCGCTTTGTTCAAGGGACTGAAGGGGTCGAGCAAGCCTTTGTTTTCGCCGGCGGTGAGCAAGCGGCGCTCGACACCCAATTTGTCCATCAAGCCGGTGAAGCCAAAGCCGTCCATGAGCACGCCTATGCTGCCCACGATGCTGGCTTTGTCCACATAGATGCGGTCGGCCGCCACGGCGATGTAATAAGCCGCCGATGCGCATGACTCCTCGACCACCGCGTAAACGGGTTTCTCATGCTTGGCCTTGAGGCGACGGACTTCGTCGTTGATGAGACCGGCATGTACCGGGCTGCCGCCGGGTGAATTGATGCGTAAAACCACCGCTTGTGAGCCCTCGTCGGCAAAGGCCTCTCGCAGTGCATCGAGCACATCTTCGGCGCTGGTTTCGGCGCCCGTGCCGATTTCGCCACGAATCTCGATTAGGGCGGTGTGCGGCGCGCTGGGGTCGCTGCTCAGGCTGGAACGGTGCAGCCCGGCCCACAAGACCGCGATCACAACCAGGAGCCAGCACAGGCGAAAAAATATTTTCCAGCGGCGGGCGGCGCGCTGCTCTTTGATTTGAGCGTGCATCCATTCGAGCAGGGCATCGCGTTCACGTTCAGGTGCCAGTGGGGTGTCGTTCATGGCGAGATCAGAGTTCCAAAGGTTTCAGGTTGTAAGCAGTATGCCACCGCACCACACCGTCGACTTCGCTCACGGCAATGGGGATCAGGCCGCCGCGGCCTGGCCCCCCTTTGCAGCGCCCGGTGGCGGGGTCATACATCGCGCCGTGGGTGGCACAGATGAGGTAATGGCCGGAGTCGTCAAAGAATCGATTGGGCTGGAAATCAAGCTCCATCGCGACGTGGGTGCAGCGGTTGAGATAAGCCCGGGCCTGGCCCCCGTGGCGGATGGCAAAGGCCCGGCAAGTCTGCCCGGCGTATATGACATCAAAGGGCACGCCCAGGCCACCATCGACCAGGTCGCGGCTGGGGCACAGTGGGATGGCCTGCTCATCCATGGTCAAGCAACCACTGCCGCAATTCGGGCACCGAATGGGCAATGAAGAGAGGGTTCCAGCGCGCAAAAGACCGGGGCTCGTGCGCACCGTAGCTGACCCCGATGCAGGCACAACCCGCATGGTGCGCCATTTCCAGGTCATGCGTGGTGTCACCAATCATCAGCGTGCGCTCTGGCGATGCGCCCACTTCGGCCATCAGTTCCTGCAACATCAAGGGCTGGGGTTTGCCCGCGGTTTCATCGGCGGTACGGGTGGCATCGAACAAATGGCGCAGCTCGACGCTATCGAGCACATGATTGAGACCGACCCGGCTTTTGCCCGTGGCGATCGCCAGGCTGTATTGGCGCGAACGCAAGGCATGCAACAAATCGAGAATGCCTTCGAACAGGCTGAGGTCGTCCTGGTGCGCCACATAGTGATGGCGGTAACGCTCGCCCAGCATGGGGTATTTGTCTTTGGGCACATCGGGGGCCGCATGAGCCAAGGCGGGCATCAGAGCCATGCCGATGACATAAGAAGCTGCTTGCGCGCTCGGCACGGTGCCCCCCACATCGCGCACGGCCTCTTGGATGCAGCGCGTGATGAGGGCGGTGCTGTCAAAGAGCGTACCGTCCCAGTCAAACGCGATCAGATCAAATCGGCGCAACGGTTTCTCCAGGCTGAACTTGCTGTATGAATTGTTGCAGCTCTGCGGGCAAGGCGCTTTCCAGCCTGACATTCTCCCCACTGGCGGGGTGTCTGAACTGCAGCCGCCATGCATGCAGGAACATGCGCTTGAGCCCCGCTTTTTGCAACGCCCGATTGGTTTCGAAATCGCCGTATTTGTCATCCCCCAGGATGGGGTGGCCCAAACTGGCCAGATGCACCCGGATCTGGTGAGTGCGCCCGGTTTTGATGGTGACTTCGAGCAAGGTATTAGAGCCCACCAGTCGGGCCACTTTGACCAGGGTGATGGCGCGCATACCGTTGGGATCGTCTTTGGCCACCACGCGCACGCGGCGCTCGCCTTCAGATTCGCCTTTGGATAAAGTGAATTTCTCCAGCGGCAAATCGATCACCTTGCGGTTGGATGGCCACTGCCCCTGCACCATGGCGAGGTAAGTTTTGCCAGTTTCGCGTTCGCGAAACTGGTCTTGCAGGTGTTTCAGGGCGCTGCGCTTTTTGGCCACCAGCAGAACGCCGCTGGTTTCCCGGTCCAGCCGGTGCACCAGTTCGAGCAGACGGGCCGAAGGCCGGGCACGACGCAATTGCTCGATGACGCCAAAGCTCACCCCGCTGCCGCCGTGCACCGCCGTGCCCGATGGTTTGTCGATGGCCAGAAAACTGTCGTCTTCAAACAACAGCGGGAATTCTCTGGCCGGTGCGGCTTGCAACAACGGGGTGGGGTCGCTGAGCCGAAGTGGGGGCACCCTCACGCGATCACCGGGGTTTACCCGGGTTTCCGCACTGACCCGGCCTTTGTTCACCCTCACCTCACCCGAACGAATGATTCGATAAATCAAGGACTTGGGCGCGCCTTTGAGGTGTCGCACCAGAAAATTGTCCAGCCGCTGGCCTGCAGACTCTGCATCCACGAGTAAATTTTGGACTTGCAGACTGCGTGCCGAAGGATCAGGCTCTATAATGTCTTTCACCAGCGATGGTTTCCAAGTGCTTGAAATAAAAACAGATTAGAGCACGAACGATGCACCGCTGCGAGGTCGATGCCCCCGAATTTTGCACATTTGGGCCTGCTGTCTTGAACAGGCGGGCGGTGCCGGTTCGGTGGGGATTGATGTTTGAACATTCAACGGAATATTGCTGGACCAGCCCATTTTGGCTGGTCACGGATCTCCAGCGAGACAACACGCATGTGGGCGCTTATCATTTGGATTGGGTCGATGTGGAACTGGCTTATGCCGGCGCTTCGGCCTGTTTCCTTGCGCCCGCCCGTGGCTTCAGTGCGCACCTCCATCCGGCCCTCATGCCGGGGGACACATTGGCATCGGCTCGCCCCCATCCATCCTCCCACGCACCGGCGCCGTCCTTGAGACGGTAGGCCCGCGCGCGGCATTCCCAGGCTGTTCACCCATCAAGCCCCGGGGCACCTTTGCTCCCCTGGCGGAGCTGTGATGTTTTGAACAAAGGAATGCATCATGAAACGGATGCTGATCAACGCCACCCAGGCGGAAGAACGCCGGCTGGCGATTGTGGACGGGCAAAAACTGCTCGACTACGAAATTGAAATCGAAGGGCGCGAACAGCGCAAAGGCAATATTTACAAAGCGGTGGTGACCCGTGTCGAGCCTTCGCTGGAAGCCTGTTTTGTGGACTACGGCGAAGAGCGCCACGGCTTTTTACCCTTTAAAGAGATCTCCAAACAGTACTTCGCACCTGGTGTGGCCCCCAGCCAGGCGCGCATCCAGGATGTGATCAAAGAGGGCCAGGAAATGCTGGTCCAGGTGGAGAAGGAGGAGCGCGGCAACAAAGGCGCGGCGCTGACCACTTTTGTCAGCCTGGCCGGTCGCTATGTGGTGCTGATGCCCAATAACCCGCGTGGCGGCGGCGTGTGTCGACGCATCGAGGGCGAAGACCGCAATGAACTCAAAGAGGCCATGGACCAGTTGGAATACCCCAATGGCATGTCCATCATTGCCCGCACGGCGGGCATAGGTCGCAGCGCGCCCGAGTTGCAGTGGGACCTGAACTACCTGCTCAAACTCTGGAGCGCCATCGACGGCGCAGCCCAGTCCGGCAAGGGCGCTTTCCTGATTTACCAGGAATCGAGCCTGGTGATCCGGGCCATCCGCGACTATTTCAATGGCGATATCGGCGACATTTTGATCGACACCGACGACATCTATGAACAGGCCCAACAGTTCATGTCGCATGTCATGCCCGAGTTTGCGGCCCGCGTCAAACGATACCGTGACGACACCCCGCTGTTCTCGCGTTTCCAGATTGAGCACCAGATCGAGTCGGCCTACGCCCGCACCGTCAACTTGCCTTCGGGGGGCGCCATCGTGATCGACCACACCGAAGCCCTGGTTTCGGTGGACGTCAACTCGGCGCGTGCCATCAAGGGCGGCGACATAGAAGAGACCGCCACCCGCACCAATCTGGAGGCCGCGGATGAAGTGGCGCGCCAGATGCGCCTGCGTGACCTGGGCGGTCTGATCGTGATCGACTTCATCGACATGGAAGAAAGCCGTAACCGTCGCGAAGTGGAAAACCGCTTGCGCGACGCCTTGCGTCAAGACCGGGCCCGCGTGCAGTTTGGCTCGATCAGCAAATTCGGCCTGATGGAAATGAGCCGTCAGCGCCTGCGTCCGGCCTTGTCCGAAGGCGCATCCATCCCCTGCCCGCGTTGCGGCGGTTCGGGCCATGTGCGCGACACCGAAAGCTCGGCGCTGCAAATATTGCGCATCATTCAGGAAGAAGCCAACAAGGACAACACCGCCGCCGTGCACGCCCAGGTGCCGGTGGAGGTGGCGTCGTTCCTGCTGAACGAAAAGCGCACAGAAATCGCCAAAATTGAAATCAAACAGCGCATCAGCGTGCTGCTGGTTCCCAACAAAACCCTGGAGACGCCCAACTACAAGCTGGAGCGCTTGAAGCACGATGACCCGCGTCTGGACCGGATGGAAGCCAGCTACAAAATGGCCGAGGAATTCGAAGACCCGACAGCGGTGACGCGGCGCTCGCAAGAGCCGACCAACAAGCAATCGCCCGTGATCAAGGGCGTGCTGCCGGATGCCCCGGCACCCATCGTGGAGCCCAAACCGGTGGCGGCCAAACCGGCCACACCTGCCGTGGGCGCAGCCCCGGCGGCACCGGCCCCGCAAGCGGCCAGCGGCGGTTTCTTTGGCTGGTTCAAACGACTGCTGGGTGGCGGCCAAGCCGAAGCGCCCAAAGCTGAAACGCCTGTGGCTGCCCCGACTGCAGCTGGCAGCGCCCCCAAAGACGACAAGCGCGACGGCCGGGGCAATCGCCGTGGCGGTCGCCGTGGTGAGCGCGGCGGTGAGCGCGGTGGTGAGCGCGGCGGTGAGCGCGGTGGTGAGCGCGGCGAAGGTCGTGGCGAGCGTTCCGCCGAAGGGCGAAGTGAACGCGCGCCCCGGGGCGAACGAAATGGTGAGCGTGGCGACCGGGGTGAACGCAGCCAACGCCCGACGCGGGAAGGCCAGGAGCGTCGCCAGGGCGAGGCCCAGGTCGCTGTGACCGAAGGTGCAGCCGAGGGCATGACCGAAGGCACCGCACCGCAAGTCAACGGCCAGGACACACGCCGTGAACGCGGCGAAGGCAGACGCGAGCGTGGCGAAGGCCGACGCGAGCGAGCGCCTCGTGGCGAACGCCCGGCCCGCGAAGTTGCCGCCCCTGAGGCCAACTTCAACGCCGCTTCTGAAACCTCCATGATCGAGGCGACTGCCCATCCGATGGCCGAGAGTGCCCAGGCGGGCGACGCTGATGGCGAGCGCCGCGAGCGCCGATCGCGCGACCGCTATGGACGCGACCGCCGGGGAGACCGCCCCGGGCGCGAAGCCACGCCGGGCCTCGAAGGTGCTGTAGGCGCCACTGCCGATGCGGCCACCCCATCGATGGCCATGTCGGCTGCTGCCACTGCCCCGACGGCACCCGCCGCCCGTGCGCCGCTGCCCAAGGTTCAGCCTTTTGAATTGCCGGTGGCCACATTGCAAGCCGTGGCCCAGGCCGCCCAGATGGAGTGGGTGCAATCTGACCCGGCCCGTGTGGCCGAGGTGCAAGCCGCGATCGCCGCCGAACCCAAGCCGGTGCATGTGCCGCGTGAGCGCCCGCCCTTGATGGTGATCGACGAAGGCCCGCTGGTTTTGGTTGAAACCCGCAAAGACCTGACCCAACTGGCCATGCCGTTTGAGCAATGACCTGAACTTTGTGCAGAAAAAAGGGACCGTCAGGTCCCTTTTTTTATTCAAGGAATCGGGGTGATTTTTCGGATGCGGTTGTTGTATAGATCGGCCACGTAGATCTGCCCGCTGGCGTCAATAGCCAAACCGGCGGGATAGTAAAAGCTTGCGCCAGTGCCCGTGCCATCGGCAGATCCGGCGGACGACCCCGCCAGTGTGCTGACCACACCTGTAGGGGTGATTTTTCGGATTCGATGGTTGAAGTAATCGGCCACAACAAGTTGGCCGAGGTCATCCAGAACAACACCCTGTGGGTAGTAAAAACTCGCTGCCATACCCGAGCCATCGGCACTGCCCGAACTTCCTGACCCCGCCAGCGTGCTGACCGCACCTGCAGGGGTGATTTTGCGGATGAGATGGTTGGTTCTGTCGGCCACGAATACATTGCCACTGCCATCTATGGTCAAACCGAATGGATTATTGAAACTTGCTGCCGTTCCATTGCCATCTGTGCTTCCTGTATTCCCTGACCCTGCCAGTGTGCTGACCACGCCCGCAGGGGTGATTTTTCGGATGCGATGATTGTTTCTATCGGCCACGAATACATTGCCACTGCCATCTACGACCACACCGGAAGGCGAGTTAAAACTCGCCCCAGTACCGGTGCCATCGACATAACCCATGGACATACCTGCCATGGTGCTGACCACGCCCGCAGAGGTGATTTTGCGAATGCGGTGGTTATCGTAATCGGCCACCAATACATTGCCACTGCCATCGACGGCCACGCCATAGGGATGGTTAAAACTCGCACCCGTGCCTGTGCCGTCAAGAAACCCACTCAACCTGCCTGCCAGCGTGCTGACGTCCCCCAAGGGCGTGATTTTCCTGACGAGAGAGTTCAGGTTATCGGCGACAAAAACATTGCCAGTCCCATCGACTGCCACACTGAAGGGATAGTAAAAAGTGGCCGCCGAGCCGGGGCCATTGGCAAATCCTGCGGCACCTGTACCTGCCAAAGTGGATACGACCCACTTAATGGGAGCGGCGCTGGCACTGCTGCTGGAACTGCTGCTGGAACTGCTGCTGGAACTGCTGCTGGAACTGCTGCTGGAACTGCTGCTGGAACTGCTGCTGGAACTGCTGCTGGAACTGCTGCTGGAACTGCTGCTGGAACTGCTGCCAGCAGAGTTGGAGCCAGTCGCAGCCGGCTCGCCGCCGCCCCCTCCGCCGCCACACGCGGCGAGCAAAGCAGCGGCATCGAGCGCCATGGCTGTGCCCATGAAGTGTCTGCGCTTCAGGCCCAGAGGCTCTTGCGCGCTGAGGGTCTGATCAGACGGCACCGGCTTGGAGGGATCTTGAGGGTTTTGCACGTGATTTTTCTTCATGTAGAAACAGCCACAGGGTAGGCCAGGCAGAAAACCTCGCTGAGTGATTTCAAATATTTTATCTATTTTTTATTAATTTTTAATTAAAAATAATTTTTAAATATTATTTTTAATGTAGCAATGCACCGAACCCTGTCAATAGGGCAGACATGAATCGAGATTGATCCAGACGCGCTTCTCACCGCGTCATTGAGGGCGTTAGAGGATACGGCGGATTTTTATCGGACGCACGTCCATCCGGTCGATTTTGCAAAACGGCAGAAAACGGATAGAAAAAAATGGTGGGTTGGCCCAGATGTCTGGTTCAAAGCACCTTTTTGATGCCAGACAAAAATTCAGCGACCAAGGCGCCTTCCTGGCCAACGGGGGCGTCTTCGAGGATCTGGATGATTCGGCTGCCGATCACGACGGCGTCGGCGACACGCCCCACGGTCTGGGCGGTGGCGGCATCGCGGATGCCAAAACCAACGCCGACGGGAATTTTGACGTGCTGGCGGATGCGCGGCAGCATGGCCTCGACCGCGCTGGTGTCCAGATGCCCTGCCCCGGTGACGCCCTTGAGCGAAACGTAATAGACATATCCTGAAGCCACTTTGGCCACTTGAGCCATGCGCTCGTCGGTGCTGGTGGGGGCCAGGAGAAAGATCAGGTCCATGCCGTGCTGGCGCAGGTCGCGGGCAAAGTCTTCACACTCTTCGGGCGGGTAGTCGACGATCAGCACGCCATCGACACCGGCCTGGGCCGCGTCGCGCACAAAAGCATGGGCACCCAGGCGCAAGTCATAACACTCGACCGGGTTGGCATAGCCCATCAAGACCACGGGGGTGACGCTGTCGCGCTTTCGGAACTGGCGCACCATGTCGAGCACTTCGGACATGCCGATGCCCAAACGAAGAGCGGTTTCACCCGCCTTTTGAATGACCGGGCCATCGGCCATCGGGTCGCTGAATGGGATGCCCAACTCGATGACATCGGCACCAGCCTGAACCATGGCGTGCATGAGGTCGGGGGTCATGCCCAGGCGGGGAAAGCCCGCCATGATGTAGGGAATGAGGGCCTTGCGGCCCTGGGCCTGCAATTTTTTCAGGGTGGGTTCGATGCGGCTCATGGCTGAATCCGGATGGGTTGCTCGGTGCCGCCTTTGACCGATTGGCCACGGCAGCTGGGGCGGCAGTAAAAGTCGGCGTTGCTCAAGTCGGCCACGGTGCCGATGTCTTTGTCACCACGGCCGGACAGGTTGACCAATATGGATTGATCGGGCTTCATGGTGGCAGCCAGTTTCATGGCGTAGGCGACGGCATGGCTCGACTCGAGCGCCGGGATGATGCCTTCGGTGCGGCACAGGTAGTGAAAGGCTTCGAGGGCCTCGGCATCGGTGATGCCCACGTACTCGGCGCGCCCGATGTCTTTGAGGTAAGCATGCTCGGGGCCGACACCGGGGTAGTCCAGTCCGGCGCTGACGCTGTGGGTTTCGGTGATCTGGCCGTTGGCGTCTTGCAGGATGTAGGTGCGGTTGCCGTGCAGTACGCCGGGCGCGCCGCGCTGCAAAGAGGCCGAGTGCTTGCCGCTGTCCAGCCCTTCGCCGGCGGCCTCAACGCCTATCAGGCGCGTGGCGGGGTAGCCGATGTAGGGGTAGAAAATACCCATGGCGTTGCTGCCGCCACCCACGCAAGCGATGACCGCATCGGGTTGACGGCCCTGATTCATGAGTGGCATTTGCTCGATGCATTCTTCACCGATCACGCTTTGGAAGTCACGCACCATCATCGGGTAGGGATGAGGGCCGGCCACGGTGCCGATGATGTAGAAGGTGTTTTCGACGTGGGTGACCCAATCACGCAGGGCTTCGTTGAGTGCGTCTTTCAGGGTGCGGCTGCCGCTTTCGACCGGCACCACGGTGGCCCCTAGCAATTTCATGCGATACACATTGGGGCTTTGGCGTTTGACGTCTTCGCTGCCCATGTAAACCACGCACTCGAGCCCATAACGGGCACAGATGGTGGCGGTGGCCACGCCATGCTGTCCGGCACCGGTTTCGGCAATCACGCGGGGCTTGCCCATGCGTCTGGCCAGCATGGCCTGGCCGATGGTGTTGTTGATTTTGTGCGCGCCGGTGTGGTTGAGGTCTTCACGCTTGAGGTAAATCTGCGCCCCGCCCATCTCGCGGCTCATGCGGGCGGCGTGGTAGATGGGAGAGGGGCGCCCCACAAAATGGGCCAATTCGTATTTGAACTCGCGCACAAACTCGGGGTCGGTGCGGTACTTTTCGTAGGCTTCGTTCAACTCCTGAATGGCGTAGGTCAGGGTCTCGCTGACAAAAGAGCCTCCATAGGGGCCAAAGTGGCCTTGGGCGTCGGGTTGCTGGTATGTGCTCATGCCATTGGCTTTATCAAAAACCCGTGCGCTGGCGCCCGGGGGGGTTAAAGAGATCAGGCCTGGCGAACGGCCTGGATGAACGCCTGTATTTTTTGCGGGTCTTTGACGCCTTTGGCCGCCTCGACGCCAGAGCTGACATCAACCGACAAGGACAAGCCCCGCCCGCGCAGGGCGCGCAGGCCATCGGCCACGTTTGCAGGTGTGAGTCCACCAGACAAAACGAGGTGAGAGTTGACGCTTGGAGGCAGCTGTGACCAATTGAAGGTTTGCCCGCCCCCGCCATAACCCGGCACCAGGGTGTCGAGCAGCAGGGCATGGGCGGATGAGTAATCTTGAGCGTATTTTACGAGGTCAAAAGAAGCCGGGTCGTCGCGCGGGATACGGGCCGCCCTGAGATAGGGGGCACCGAGCCGACGGGCAGTTTGGGCACAGAAATCCGGGGTCTCATCGCCATGGAACTGCAACCAGGCGCCAGGCACTTGCCCGGCCGCCCCGAGGACGTCATCGGCGCGGGCGTTGACAAACAGCAGCACGGGCACGACAAAAGCCGGCAGGCGTCGCGCCAGCTCGGCGGCGCGCGCGGGTGTGACGGCACGCGGACTATCGGGGTAGAGCACAAAGCCGATCGCCTGCGCGCCCAAAGCGACGGCGGCATCGACATCGGCCTCGCGGGTCAGGCCGCAAATTTTGACGGGGACAAAAGGCTGGCTCATGGCAGTGCATCATACCCAGGGACTTGCTCGGGCAGGCCCCAGTCGGGGGCGTAGCGCGGGCCGACGAAGTACAGGCCGTCGGGGGCAAAGGTGGGAGCCGCGGCGTCGCGGTCGCGGGCCGCGAGCACATGGGTCATCCAGTCGGGGGGCTGCAAGCCTTGCCCGATCAGCACCAGGCAGCCCATGATGTTGCGAATCATGTGGTGCAAAAAGGCATTGCCCTCGAAGTCAAAGCGCCAATAGGCCCCGCGGCGGCTGATGTCGATGCGGTGCAAGGTCTTGACCGCAGACAAGGCCTGGCAGGCCGAGGCACGAAAGGAGGTGAAGTCATGTTCGCCCAACAAATGCCCTGCGGCACGGCGCATGGCCTGCGCATCGAGCGGTCTGAACACCCAACCGACCCGACCGGCCTCGAAGCTGGGCCGCACAGGGGACTCGAGCAAAACATAGGCATAGCGGCGCGAGACCGCGCTGGCCCGGGCATGAAAGGTGTCGGGCACGCCACGCGCCCATTGCACCGCGATGTCGCGCGGCAAAAAACTATTGGTGCCGCGCACCCAGGAGAACTCGTCGCGGTGCACGGGGGTGTCGATGTGCACCACCTGCATCAGGCCGTGGACCCCGGCATCGGTGCGGCCCGCGCACAAGGCCGAAATGGGTTGATCGGCAAAGGTTGACAGGGCCGACTCGAGGTGATCTTGCACGGTGTTGCCGTTGGGCTGGCTTTGCCAGCCGTTGTAGGGTGTGCCGTGATAACTGAGCCCCAGGGCGATGCGCATGGTGTTCAGTGGCGTTCGTTCAGCCACTGCCCGGCCCGCTCTGACCATTCAGGGTCAGATTGCGCCTGCATCTCTTGGGCCAATACCCGCGCGGTTCGGCCCAGGCCACGCGCCCAGAGCAGCTGCATCAGGGCCCAGCGTATGGCTTGCGGGTCGGTCGGCATGGCGTCGGCGTCGGCCCGGGGTGATGGGGTGGCCGCAGCGGGCAGATCCAGCGAAATGCCCGCCATGGGGTTGATCGGACCGGCCCCGGTGGATTGGGCCCCGGTGGACTGGGCCCCCGGGGGGGGTCTCAAGTGGACACGCGGTACGGGGGTAGGGGGCTGTTGCAGGTCGCCAGAGAGCGGGGGCAAGGTGTGCGCAGCAGGCAAGTCGAGGTCAAAGTCGACCTTCAGCGGCAGGCCGTCGGCGCTGCCCCCGGGATTTGGGTCGCTGCCCTGCACCGATCGAGCGCGCGCACGCCACAAAATCCAGCCCGCCAATACCAACACCAGGGCCGCAGCCGCCCCGGTGGATTGGGGGTGTTGGGTCCAGGCCTCGAGGGAGGCCGAGGTCGGTGGCGTGGTCACGGGCGGCAAGGGGTTGCCCGGCCCGCTCGCATCGCCAGGCTGGCCCGATTGAACCCAACGGTTGAGTTCCTGGATGTTGCGGTTCACTTCAGCCGCCCGCTGCGCGGTTTGCTCGGCCTGCCGCTGGGCGGCGATCTGATCACCATCGGTGGCGCCGGGCGCGGAGAGGGTCAGGCGGTCGCCCGGGTCAGCGGGTTTATCTCGCTGAGGGGTTTGCACCCTGCCTGAGGCGACCTGTGGCGCCGGGTCGGCTTCGGGTGCCGAGCGGGCCGCAAGCTCGGCCCGATACAAGGCGAACTCTTCCATTTGCAGGGCCATGGCCTCGCGCGCCTCGTGGATGTCGATGGCCTTCACTTGATCGGCGGACGGCAGCTTCAGGGTGGCCCCTGCCCGCAGGCGGTTGACATTGCCGCCGACAAAGGCCTCGGGGTTGGCCTGCTGCAAAGCCAGCAGTGCCTGGGCCATGCTCACGCCGGGCGCCAGGTGGGACAGGGCCAGGGCAGAGGCGGTGTCTCCGGCCTCGACCGCAAGGCGACCGGGCACCCGGGCATGGGCCTGAAAACGGGTTTGGGCCGCCGAGTCGAGCAGCACACCGATTTCCCGCACCATTCGACCGCGCGGCCATAGCAATTCAATCAGGAGATCGACAAAACCGCTGGCGCCGGTGGCTTCGATGCGCAACACCGGCCCTGCGGGCCCGTCACGCAGCGACAGTTGCACCCCCCGGGGGTCGGGGGCAGGTCTTTGTGCCAGTGCCCAGGCGGAGGCCGGTGCCAGCCTGACCTGGATCTGATCGAGAGGGCCGGCAGGCAGCGCCCGCAGCGGAACTTCAGCCACCCAGGCGTTGCCATCGGCGCTGAGCACCTGGGGCTCGCCCAAGGTAATGGCCCCGGCAGGAAGGGCACTGATGGCCGCCCACAGCAGGGGAAGGATGCGGCGCGTAGGAAATTTCATGGGCATGACCCCATTTTAGGTCGAGCCCGGCAGACCGGGCTGGCTCAGAGCAGAATGCGCAGCATCCGGCGCAGCGGCTCGGCCGCGCCCCACAACAGCTGGTCGCCCACGGTGAAGGCCCCCAGGTAATCGTCGCCCATGGCCAGTTTATGCAAACGCCCCACGGGCACGGTCAGGGTGCCGGTGACGGCGGCTGGGGTGAGTTCACGCTCGGTGATTTCACGCTCATTGGGCACCACTTTGACCCAGTCATTGGCCTGGGCCAGGATGTCGTGGACTTCGTCCAGCGGCACATTTTTCTTGAGCTTGACGGTCAAACCCTGCGAGTGGCAGCGCATGGCCCCGATGCGGACGCAAAGGCCGTCGATGGGGATGGAATCGGGGGCGCGGAACGGGGGGTTGCCCAGGATTTTGTTGCACTCGGCACCGCCCTTCCACTCTTCCTTGCTCTGACCATGATCGACCGGCACGTCGATCCAGGGAATCAGGCTGCCCGCCAGCGCAGTGTGGCGGAAATTTTCCGTCGGGAAGGCCGAAGAGCGCATGGTGGCCGACACCTTGCGGTCGATGTCCAGAATGGCGCTGGCCGGGTCGGCCAGTTCGTCTTTGACGGCGTCATGCAACGCGCCCATTTGTGCCAGCAGCTCACGCATGTTTTGCGCACCCGCGCCGGATGCGGCCTGGTAGGTCATGGCGCTGACCCATTCAACCAATTTGTGCTGAAAGAGGCCACCCATGGCCATGAGCATCAAACTGACGGTGCAATTGCCGCCGATCCAGTTGCGCCCGCCCTTGGCCAAAGCTTGCTCGATGACGGCGCGATTGACCGGGTCGAGGATGATGACCGCATCGTCGGCCATGCGCAAAGTGGAAGCGGCGTCGATCCAGTGGCCCTGCCAACCCGCGCCGCGCAGCCTGGGGTAGACCGCTTTGGTGTAATCGCCACCCTGGCAGGTGATGATGATGTCACAGCGCGACAAGGCAGCGATGTCGTTGGCGTCTTGCAACCTGGTTTCGTTTTTGGTCTGGGCGGGTGCCGTGCCGCCCGCGTTCGAGGTGGAGAAAAATACCGGTTCGATGAGGTCGAAGTCACCCTCCAGGACCATGCGGTCCATCAGCACCGAGCCGACCATGCCACGCCAGCCCACCAGTCCTACCAACTTGCTCATTTGAACGCCCTTTCTGCGAGATCAATGACTCACCAAACTTTGGGTTCCGGCTCGTCTGGCCGGGAGGGCGCACGACGAACCAGAGCCGTTCAGCCCTTGGTGGTCGTGGTTTTAATGGTGCGCGAACCCTCAACCGTGCACCCCAAGCGGGGATGGGCTTTCAGCGAGTGTGAACAAGGTTTGCGCATGGGATCTATTGTATCAAACCGCCTCAGCGCTTCCCTTCATTGAACTGACGGCGGAGCCATGGGTGGCGTTTGACGGTCGTAGGCCAACTGCCAGAAACGTTGCAACACCGCCCGATCGGCGGCGTGAAACACCCAGGTGCGCAAGCCACCTGCACGCACCACCAGGCGTGAGGACACGAGCCAGGAGAGATAGGGAATGTGGATCAGCTTGACTTGACTGATGCGGGCGATTTCCACTTCGGTGTGTGACCAGCCGAGTTGCCGGATGTGGGTCGCGTCGATTCGGGTGCGGGTGAGCCATATGTGGCCCAAGCCGTAAAGAAGGCCCAGCGCGCCCAGACCCAACAGAGTCAAGGTCACCCGGTCGGGTTGGGTCTCAAAGCCCTGCCAGGCCGACCATGCCTGCCCGGCCACGGCACACAAGGCGAACAGGGCCAGAAATCGGGCGGGCCAGCCAAAGGCCGGCCCTTCGACCGCAGCGTTCACGGTTTGGGCGACGCCGTGTCGGCGGGAGCCTTGAGCAGGTCGTTGAGGTTTTGGTCTTGAGTGACTTCGTCTTCCGCTCTGTTGTCTTCGTCAGGCAATTCGATGGTGACCTGATCGAGGTCGACCTTGGGCGCCTTGTCCAGGAACATCATGACCGATTGCGGCACAAAGATGACGATGACCACCAGCACCAGCTGCAGAATCACCCAGGGGATGGAGCCCAGGTAGATGTCGCGTGACTCGATTTTTTGGGTGATGGCCCCCGACTTGAACAAGCTGTCGGAAATGCCCCGCA
>JBEAZY010000125.1:0-15256 GCA_041159205.1 Pseudomonadota bacterium
GCGCCCTCTGGTTGTAGGCACTGGTGTCGCGAGACTGGCTTGCACCCAATTTGACCCCCCAGTCTCTATTGATGAAGTGATACCAGGCCAGGCCCCGGGAATCCGAACGGGATGTTTGCAGCAAGGCGCTGGCAAAGTCATCGCTTCGTCCCCTTGAGACATTGGCCTCCAGATAGTGGTCTGCATCCCCTTCGTAGTAATAGCGCACAAACAGCCGGTCGCCCTTGCCGCTGGAGGTATCTGATTTCACCGTCTGATGGCGCCAACGGGCAAAGAAATTGCCCCAATATTTGCCCGCCGATAAACCGTCGATTTTCACACCCGACCCGAAAGCCAACTCATCCCGGCTGGCCGCCAACTCCCAACCCGACCCGATGTTTTGAAACAATTCAAATCGCCAGGAGTGCGAGGGATAAAGGCTCACCCGTTCGGAGGTTTGATAGCGGACATTGGCATAAGCCCCGGACCAAAGCCTCGGGTATGCATCAACCGCCCAAGCCTGGTCCACCAGATCAAAGCGGCGGATTGAAAGGCGCTCCAGGGCGATGGAACCCCAATCGGTATATCGCCGCAGAGTGAGGCTGTTGTCGTTGGCGCTGGCTGAGCCCGATGAGGTATGGCTGGCCCCGACCGACATGGCCCAATCATGCGTTCTTGCTGATCCGGTCCCGGTTCGTTCACCCACGCGCTCCTGCGGGGTCCTCTCGCTGAGCATGGGCACATCGGCCGGGGCAGCCCCCAATTCGATCGCCCTTTGGGCCGCCAGACGTGAGCCCGGGGCATCCCCAGCGGCCCACAGTGCCCGGGCGCGCAGCACCTGAACCTGTGCATCCTGGGGCCGCAACACGGACAAGCGGGCATAAGCATCGGCGGCGGCTGCCCAACGGTCGTTCCAGCGGTAAACATCAGCCAACGCCGACCAGGCATCGGCATAAGCCGGTGCCAAGGCCACGGCATGTTCGAGGTCCTGCATGGCCCCCTCCCACAAGCCCAGCCGTGCGCGTGCCAAGCCCCGCCCCAACCAGTGGTCCGGATCGCCGGGTGAGCGTTCGATTTGCAGGCCGAATGCCTGCTCGGCGGCCTGGGCTTGCCCGGCTCGCAATAATGGCATGCCCTCGACGCTGTTTTGCGCCCAGGCCTGGGGTGCAGCAGCCAGCAAAGACAGCGACAATAGTGTTTTTAGTGTCCTAAGAGGTGTCACGCGCATGAATTTCTCCGCTTTGTCATGCTTTTGTCAATTTTAATAATTTTATTCAATGACGCTTGCATGAAACCTTCTTTGCTTTGTGCACAAATCTTGGGCTTCCAGTGGGTCTGGCTGGCGTGGGCATGGGGCGTGCCGCGCGGCATGCTTTGGCCCGGGACCCTGTCATCGGTCTTATTTCTGGCCGCACATCGCTTGTGGCTCAGCGACCGCCGCAGCGACCTGAAGGCCGCCCTGATCTGCGTTTGGGCCGGCTTGCTTCACGACAGTGTGCTGATGCACTGGGGCTGGTTGGGGTTTGAGGCATTGAACCCTTCCCCCCTGGCAGCGATCCAGCCATGGTGGATGGCCTTGTTGTGGGCTTGTCTGGGTTGTACTTTGCACCAGTCTCTGGGCTGGCTGAAGGGGCGGATCTGGTTGGCCGCCCCCGTCTGTTCTGTCGCAGGCGTCATGTCTTACCAGGTGGCCGACCAGCTGGGTGCCCTGACCCTGGGGCCGCCATGGCCCACATGGTTGGCCCTGGGCTTGTTCTGGGGCCTGTTCATTCCATTGGCCCAGTCTTTCCCGGGAGGGCCTGCATCCGGGCCCCAGGGCCGGATGGAATCCGGCGGAGCCCCCCCATGAGGCCTCAGACGGTCAGCCCCACCGCAGACACCTTGCATGATGTGGCCATCATCGGTCTGGGACCTGCCGGGGCCAGTCTGGCCAATTTGCTGGGCGCCCAGGGATTGTCGGTGGTGGTGTTTGAGCGCGCCGGCGAAATCTACCCCCTGCCCCGTGCCGTCCACTTTGATGGGGAGGTCATGCGGGTGTTCGAAACCATGGGATTGCGCGCCGAGGTGGAAGCCATCTCCAGACCGGGGCGCATCGGCATGCACTTCAACAATGCCTTGGGTGAGACGCTGCTCATTCGGGCCGGTTCTGCCGCCGATGGGCCCCACGGCTGCGCCAACAACCACTATTTCCATCAACCCGAGTTGGAAGCGGTGCTGCGCGAAGGACTGAAACGCTACCCGGCGGTGCAGGTCAAAGCCGGGTGCGAAGTGCTTGAGGTCATGGATGGCCCTGACTTTGCCACCTTGCACACCCGCGATGTGTCGAGTGACTTGCACCAGACCCATCGCGCGCGCCATGTGGTGGGTTGCGACGGGGCACGGTCTTTGACCCGAAAAATCATCGATGCCCCCATGCAGGACCTGGGTCTGCATCAGCCCTGGCTGGTGTTTGATGTTCGACTCAAGGCCGAGGTGCCCGGACTGCCCGAATACACGGTACAACATTGCGACCCGGCCCGCCCCATGACTTATTGCAATGTGACGGGCAACCGCCGACGGTGGGAGATCATGTTGATGCCCGGCGATGACCCGGAGGTCATGACCCGGCCCGAAACCCTTTGGCCTTTGGTCGCACGCTGGGTGGGGCCGCATCAGGCGGAACTGGAGCGCGCGGCGATCTATACCTTTCACTCGGTCGTTGCCCGACAATGGCGACGTGGCCGATTGTTCCTGGCGGGCGATGCCGCCCATCAAACCCCGCCCTTTCTGGGTCAGGGCATGTGCGCCGCCATCCGCGATGCCGCCAACCTGGCCTGGAAGTTGAACGCCGTGCAGCGGGGTCAGGGCGATGGCGGCTGGCTGGACAGCTATGGCAGCGAGCGCCTGCCCCATGTGCAAGCCTTCATCGAGTTGGCGGTGAAGTTGGGCGACATCATTCAAACCACTGACCCGCAGGCTGCCCGGCTGAGGGATGCGCAATTCAAAAATGGCCCACCGTCCATTTTTCAATACCCCACACCCCGGCTGGGCCCGGGGCTTTGGCAAGGCGATCACCCCAGCGTGGGCACGGTATTTCCGCAACCCAGACTGGCCAATGGACTGGGCATGGACCGTGAATTGGGCTTGAATTTCGGCTTGCTGGCGCGACAAAGCTGGTTGGCCGCTTTGCCCGCCGAAGAACTGGCAGGCCTGCAAACCCCGGGACTGGTGGTGCTGGATGACCGGCATCCTGAATTGGCACGATGGCTGCAGGCGCAAGAGGTGCAAGCCGTGCTGCTCAGGCCGGACCGCTATGTGATGGCGGTGGCCAGTGACCTGAGGCAATGGCAAGCCCTCAGAGACCTGTGTCACCTTTGGTAGATCAAAGCTTTGCGGACAAGGCACCTTCCGATAGACTGCCACGCAAAGACCACAACCCCAGACCGGGGACCTACAGGAGACTGCCGCCATGACACACTATTCTGACCGGGGCGCGCGCGCCCTGCTGAGCCGGCTCTGCACCCGGGGCATGGCCATGCTCTTGGCCTGTGCCGGCCTGAATGCGGCCTGGGCCCAAAAGGCCCCGGCGCATGCGGCAGCCGACCTGGTGCTGAAAAACGGACAAATCCATACGCTGGCCGGTTCTGACCGGGTTCATCAGGCCATGGCCATTCGAGATGGCCGCATTCTGGCGCTGGGCCAGGCCGCCCAGATGGCCGAGTTGACCGGCCCCAAGACGCGGGTGATCGACTTGCAGGGGCGCACCGTCATTCCGGGTCTGATCGATTCACACATGCATGCCATCCGCGCGGCGTTGAGTTTTGCCACCGAAGTCAACTGGATCGGCGCACGCTCATTGACGGAGGCCCTGGCGAGGCTCAAAACGGCGGCTCAAAATACGCCCAACGGCCAATGGTTGATCGTGGCCGGCGGATGGACCGAGGAGCAATTCGCCGAGCGACGGCGCCCGACGCAAGCCGAGCTATTGGCGGTCGCCCCCCAACACCCCGTCTATGTGCAATGGATGTACGGATGGGCCATGCTGACCCCGGCCGCCTACCAGGCCCTTCAGATCCGTCAAGAATCTGACTTGCCTGCAGGCGGCAAGTTCGAACTGGACCGTGATCAAAAACCCACCGGCGCCGTGGTCGGGGGCATCGTGCCCCTTTTTGATCGTCTGCCCAAACCCAGTACCGAACAAAAAGTCACCGGCACCCGTCAGTTTTTTGCCGAGCTCAACCGAGTCGGCATCACCGGGGTGATGGATCCGGGGGGCTTCAATATGGACCCGGACGAGTACCAGCCCTTGTTCCAGGTATGGCGCCAGGGACAGCTGAATGTGCGGGTGCGATACAGCTACTTTGCCCAGAAAAAAGGCCAGGAACTGGAAGAATTCAAATCGCTCACCCAGCTTTTGCCCATGGGCTATGGCGACGACATGCTGCGTTTTCATGGCATCGGTGAGCGGGTCACTTTCTCGATGTACAACAACCCCGACCCCAAGCCCGCCGATCAGCAGGATTTTCTGCGGGTGGCGCGTTGGGCGGCACAAAACGGTTACACCCTCACCCAACACTGGCATGAATCGGGCACCGTCGACCGATTGCTGGATGTCTTCGAACAGGTCAATCGCGAGTTTCCCATCGCCCCTCTGCGCTGGTCCATTGCCCACCTCAACGATGCCACCGAAGCCAACCTGCAACGCATGAAGGCATTGGGGGTGGCTTGGGCCATGCAAGACGCCATGTACCTCGAGGGCGACCGTCGACTGGCCGCCCATGGTGAGAAACAACTCGAGCACATGCCACCCCTCAATACCGCCTTGCGGGTGGGTGTGCGCATCGGCGCGGGCACCGATGCACACCGGGTCGCGGACTACAACCCTTTCATCGCCCTGCGCTGGATGCTCGATGGCAAGTCGGCGTCCGGACGCACCCTGAGGGCGAGCCATGAAATACCCACCCGCCTCCAGGCCCTGCAGATGTACACCTCCGGCAGTGCCTGGTTGGCCAAAGAGGACGCATGGCGCGGTACCCTTGAAGTGGGCAAATGGGCTGATCTGGCGGTGCTGAGTCAGGATTATTTCAAGGTGCCACTGAATCAAATGGCCGATATAGAGTCGGTGCTGACCCTGGTCGGTGGCCGCATGGTTCACCCGGCACCGTCCCGCTAAAGACAGACCCATGCCCGCTGCGATCGGCGCGACACTGCACCCCGGCCCGGCCCGGGTTTTCATGTTGGGCGCCACGGGCACCATCGGACAAGCCACCCTCAGGACACTGCTGGCGCAAGGCCATGAGGTGGTGAGCTTTCAACGCCCCGGCGGGCGGCCGGATGAACCTGAAGCGCATCCCCTGCTGACGCGGCGAACGGGGAATGTGGAAGATGCGGACTCGGTGTGGCGCGACGGCTTTCGGGGCGAGCGCTTCGACGCCGTGATCTCTTGCCTGGCTTCGCGAACGGGCTTGCCGGCCGACGCCTGGGCCATCGATCATCAGGCGCACCTGAATGTGCTGCAACATTGCGCGGCGGCCGGTGTCCGGCAGTTCGTTTTGCTGTCGGCGCTGTGTGTACAAAAACCCCGCCTGGCATTCCAACACGCCAAGCTGGCTTTTGAACAAGCCCTGGTCGACTCTGGCTTGAGCCACAGCATCGTGCGCCCCACTGCCTTTTTCAAGTCGCTCAGCGGTCAAGTCGGGCGGGTGCGCAACGGACGCCCTTTTATGGTCCTGGGCGATGGCCGACTGACCGCCTGCAAACCGATCTCGGATGCCGATCTGGCCGACTTTCTGGTGGGCTGTCTGGGTCACCCCCAGCGGCAAAACCGGATTTTGCCCATCGGAGGACCCGGGCCGGCCATCAGCCCGGCCATGCAGGCCGATTTGCTGGCTCAGGCCCTGGGGCGCCCAGTCCGGCTGCGGCACGTGCCTGCGGGCATGCTGCGTGGCATCGCCCGCACCCTGGGCGTGCTGGGTCGTTGGTCGGCCTCATGGCAAGCCAAAGCCGAATTGGCCCAAATCGGCCTTTACTACGCCACTGAGTCCATGCTGGTTTGGGACCCGGTCAGCGGCCGTTACGACGCCGACGCCACACCGGAGTGGGGGCAGGAAACCCTTTTGTCGCATTACCAGAAATTGATCGCGACCGGTGCCGGGGCGAATCTGCGCGAACACGCGGTGTTTTAAGCGCCCCCGCCCCGTTCAAAAGCCGACGTTGGCGGCCCCCTTGAGTTGCAAAATCTCGCGCGCCTCATCGGGGGTGGCCACTTCAAGTGACAGGGCCTCGATGATGGAGCGGATGCGCCGCACCTGTTGGGCGTTGTTGTGCGCCAGCTGCCCCGGCGCATCCCACAAAGAATCCTCCAAGCCCACCCGTGCATTGCCCCCCAGCACCACGGCCATATTGGCGGTGGCCATCTGGTGACGGCCGGCCCCCAGCACCGACCAGACATAGTCGTTGCCAAAGAGTCGATCGGCGGTCTGCTTCATTTGCATGATGTGCTCGGGGTGCGGGCCTATGCCCCCCAGAATGCCGAACACAGATTGAATGAACAGGGGCGGTTCGAGCAGTTGGCGCTCGAGAAAGTGCGCCGCCGTGTAAAGATGGCCCAAGTCATAACATTCGATCTCAAAGCGGGTCCGGTTGGCCCGGCAAGACTCGAGGATGTACTGAATGTCTTTGAAAGTATTTTTGAATATCCGGTCGTCTGAACCGGCCAGATAAGGCTCTTCCCAGGGGTGTTGCCAATTTTTGTAGCGGCTCAACATGGGGTACAGCCCAAAGTTCATCGACCCCATATTGAGCGAGGCCACTTCGGGCTTCAGCAACAAAGTGGGCTGCAAACGCTCTTCCACCAGCATGGTCGGTGCCCCTCCGGTGGTGAAATTGATCACCACATCAGAGCGCGACCGGATGTCGGTGGCGAATTCACGGAAATACCCTGGGTCCTGCGTGGGCTGCCCGGTCTTCGGGTCCCGGGCATGCAGATGAACAATGGCGGCACCCGCCTCGGCCGCCCCGACAGCCGCATCGGCGATCTCTTTGGGGGTGATCGGCAAATGGGGCGACATGGTGGGGGTATGAATGGCCCCCGTCACCGCACACGTGATGATGACTTTGCGTTTCGGACGATAGGCCACGGCAGAACTCCTTTCAAGCCAGGACTCATTCGGCCCCACCGGGCCGGATGCCCCGAATCTACCGCCAACCGGGCCCACATGGGGACCGGGCCACGCCGATATTGTCGCGTTGGTGCCAAATGGACGGGCCGGCACCCCGCAGACGATAATGGGACATCCCCACGCATCATGATCACGACCATGACCACCCCATTTCACCCCGACGAATGGCAGGCCCGCCAGGAACTGGCCGCCTGTTACCGCATATTCGCCATGCTCGGCTGGACCGAGATGATTTACAACCACATCACCGTTCGCCTGCCCGATTCGGTCACGGGCGGTGACAAGCAGTTTCTGATTAACCCGTTCGGATTGCATTACAGCGAGGTCACGGCCTCCAATCTGGTGAAAGTGAATTTGGCCGGGGACATCATCGGCAATGCCCAATACCCCATCAACCCGGCCGGCTATGTGCTGCACAGCACCCTACATGGCGGCATCGAAGGGGCGCATGCCGTGATGCACACCCACACCACGGCCGGTGTGGCTGTCGCGAGCCTGGCCGCAGGGCTGTCGCAAAGCAATTTTTACTCGGCCCAATTGCACGACATGGTGGCTTACCACGACTTTGAGGGCATCACGGTTCATCTGGAGGAAGGGCCCCGAGTGTTGCGCAGCATCGGCCGCAAACCGGCGGTGATCCTTAAAAACCATGGCCTGCTTTCATGGGGGGCCACCGTGCCAGAGGCCTTCGCGGTGCTTTGGACCCTGCAGCGCGCCTGCGAAATTCAAATGGCCACCCTGGGCATGGGCGCAGCCATCCCCGTGCCTGAAGCCATTGCAGCCCGCTGCACCCGGGATTCGCTGCAATTTGACCGCGAAAAAGGCGGGGTCGGGGTGGACATGTTCAATGCACTGGTGCGCCAGATTGATCGCATCGACCCCGGATATCGCCACTGAGCCCCGCCATGCAAGACATCATTTGCCCGCATTGCGCCAAAGCCTTCAAAGTCGACCAGGCCGGTTATGCCCACATCCTGCAGCAGGTGCGCGATAAAGAATTTCAGCAGCAACTCAATGAACGCCTGCACGCCGCGCATTTGGAAAAAGAGCATGCCGTTGAACTGGCCCAGGCCCAGGCCCAGGCCCTGATGGCCCAAAATACCGCCCGCAAAGAGGCTGAAATCGCCACCCTGCAATCCCGGCTGCAAGCGAGTGAAAACCAACTGCAAATGGCCGTCACCCAGGCCCTGGGCGCAGTCGAAAAGGAGCGCGATGCCCTGCGGGCACAACTGCAGTCGCAAACCCTGCAAAACCAGTTGGCCGTGCAGTCATTGCGCGACAAGTACGATACCCAAATCAAAGACCGGGATGAAGCCATCGAGCGGCTGCGTGACCTGAAGTCAAAACTCTCCACCAAGATGGTGGGCGAGACGCTGGAACAGCATTGCCAGATTCAGTTTGACCAATTGCGCGCCACGGCATTTCCCAGGGCTTATTTTGAAAAGGACAACGACGCCAGCAGCGGCAGCAAAGGTGACTTCATCTTCCGCGAATGGACAGAGGACGGCACCGAGATCATCTCGATCATGTTTGAGATGAAAAACGAAAGCGATGTGACCGGGAGCAAGAAGAGAAACGAGGATTTTTTCAAAGAGCTCGATAAGGACCGCGCTGAAAAAGGCTGCGAATACGCCATTCTGGTGTCTTTGCTGGAACCCGATCATGAACTCTACAACACGGGCATCGTCGATGTCGGGCATCGCCACCCCAAAATGTATGTGATACGCCCGCAGTTTTTCATCCCGATGATCACTTTGCTGCGCAATGCCGCTTTGCATGCCGTGCACTATAAAACCGAGTTGGCCCTGGTCAAAGCACAGAACATCGATATCACCCAGTTTGAAGACCGGCTGGAGGGCTTTAAAACCGCCTTTTCACGCAACTATGAATTGGCCAACAAACAATTTGAAACGGCCATCGAAGAAATCGACAAATCGATCAAGCATTTGCAAAAAACCCGCGATGCGCTGGTCGGGGCCGACAGAAACCTGCGCCTGGCCAATGACAAGGCTCAGGATGTGAGCATCAAAAAATTGACGCGCGGCAACCCCACCATGGCGCAAAAATTTGCCGAATTGAAGAAGCCCGGGCTGGACGAGAATTGATCGCGGGCCATGGCCTCGGTCATAATGGAGCGATGCACCAACGACCCGACGGTCGGAGGGATCACACACCGTCCGGAGTTCTGCCTCATGTCTTCCATCCATCTGCCCGTCAATCTGCCCGAAGTGGTGGCCGAAGTCACCCGGGAATTCATGCGCTACAACCAGGCCCTGATCAGCAACGACGTGGCTGTGCTCGACGAACTGTTCTGGAACAGCCCGCACACCATACGTCACGGCGCGACCGAGAATTTATACGGCTACGAGGCCATTCAGGCCTTTCGCGCCGCCCGCCCCGCGCAAGGGCTGGAGCGGACTTTGCAGAACACCAAAATCGTCACTTTCGGGCGCGACATGGCGGTGGCCCACACCGAGTACACCCGCCCCAACTCAAACAGACTGGGACGCCAGTCTCAGACTTGGGTGCGCATGGCCGAAGGCTGGCGGGTGGTGGCGGCGCACGTCAGCCTCATGGACTAAAGCGGCGCCCACAAGAGATTCAGATGTTTTGCTCTTCCAGCAATTTGAAGTCGATGATGCCGGTTTCACCGTGCTGCTTGACCAGCGCTTCCACCTCTGCCATGAGTTCCTGTTCGCTCTTGTTGAAGTCCAGGCCCATCAAAAAACCCTGCCGGGCTTTCAGGCCGGTCTGCCAATAGACCTCCAGGATATTGTCATCCGGGTCTTTGAAGTAGCAGCTGATGGCATTGCCATGCGTGATGGTGTACATGATTTTGACCTGGTTGGCCTTGAAGCGTTTCCAGTACTCAACGACATCGGTCAAGGTCTCGCAACGAAAGGCAATCTGTTGCAGCAACTTGACATTGGGCGGCACATCCCGGCCACTGGCCAGCAGGATTTCGTGGTGCTCATCGTCCGGGTGAGACGACAGGAAGATCAAGCCCGGGCCACGGTCCTCGTCAGTGACGGTCAGGCCCAAAATGTCTCGGTAAAAGGCGATGGAGCGCTCAAGGTCAGTGACAAAAACACCGACATGAGCGACGCGCTGGATCGAAGGGGTATGGCTCATGGAATTTCCTTGGTCAGAGTCTGAAGTTTAATCGGTTTCACCCAGATAGGCTTGCCGGATATGGGGCTGGCGGCTGAGTTCGGTGGCGGGTCCTTCTGTCACCACGCGACCACCTTCGAGCACATAGGCCCGGCCGGCCACGGCCAATGCGCGGGTGACATTTTGCTCAATCAGCAGCATCGAGACCCCGCTTTGATGGATGCGGTGGATCACCTCAAAGACCTGATCGACGATGGAGGGCGCCAAGCCCAGCGACGGTTCATCGATCAGCAACAAGCGGGGTTGTGACATCAGGGCGCGTCCTATCGCCACCATTTGCTGCTGTCCCCCGGAGAGCGTGCCCGCCTGTTGCCAGCGCCGTTCTTTCAGAATGGGAAACAAATCAAACACCTGCTCTTTGGCCCCATCCGCCAAAGCTCGGGCCGCAGGTCGATAGGCCCCGATCTCGAGATTTTCCTCGACCGTCATCTGGGCAAAAAGCTTGCGTCCCTCGGGAATGATCGAGACCCCGCGCTCGCACATGGCCTGGGCACCCAATGCCGTGACTTCTTCCCCCCTCAGGTGCAGTTGGCCGGAGCGGATCGGCAATAGGCGCATCAAGGCATTGACCAGGGTCGTTTTGCCGGCACCGTTGGGACCCACCACCGCCACCAACTCACCCGGTTCGATGTGCAAACTGACATCCCACAAGGCGACGGCATCGCCGTACGATACGCTGATCTGTCGGGCCGACAGGATAGGGGTGGTGCTCATGCCGAGGCCGCTCCTGCGCCCAAGTAAGCGGAAATGACTTCGGGTTGGCGCATCACTTCGCGCGGGGCCCCGTTGGCGATGACTTTGCCGTGGTTCAAAACCATCAATCGATCGGACAATTCGAGCACAGCCCGCATATTGTGCTCAATGAACAAAATCGCCGAACCACGGTCGCGGATGATGCGCACGGTGCGAATCGCCTGCTCAATTTCAGTCGGGGTCAATCCCGCCAGCACCTCATCGAGCAAGACCAGGCGCGGCGCGTTGGCCAGTGCGCGCGCCAATTCAAGGAATTTTCTTTGATGCAGATTCAGCTCAGTGGGGTATGCATTGGCGCGGTCGGCCAAACCGACAAACTCCAACCAGTGCATCCCTTGCCCGCGGGCTTCTGACATCGGCAGGCTTTGTGCCCCGAACAATCCGGGCAGGATCACGTTTTGCAAGACCGTGAGGTTCTGATAGGGCCTGGGGATCTGATAAGTGCGGGCAATGCCCAACTGAGCGGCCCTGTAACTGGGCTGAGGCACCAAATCCTGGTCACCAAACCAAAGCTGTCCCCGATCGGGCTTGTAAAAGCCCGTGATCACATTCACCATGGTGGACTTGCCTGAGCCGTTGGGGCCGACCAGACCCAGAATTTCGCCTTGACGCACCACCAAATCCACGCCCGCCAGGGCCTGTACCCCATTGAAATTTTTGTCGATGCCCACGGCCTTGAACAACTCGCCATGGGCGCTGACCGATGGTTCAATCGCCCGCGGGGGCACGGCTTTGGGCAAGGCAGGCACCGCGCCCTGGCGCCGGCGGCGGGCCAGCCACTGGCCCACGATGCCCAGGGGCATGAACAAAATCACCACGATCAATGAAAAACCGACCAGCGCACGCCCCACCACGGCCATATCGCCACTGGTGAAAGAGTACAGCAGGATGGTGATGAAGACCGCACCGACCGCCGGACCGGCCCAATGCCTGACCCCTCCGAGCACGCTCATGAGCATGACGTACAAAGGCACCACCATGTTGAAAATTTCACCGACAGTGACATACGACACAAACAGGGCCTGCACCCCACCCGCCAATCCGGCCAGCGCACAGGAAATACCCAGGGCGATGAGTTTGTAGCGGAAAGTCGGCACGCCCTGAACCTCAGCCACGTCTTCATCATCGTGAATGGCAAAAAGACCCAAACCCAATTGGCCGCTGTACACCAGATAGGCCACAAGCAGCGTGAGCAAGGCCAAACCCAGGGCCAGCAGATAAAAAATCGACGACGGCGAACCGTACATGTGCGGCACCTGCACATTGGACAAATAGATGCCCGGCCCGCCATCGATGGGGGTATTCAAAATGACCATAGACACCACAAAAGTGATGGCCAGTGTCAGCAGGGCGAACAATTCACCGCGCAATCGTTTGACCCGGAACACCACCGCACCCAGAGCCACACCAAACACTGCCGCCACCAGCGCCGCCACCGGCAAAGAGGCCAGGAATGGCCAATCGGCTTGCCCGCACAAGACGGCCGTGGTGTAGACCCCCACCCCGTAAAAGGCCCCGTGACCAAACGAAAAATACCCCGAATATCCGGACAGGATGTTCCATGACACCGACAGCACGATCCAATGGAAGATGAGATAGAGCAAGGTCTCGTAAAAGGTCGGCAATTGCAGCAAAGGCAACAAGGCCAACAACAAGGCACCAGAGACCAGACTGCCGATGACTTTGAAATGCATGCGTCAGATCTTTCCCGGCCGGAACAGCAAGACGGCGATGAGCAGTGAAAAAGACACCAAAGGGGCCCAGGCGGGCGCAGTCACCGCCATGGTGACGGATTCGCTCACCCCAATGACGATGCCGGCGATCAGTGGCCCCAAAGGATTGCCCAGCCCGCCGATCATGACCGCCGCAAAAATGACCCCGATCCAGATGTAAATTTGCGAGGGTGCCAGGGTGAAACTGAGGGCCAGGCAAACCCCGGCAATGCCCGCCATGGCCGCCGCCGCCCCGGACAAGACATGGGTCAACCGCCCCTGAGGAATGCCGAAAGCCTGCGCCATGGCCGGATCCATCGAAATGGCCCGCAAGGCCTTGCCGGCCCGGGTGAAGCGCAAAATCGCCCAGGTCCCCAGCGCCAAGGCGACCGAAAGACACAAAGTCAATAATTCCGGCAAGGGAAAATAAAACGGACCCAGGGTGAATTTGACGTTGGCGTAAGAAGTCTCCAATTTGCGATAGTCGCCCGTCCAGATCCACTGAATCAGGCTGTCGATGATGACGGTCAGGCCAAAATTCACCAGCAAAGTGTTGAACACCGACACCTGAAAGCGGGTGAACAAGGCGTGCATGAGCACGCCCAACACAAAGAACAGAGGCACGATCACTGCCAAAGTCATGATCGGGTCTATGCCACCCACGCTGGACATCTGGTAGGTGAGGTACGCGCCCAGAAAGGCCAGCGCGAAATGGGCCAAATTGATTTGATTGAGCATCCCCCATGACAGGCTCAGCCCCAAACCCAACAGGCCGTAGAGCGAGCCGATGAAAATGCCCCCCAGAATAGACTGGCCCAGCAACTCAGGGCTTGGCAAGGTCATCTGTGCCCCTCAGGAGGCTTGATATTGGGTGCCCGGTTTGGCGAACGCACGCGGCCAGACCACCACCCAATCCTTGTTCTGCACCTGCTTGATCTTGGTCAGGTCGCTGCCATAGTTGTTCGGACCATCAAAGCGCAGGGGCCCCTGGATGGTGGGCACGGTACTGCGCTTGAGCCAATCGGAAACCGCCTGGTCATCGATGCTGTTGGCCCCTTTGACCCCTGCCTCCAGCACTTGCCATGCGGCATAAGATGCGGCGGCCTGGGTGTCGACGGCATTGTCGGGCAAGCCTGCGGCCTTGGCCCGCTGGTTGAACTGCGGCACAAACTCTTTGGCGCCCGGGTTGCTCATCATGGGCTCGTGCTCTTCGAAAATGGTCGCCACCAGCATGCCCTGGGCATCGGGCGAGTTGACCATCGGCCCGGGTGATGGCAGATGGTGGAACATGGGCGGGGCCTTGTAATCGATTTTCTTCATCGCATCGAGCAGCATCATCCCTTCCATGGCAATCACACCGGCGTAGATGAAATCGGGCTTGGCATCCTTGAGGCGGCTGGCAATGGCCGCAAAATCCCGATTGCCGAAATCCCACTCGAGGAACATCAATTCGGTCAGGCCACGGCGCTTGAGTCCTTCCCGCATGCCGTTGGCCACCAGCTGGCAAGGCGCAAACTTGCTGGTCACGATGGCAATGCGTTTGGGCGGGTTGGGCATGCTGGCCATGAAATCGAGCAATGTGTCAGAGGTGGTGCGGGCCGGCTCGACCCCGGTGGCCCAGGTGGGGAACTGTTTGTTGTATTTGGCCAGATGCGGCATGCCAAAGGTGTGGTGAATGATCAGTTTGTTGTAACGCTGAGCCACCCCCATGGCGGACAGAATATTGGGGGTGGCATAGGGGCCGATCAGCAAATCCACTTTGTCGACCGTCACCAGTTGCTCATACAAGGTGCGTGCGACATCGGGCTTGGATTGATCGTCCTTCAACACCCACTCGACTTTGCGCCCCAGCAGGCCACCGCGGCGGTTGAGGTCGTCCAGATAAATTTCACCTGTGAGTTTGTGCACCAGGGCGGTGGCTGACAAAGGGCCGGTGATGGCCAAAGATCCGCCGATGCGAATCGGGCCGGTTTGAGCCCAAAGCGGGGCGGCGGCCCCCAGCGCAGTGGCGGCGCCTATGCCGACCATGGCTTGGCGACGACCGATGGTGCCGGGCTGTGAGTGAGTGCTCATATGGGTCTCCTGGTTTTTTATTCAATGTTGGGGGGGTGTCAAGGTCGGGGCACTCTGCCCCCTGCATGTCAGTGCAGCAAAGCCTGCAAATCGCGCATGATCCGATGGCCCGAGGCCTGCAAACGGTTTTGCAGGGTTCCCACGTCAGGCTCAAGCAAACGGCCATTGGACTTCTTGATTTGCCCCGCGATCAACACCGTGTCAATGTTGCTCAGCGCTGTCTGGGTGATCACACTGGTGACCGGATCGTGAATGGGCTGCATGTTCAGGTCGCTGGCGCGGACCATCACCAGGTCGGCCTGCTTGCCCGGCGCCAGCGTGCCGATGCGGTCCAACGCCTTGAGCATGCGCGCGCCTTCGACCGTGACCCAGGACAAGGCCTCGCGGGTGGTGATCGTCGAGGTCGGC
>JBEAZY010000126.1:0-4646 GCA_041159205.1 Pseudomonadota bacterium
GATGTGTATGTGCCCGGTTGCCCCCCGACCGCCGAGGCCCTTTTGTACGGCATCTTGCAGTTGCAGACCAAGATTCGCCGCGAAAACACCATTGCCCGCTGAGGACCCTCATGGCCCACCCCGCAGAAATACTCCACGCCGCCTTGCACGAAGTGCTGGGCGAGCGCATGCGCCACTTGACCCATGCCTTGGGTGAAACCACGATCACCGTCCCGGCGGCCCATTACCTGTCGGTCATGCACGAGCTGCGCGACCACCCCCGTTTGTCGTTTGAACAGCTGGTTGACCTGTGCGGCATGGACTACAGCGCATATCGCGACGGTGACTCTCCCCTGGCCGAAGGGCCGCGCTTTGCGGTGGTGTCGCATTTGCTCTCGTTAACGCACAACTGGCGCCTGCGCGTTCGGGTCTTTGCGCCTCACGAAGAGATGCCCATGGTGGCCTCAATCAATGCCGTATGGAGCGCCGCCAACTGGTACGAGCGCGAGGCCTTTGACCTGTACGGCATCGTCTTTGAAGGGCACGAAGATTTGCGTCGGCTGCTCACCGACTATGGTTTCATCGGCCATCCGTTCCGCAAAGACTTCCCCGTATCGGGCCATGTCGAGATGCGATACGACCCCGAGCAAAAGCGCGTCATCTACCAGCCCGTGTCGATCGAACCGCGCGAGATCACGCCACGCATCATCCGCGAGGATGGTTACGGCGGCATGCATTAAAGAACAGACCATGGCAGAGATCAAGAATTACACCCTCAACCTGGGACCGCAGCACCCGGCCGCCCACGGCGTGCTGCGTTTGGTGCTCGAGCTCGACGGCGAAGTCGTGCAACGTGCCGACCCCCACATCGGCTTGTTGCACCGCGCCACCGAAAAATTGGCGGAAACCAAAACCTATATCCAGTCGCTGCCCTACATGGACAGACTGGACTATGTGTCCATGATGTGCAATGAGCACGCCTATTGCTTGGCCATCGAAAAAATGATGGGCATCGAAGTGCCGCTGCGTGCCCAATACATCCGGGTGATGTATGCCGAAATCACCCGCTTGCTCAACCATTTGCTCTGGTTGGGTTGCCACGGGTTTGACTGCGGCGCCATGAACATCCTGATCTACTGTTTCCGTGAACGGGAAGACTTGTTTGACATGTACGAGGCCGTGTCAGGCGCGCGCATGCACGCCGCCTACATCCGTCCCGGCGGTGTCTACCGCGACCTGCCTGACACCATGCCCCAGTATCAGGTCAGCAAGATCAAAAACGCCCGCGCGATTGCCAAACTCAACGAGAACCGCCAAGGCTCGCTGCTCGATTTCATCGAAGACTTCACGCGCCGCTTTCCCAAGCTGGTCGACGAGTACGAAACCCTGCTCACCGACAACCGGATCTGGAAGCAGCGCACCGTCGGCATCGGCGTGGTTTCGCCTGAGCGTGCCAAGTCGCTGGGCTTCACCGGCGCGATGTTGCGCGGCTCGGGCATCGCCTGGGATTTGCGCAAGCACCAGCCCTACGACGTCTATGACCGGCTCGATTTCGATGTGCCCATCGGCAAAACCGGCGACTGTTATGACCGCTATCTGGTGCGTGTGGAAGAGTTGCGCCAGTCCAATCGCATCATCCAGCAATGCGTGCAGTGGTTGCGTGCCAACCCGGGCCCGGTCATCACCGACAACCACAAAGTGGCCCCGCCGTCGCGCCAGGACATGAAGTCCAGCATGGAAGAGCTGATCCATCACTTCAAATTGTTCACTGAGGGCTTCCGGGTGCCCGAGGGCGAGGCATATGCCGCCGTCGAGCACCCGAAGGGCGAGTTCGGTATTTATCTGGTCAGCGATGGGGCCAACAAACCCTATCGACTGAAGATTCGCGCGCCGGGTTTCCCCCACCTGGCCGCCATGGACGAAATGGCCCGAGGCCACATGATTGCCGATACCGTGGCCGTGATTGGCACCATGGACATCGTGTTCGGGGAAATTGACCGATGAGCACCCAAACTATTCAGCCGCTGCAACTGTCGGCCCAAACGCTGGCGCGTTTTGACCGCGAAGTCGCCAAATACCCATCTGATCAAAAGCAGTCGGCCGTCATGGCCTGCCTGTCCATCGTGCAGCAAGAGCACGGTTGGGTCAGCCCAGAGGCCGAACTGGCCGTGGCCCGACACCTGGACATGGCCCCGATGGCGGTGCATGAGGTGACCACCTTCTACAACATGTACAACCAGCAACCGGTGGGCCGTTTCAAGATCAATGTCTGCACCAATTTGCCCTGCCAGTTGCGCAACGGGGTCGGTGCCCTGCAGCACCTTTGCCAGCGCCTGGGCGTGGAAGTGGGCGGCACCTCTGCCGACGGGGTGTTCACCGTTCAGCCCGGCGAGTGCATGGGCGCCTGCGCCGACGCGCCGGTGCTGCTGGTCAACGACCGCCACATGTGCAGCTTCATGAGCGATGAAAAGCTTGACCAACTGATCGACGGTTTGCGCCAAGGGGCCCAGTCATGAACATCGACGCCTTTTTGACACAGTTTCAGGCCAAGGGCCTGGAGAGCTGTTTCCACGATCGTCACATCAATCCCCAGATTTACGCCGGCCTGAACGGGGCCAACTGGTCGATCAAAGACTATGAAGCGCGGGGCGGTTATCAGGCTTTGCGCAAAGTGCTGGGCGTTGACAGCGGCACCCCGATGACGCCTGACGAAGTCATCGCGGTCGTCAAAGAGTCGGGCCTGCGCGGCCGTGGCGGTGCCGGTTTCCCCACCGGTTTGAAGTGGAGCTTCATGCCGCGCCAGTTTCCCGGCCAGAAGTACCTGGTGTGCAACTCCGACGAGGGCGAACCGGGCACCTGCAAAGACCGCGACATCCTGCAGCACAACCCCCACATCGTGATCGAAGGCATGGCCATCGCCGCCTATGCCATGGGCATCAGCGTGGGCTACAACTACATCCACGGCGAAATCTTTCAGACTTACGAGCGCTTCGAAGCCGCCCTGGAAGAGGCCCGCGCCGCCGGTTACCTGGGCCAGCGCATCATGGGCAGCCCGTTCAATTTCCAATTGCACGCCGCGCACGGCTTTGGCGCCTACATCTGTGGCGAAGAAACCGGCTTGCTCGAATCGCTCGAAGGCAAAAAAGGCCAGCCGCGCTTCAAGCCGCCATTCCCTGCCAGCTTCGGCCTGTACGGGAAACCCACCACCATCAACAACACCGAAACCTTTGCCGCCGTGCCATGGATCATCCGCAATGGCGGTCAGGCGTATCTGGAGTGCGGCAAGCCCAACAACGGTGGCACCAAGATCTTCTCCATCAGTGGTGATGTCGAGCGACCCGGCAATTACGAAATCCCGATGGGCACACCGTTTGCCAAATTGCTCGAACTCGCCGGGGGCGTGCGCGGGGGCCGCGCCCTCAAGGCAGTGATCCCCGGTGGCTCTTCGTCCCCGGTCGTTCCGGCTGAACTGATGATGAGCTTGACCATGGATTACGACAGCATCGCCAAAGAGGGCGGATCCATGTTGGGCTCGGGGGCAGTGATCGTGATGGACGAGACCCGTTGCATGGTCAAGAGTCTGCAACGCCTGTCCTACTTCTACCAGCACGAATCATGCGGCCAGTGCACCCCTTGCCGCGAAGGCACGGGCTGGTTGTGGCGCATGGTAGACCGCATCGAGAACGGTCAGGGCCGACCCAGTGATCTGGACATGCTCGACAGCGTCGCCGGCAACATCATGGGCCGCACCATTTGTGCCTTGGGTGATGCCGCCGCCATGCCGGTGCGCGGCATGCTCAAGCACTTCCGGCATGAATTTGAACACCACATCACGCACAAGACCTGCATGGTCGGTGCGTATGTCTGACAGGTGAAACCCATGGTTGAAATCGAACTCGACGGCAAAAAAGTGGAGGTCCCCGAAGGCAGCATGGTCATGCATGCGGCCGAGCGAGCGGGCACTTACATTCCGCACTTCTGCTATCACAAAAAACTGTCCATCGCCGCCAATTGCCGCATGTGTCTGGTCGATGTCGAGAAGGCGCCCAAGCCGATGCCGGCCTGCGCCACGCCCGTCACGCAGGGCATGATCGTGCGCACCAAGTCCGACAAGGCCATACAGGCGCAAAAGTCGGTGATGGAATTCCTGCTCATCAACCACCCGCTCGACTGCCCCATCTGCGATCAGGGCGGCGAATGCCAATTGCAAGACCTGGCCGTCGGCTACGGCGGCAGCAGCTCGCGCTACGAGGAAGAAAAGCGGGTGGTGTTCCACAAAGACGTGGGCCCGCTGATCAGCATGGAAGAGATGAGTCGCTGCATCCATTGCACCCGCTGTGTGCGCTTTGGTCAGGAAGTGGCCGGGGTCATGGAGCTGGGCATGTCGAACCGGGGCGAGCACTCCGAAATCGAGTCTTTCGTGGGGCAAAGCGTCGACTCTGAGCTGTCGGGCAACATGATCGACGTCTGTCCGGTCGGTGCCCTGACCTCCAAGCCCTTCCGCTACAGCGCCCGCACCTGGGAGTTGTCGCGCCGCAAATCGATCAGCCCGCACGACAGCACCGGGGCCAACTTGATCGTGCAGGTCAAAAACCACCAGGTCATGCGCGTGGTGCCCCTGGAAAACGAGGCCGTGAACGAATGCTGGATCGCGGACCGCGACCGCT
>JBEAZY010000127.1:0-5541 GCA_041159205.1 Pseudomonadota bacterium
GGTAGGTGCCCAACACAATGTTGTTGGCGGCCAGCGAGTCAGCTGTGACAAAAAAGCCGAGGTTGCGCTTGACAATGCGCCGCTCGTCTTCGGTCAACCCATTGGGGTCTTTCCACAAGGCAATGTCGCGGGTCATGTTGACCTCTTGGGGCATCCAGTGGTTGGCGCAGGTGGCCAGGTATTTTTCCCAGGCCCATTTGTACTTGAACGGCACCAGCTGATTCACATCGGTCTGGCCATTGATGATGCGCTTGTCGGCCACATTCACCCGGCGTTCGCTGCTGGCCTGAGCACTGACGGCGGGTTGAGGCGCAGACACCGGCGCAGGGGCGACGGCACCATCGTTGAGCGTGCGCACCGCAGGGGCCGGGCTGAAAGAAGGGGGAGGTATGACCGGGTGGGCATGAGCTCCACCCAGAACGGGGTTTGGCGATGAGGGCTTGACTTCGTCGTCCCAGGTCAACATAAAAATTTCCAATACTCAGATTATGAATGCAATGATGTGAAAAGAAAAGTGTCCGTTCACATCAGTGCGATGAAGTGTTGCGTGTCACTGACAGGCTTCACAGGTCGGATCGTCGACGCCGCAGAACTTGATGTCGGTCGCAGCGGTCGCTTGCTGCATCTGCATTTGTGCGGCTGCGGCCGCCGCTTCCATGGCGCTCATGCCACCGCCGGAGCCGGAGGAAACAGCATTGAGCTGGCCCGCCTGCACAGTAGACTTCTCGGCGTGTGTCGCGCTCATGGTGCGCAAATAGTAAGTGGTCTTCAGGCCGCGCAACCAGGCCAGCTTGTAGGTCTCATCGAGCTTCTTGCCAGATGCGCCAGCCATGTAAATGTTCAGCGACTGGGCCTGGTCGATCCATTTCTGGCGCCGCGACGCAGCCTCTACCAACCACTGGGGCTCCACCTCGAAGGCGGTCGCATACAAGGCCTTGATGTCTTGCGGCACTCGGTCGATGGGGCGCAATGAACCATCAAAGTGCTTGAGGTCCATGACCATCACGTCGTCCCACAAACCCAGGCGCTTGAGGTCACGCACCAGATAGCTGTTGATGATGGTGAACTCGCCAGAGAGGTTGGATTTGACCGACAGATTGCCAAAGCACGGTTCAATGGACGCATCGACACCGATGATGTTGGAAATCGTGGCCGTGGGCGCGATCGCCACACAGTTTGAATTGCGCATGCCGTCCTGGGCAATTTTGCGACGCAGCGCGTCCCAGTCCAGGCTGGCCGAACGGTCGACCTCGACGTAGCCGCCACGGGCCTGGGCCAGCTTGTCCAGGGTGTCCAGCGGCAACACGCCCTGATCCCACAGCGAGCCCTTGTACGACGAGTACTTGCCGCGCTCACGGGCCAGCTCGGTCGATGCCCAGTAGGCGTAGTAGCACACCGCCTCCATCGAGCGATCGGCAAATTCAACCGCTTCACCCGACGCGTAGGGAATGCGCAAAGAGTAGAGACAATCCTGGAAGGACATCACCCCCAGGCCCACCGGGCGATGGCGCAAGTTGGAGTCGCGCGCCTTTTTGACCGCGTAATAGTTGATGTCGATCACGTTATCGAGCATGCGCATCGCGGTTGAGATGGTCTTTTTGAGCTTGTCGTGGTCGAGTTGGCCGTCTTTCAGGTGTTGCACCAGGTTCACCGAACCCAGGTTGCACACCGCCGTTTCGGTGTCGCTGGTGTTGAGTGTGATCTCGGTGCACAGATTAGACGAATGCACGACACCGGCATGCTGCTGGGGCGAGCGCACATTGCAGGCGTCTTTGAAAGTGATCCAGGGGTGTCCGGTTTCGAACAGCATGGTCAGCATCTTGCGCCACAGGTCAGAGGCCTGCACCGTTTTGCTGGGCTTGATCTCGCCACGCTTGGCTTTCTCTTCATAAGCGGTATAGGCACGCTCAAAGTCGGCGCCAAACAGGTCGTGCAAGTCAGGGCAGTCGGACGGCGAGAACAAAGTCCACTCGCCTTTTTCCATGACGCGGCGCATGAACAGGTCAGGGATCCAGTTGGCGGTGTTCATGTCGTGCGTGCGGCGACGGTCGTCGCCGGTGTTTTTGCGCAACTCCAGGAACTCTTCGATGTCCAGGTGCCAGGTTTCAAGATAGGTGCAAACCGCGCCCTTGCGCTTGCCGCCCTGATTGACCGCCACGGCGGTGTCGTTGACCACTTTCAGGAAGGGCACCACGCCTTGCGATTCGCCATTGGTGCCTTTGATGTGGCTGCCCAAGGCGCGCACACGGGTCCAGTCGTTGCCCAGACCACCGGCAAACTTGGACAGCAGGGCATTTTCCTTGATCGACTCGTAAATGCCATCCAGATCGTCGGGCACCGTGGTCAGGTAGCAACTCGAAAGTTGCGAGCGCAGGGTGCCGCTGTTGAACAGGGTCGGCGTGGAGGACATGAAGTCAAAGGAAGAGAGCACTTCATAGAACTCAATCGCCCGGGCCTCGCGGTCTATCTCTTGCAGCGAGAGACCCATGGCCACACGCATGAAAAAGGTCTGGGGCAGCTCAATGCGTTGTTTGCGCACGTGCAAAAAGTAGCGGTCATAGAGGGTTTGCAAACCCAGGTAATCAAACTTCAGGTCCCGCTCGGGCTTGAGGGCCGCGCCCAGTCGTTGCAGGTCAAATTGCAGCAACTCTTCGTCAAGCAGGCCGTTTTCAACCCCACGCTTGATCGCCTGGGGGAAATAATCGGGGTACTGTTGCGACAGCTCGGCCGAAGTGACATCGGCCTGCAACACCTCTTTGGCGATGGTGTGCATCAGCAGTCGCGCCGTCACATAGGTGTAGTCGGGGTCTTTTTCGATCAGGGTGCGCGCGGCCAGGATGGTGGCTTTGTACACCTCTTCCAGTGGCACGCCGTCGTAGAGGTTGCGCAGCGTTTCACTGAAAATGGGCTCGGGCTTCACATCGGCACTCAGCCCCTGGCAGGCGGCGGCAATGCGCTCGCGCAAAGCCCCCACATCCAGCGCCATGCGCCGGCCGCCATCGACCACATGCAACTCGGGGGCGGCCGGGGCCTGGGGCTCTTTTTGGGCGGCCCGCTCTTGGGCCCGGCGCTCACGGTACAGCACATAGGCGCGGGCCACTTCGTGGTGGCTGCCCCGCATCAGACCCAACTCAACCTGGTCTTGCACATCTTCAATGTGAAAGGTGCCGCCGCCCGGGCGTGAACGCAACATGGCCCGCACCACATTTTGGGTCAAGGCATCGACGGTTTCGCGCACACTGGCCGATGCGGCACCTTGAGTGCCATGCACGGCCAGAAAAGCCTTCATCATGGCCACTGCGATTTTGGCCGGCTCGAAAGGAACCACGGCCCCGTTGCGACGGATGATCTGGTAATGCGCCAAAGCTTGGGCCACAGGGGTGTCGGTTGCGATGGGGGAGAGCGGTTGGAAAGGTGTCGGGGCTGAAACGGTGCCAACGGTCGATTGCATGGATTCGGTGTCCTTTTTTGTATGACGTTTTGGTGATGCCAGTGTGATGCTGTCACGCCGCAAGGGAAATGGGCAAAGTGTTGGATGACACTATATCTGGGGTTGAGAGTGTTTTCAAGACACCATAGGTAGTGTATCCGTGAAGCGACATGCCTGTGCGACCAGGGGTCAAAAATGGTGTGTCTGCACACCATAGGGGGGAACCGTGACCAGCCCTCATCTTTTCAGGCCATCGGTTTAAAAGCGCAAGGAATACGCGGTTTTCGAACGGTTTTGGCGCTGCATGGCTCATGAATGCTGGGTGGGCGTGCCAGCACCATCTTCACCACCGGGCCTCAAAGTTCACCTGATGAAATTCAGCCCTGGCGCTCGGGAAAATACTGATCCGGCCAAGCCAGCGACTGGCGTAATTGATCCCAGTCAAAGCCGGGCCCCGGGTCTTGTTTGCGGCCCGGTGCCACATGCTCATGCCCTGCGACATGCGCGATGGGGTAACGTTGCGCGAGGGCGGCGCACAAAGCCGCCAGCGTCTCGTATTGCAACGCTTCAAAAAGCTCGCCCTCCAGCCCTTCCAGTTCTATACCGATCGAATCGTCATTGCATTGTTCGCGACCCCGGTATTGCGACACACCGGCATGCCAGGCGCGCTGATCGGCGTCGACAAATTGCCACAACTCGCCACCGCGCCGGATCAGGAAATGCGCCGACACCTGCAAGCCCCGAATTTGCTGGAAATAAGGGTGGGCGTCGAAATCGAGCCGATTGGTGAACAAGTCGGCGATTTGGGGCCCGCCGTACTCGCCGGGCGGCAAACTGATGGAGTGAATCACGATCAGGTCAGTGGGGTGTGTGCCGGGGCGCGGGCCGAAATTGGGCGACGGGCAAGCCCGGGCATGCCGATACCAGCCGCCACGCCAAAGGACATCCTCAGGGCTCTTGTCGGTCACGGTGCGCCTCACTGCAATAGTGGCCGATCCGCCCGGCGATGGCGTCCTGCCGTGGCAGGTGCAAGCCGCACACGGGGCAATTCACCATCTCCTGCGGTACGCCTGTCGGCCCGGCGGCAGGGGGCGTCTGGCGCCGGGTGGCATGGGCGTTTTTCTGCCGCCACCACCACCAGAACCCGGCCAGCACCAAGAGCCAAATGAGGTACTTCATGCCCCGCCACGCCCGAGCAAGACTTCCACCACAAAGCGTGAGCCCACGTACGACAAGAGTAAAAGGGCGGTGCCTGCATACAAAACCCGCAAGGCTTTTTTGCCACGCCAACCCAGCCGAAATCTGGCCCACAACAAAGCAGCAAACGTCAACCACGACAAAAGAGCGAAAACCGTCTTGTGGTCCCATCTCCAGGCGTGCCCCGGGCCATAAAGCTGCTCGCCAAACACCATGCCCATGGCCAGCGTGGCCGTGAGCAGGGCAAAGCCGCCGTAGACCAAACGAAACGTCAGGCGCTCGAGCACCAACAGAGGCAAGGTGCCCTGCACCTCTACCGCCTGCCGGATCAAGCGCTCGGTGCGGGTCATGAGTATGGCGTGCACCACGGCTGCAGCGAACAGCCCATAAGAGGCAATGCCAAACACCAGGTGCAAAGACAACCAGGGAGAAGCCTGCAAATGCATGGGTTGTCCGGGGAACCCCATGGCCAAGGCCACCGTGAAGCCCCCCAGGCCGGACAAAATCATGCGCCCACCGCCCTGCGGGAACCAGTGCCGCTCTAAGGTGTAGAAAGTCAGCACCAGCCAAGCGGTGGCCGACAAGGCCGGCGCAAATCCGAAGCGAGGCACCCCTTCATCACTGGCAAGGCTGCCCCAAACGGCCAAGGCGTGCAACACCCAGGCCGCGGTCAACAGACGCTGGCTGACAGACTCGCCCCAAGCGCCGCCACGCCACGCGATCAGGGCATAGACCGCCATGGCGGCCCAACTGGCCAGCCAACCCATCCAAGGCTCGGTGGTTAGAATCATGCCCACAGTTTAGCGTCTTATGGCATCAGCACTCTCCGAAAAGCTCTCCGGCCTGGTCAAAAAAATCAGCGGGCAGGCGCGCATCACCGAATCCAACGTCGCCGACATGCTGCGCGAGGTTCG
>JBEAZY010000128.1:0-5717 GCA_041159205.1 Pseudomonadota bacterium
TGTGTGCTATTTGGGGGCGATGTGCAGGATTTCAATGGCCTGTGAGACCCTTTTCAACTTTTCGGCTTGCGCCTAAAATGTTATAAATAATAACCATTTAAGCCCGATTGGGGCCCAGGAGCACACCATGAACCACCAGGACCTGATTGCCATCGACATACACACCCACGCCGAGGTGAGTTGCTGGAACCCATTTGACGCCTATGGCGAGGAATACGACCGCGCTGCCGACAAGTATTTTGGCTCTAACCGGCGTCCGACCATCGAAGAAACGGTGGCCTATTACCGCGAGCGCAAAATTGGCTTGATCATGTTCACGGTCGATTCAGAGGCCCAATTGGGCCGTCGACGCATTCCGAACGAGGAAATCGCCGATGCTGCTCGAAAAAACAGCGACATGATGATCGCCTTTGCCAGCATCGACCCGCACAAGGGCAAGATGGGCGCACGCGAGGCCGAGCGTCTGATCAAGGAAGAGGGCATCAAGGGTTTCAAGTTTCACCCCACGGTCCAAGGCTATCACCCCTATGACAAGATGGCTTGGCCCATTTACGAGGTGATCAACCATTACAAATTGCCCGCCATCTTTCATACCGGCCACAGCGGCATCGGCAGCGGCATGCGTTGTGGTGGCGGTCTGCGCCTGGCCTACAGCAACCCGATGCACCTGGACGATGTGGCCATCGACTGGCCCGACATGCAAATTGTCATGGCGCATCCCAGCTTCCCTTGGCAGGACGAGGCCCTGTCGGTGGCGACGCACAAGCCCAACGTCTGGATCGACCTCTCGGGCTGGAGCCCGAAGTACTTCCCCAAGCAACTCATCCAATACGCCAATACCTTGCTCAAAGACCGGGTCTTGTTTGGCTCCGACTATCCACTGATCACACCAGAGCGCTGGATGAAAGACTTTGAGGTGGCCGGTTTCAAGCCAGAAGTCATGCCTGGCATTCTGAAGGGCAACGCGGTACGGCTGCTCGGGCTGACCTGAACGGTGGCATTGCCACCTCAGTGGATTTCAGGCTCGCCGTCGTCTTGAGTGCCCTCGGGCAACAAAAAGTCAAAGTCACACCCTTTGTCGGCTTGTTGGATGTGCTTTAAATAAAGGGTGCCGTAGCCACGCTGGAATTTGGGGGCCGGAGCCTGCCAAGCTGCTTTGCGTTTGGCCATTTCCTCGTCGCTGACCAACAAGTCGATGCGTCGCCCCGCGATGTCCAGCCGTATCATGTCACCGTCTTTGACCAGGGCCAAAGGTCCGCCCACATGCGATTCGGGAGCCACATGCAGCACGCAGGCGCCGTAGCTGGTGCCGCTCATGCGGGCATCAGACACCCTAACCATGTCGCGCACGCCTTGCTGAAGCAGTTTTTGCGGGATAGGCAGTTGACCCCATTCGGGCATGCCGGGTGCCCCTTGAGGTCCGGCGCTTTGCAGAACGATCACGCAACTGGCGTCGACGTCCAGTTGCGGGTCATCGATGCGTGCGGACATGTCGTTGTAATCTTTGAAAACCACGGCTCGCCCGGTGTGCTGGCGCAGTTGTGGTTCCATGGCGGCGGGCTTGATCACCGCACCATCGGGCGCCAGGTTGCCACGCAGCACGGCCAGTCCGTCATTGGCGACCAAGGGGTTGTCGCGGCTGCGAATGATGTCGTCGTGGTAGACCTGTGCGCCGCTCAAGACCTCGTTCAGTGTCTGCCCCAGGGCGTTGCGCTGGGTGGTGTCCAGCAGATCAGTGACGCGAGACAATAACCCACGCAAGCCGCCCGCGTAGTAGAAGTCTTCCATCAGGTATTTGCCACTGGGTCGCAAATTGGCCAGGACGGGGGTGCGGCGGGCCAATTCATCAAAGCGGTCCAGTGTCAGGTTGCAACCCGCCCGCTTGGCCATGGCAATCAGGTGCACGATCGAATTGGTCGAGCCGCCCAGTGCCAAAACGGTGATGACGGCATTGTCAAAAGACGCCGGGGTCAGAAAATCGAGAGGTTTGACGTCGTGCCAGACCATCTCGACGATGTGCTTGCCCGTTTGCGTCGCCATTTGGGCATGGCGAGAGTCTGGCGCAGGTATGGAAGACGCGCCCGGCAAGGTCAGGCCCAGCACTTCGGCGGCACTGGTCATGGTGCTGGCCGTTCCCATGGTCATGCAGTGCCCGGGGCTGCGGGCAATGCCGTCTTCGACATCTTGCCAATCCTGCTCGGTGATGTTGCCGGCGCGCAATTCGGCCCAGTACTTCCAGGTGTCGCTGCCACTGCCCAAAAAACCGCCCTTGTAATCGCCGCGCAACATCGGTCCGGCGGGCACAAATAGGGTGGGCAGGTTCATGGCCAGCGCGCCCATGATGAGGGCAGGCGTGGTCTTGTCGCACCCCCCCATCAGCACGCAACCGTCGGCCGGATAGCTGCGCAGCAACTCCTCCGTTTCCATCGCCAATAAATTGCGATAGAGCATGGTTGTGGGTTTTTGAAAAGGTTCAGAGAGTGACATGGCCGGCAATTCGACCGGAAATCCCCCTGCCTGCCAAACACCCCGTTTCACCTCTTCGACCCGTTGCTTGAAATGCGAGTGACAGGGGTTGATGTCGCTCCAGGTGTTGATGATGGCGATGACCGGTTTACCCGCATAGTCACTGCGGTGATACCCCATCTGGGCGGTGCGCGATCGGTGTCCAAATGAGCGCAGGTCTTTGACGCCGTACCAACGGTGGCTGCGCAACTCTTCGGGTTTTTTCTTCATGGGCAGATCCGGTTTGTTGTCCACACCCCCAAGGGCATGTGGGCACTATTTTAGAGCGCGCCCGGCACTTCCCTAGAGGCCTACCCCCGAGTTGTATCGACTCACGGCCATATCGTCCATGCGTTTTTGGTCCACCATGGATTTCAGCTTGCGTTCAGTCAGGTCCTGCTGGTCGACCAGGGCCTGCATCTTCATCCGCTCGGCTTCAGCCTTGATCAGGCGTGCGCGCACTTGAGCCATCAGACTCTGGTGCAAGGCCAAGTCCTTTTCTATCCGTTCCCGGATGGAGAGCAACTGGGCCATGAATTGTCTTTGGTTCATGCTGCCTTGCAAGCCAGTATGAAGCCCGCCCCTGCTTTCATCGGCTCGATATTCAGCATACATGCCCATCAGCCGATCCAGTGTGCTTTGGAGTTGATCGATCTTGGTCTGGTGTTCCCCAAGTTGTTGCTGGCACTCGCGCACCTGATCGTGCGCTTTGCGCTCAAGCACCACCCAGCAATTTCGATTGGTCATCGGTTTCTCCTAGTTTCAGCAGGTCAACGGGACATCAGTTGCCGCAGCAGTTCACGGGTTTGCGTGGCATCCACATTGGTGTTCATGTCCTGGCGCAAAAAATCTTCCATCTGATTGCGCAAACGAATGGCGAGGTCGAGTTCGGGGTTGCTGCCGAATTCATAGGCACCGACCTGGATCAAGTCCTGGTTTTGCTGGTACAGCGACCAGAGCCGCCGCAACTGATTGGACATGGCCAGGTCTTCAGGCGACAACAGGTTTTGCATGACCCTGGAAATTGATCCATTCAAGTCAATGGCCGGGTAATGGGCCTGATCGGCCAGTTTGCGCGACAGCATCACTTGCCCGTCCAGCGACGCCCTGGCCAAATCGACAATCGGGTCATTGCTGTCGTCGCCCTCAGCCAATACCGTATAAATGGCTGTGATGCTGCCATGGCCATGTCGGCCTACACCCGCACGCTCAATCAGATTGGGTAGAAGCGCAAACACCGATGGCGGGTAGCCTTTGGCGGTCGGTGGCTCGCCAATGGCCAAGCCGATTTCCCGCTGGGCATGGGCCACACGGGTGAGGCTGTCGACCAGCATCAGCACATTTTTTCCCTGGTCACGAAAATACTCTGCGATGGTGTGGGTGGCCATGGTGGCCTTCAAGCGCAGCACGGGTGACACATTGGCCGGTGCGGCCACCAATATCGATTTTTTCAAGCCTTCCGGTCCCAGTGTTTCCTCGATGAAGGCTTGCACTTCCCGACCGCGCTCACCGATGAGGCCGATCACGACCACATCGGCCTCGGTGAAACGGGTCATCATGCCCAACAACACGCTTTTGCCGACCCCGGAACCTGCGATCAACCCCAGGCGCTGTCCGCGACCGATGGTCAGAACGCCATTGATGGCCTTGATGCCCACGTCGAGGACTTCCCTGATCGGTCCTCGCTCCATGGGGTTGAGCAATTCCCCCTGCAGGCTCATCCGGTCGCTGCCACGAAGCAACGGTCCGCCGTCCAGCGGCAGGCCCTGGCCGTCGATGACGCGGCCCAGCATGTCGGGCGACAACGTGACTTCTGAGGTCATGTGGATGACGCGTACCGATGAACCTGGGCCGATGCCCTGAGTTTCGGTGAAAGGCATCAGGTATAAGGTTTGATCGTTAAAGCCGACGACCTCTGCCAGAATTTTTTGTCCCATCTGACCTGAGATTTCGCAGCATGCCCCAAGGGGTGCCATGATGCCCCTGGTTTCCATGCGCAAGCCCACGACCCTGACCAAGGTGCCGGTGCGCTGCAAGTCGGGCGCTCTGGTCTTGGCCACGATTTGTTCGATATCGGGCAAAACGTTCATCAGAGTGTCGCCCCGAGGATTTGTTGGGACAGCGCCGACAGGCGATGTTCCATCAGGTCCTGCACCGAACTGTCGCTGATACGGGCACGAACACTGCCTTCCGAAAGGGTGTCATTGACTTCGAAAGTGATACCGGGAAAATGCTCGGACTGCAAGCGTGACATGTCGATTGGGCTGATTTCGACCACGATGGGTTCTTGGGTTGGGTTCAAGGCATCAATGCAGCCCTGGATCAGGCGTTCCACAGCCGTCGAGTCCAGCCGAAGTTCAGCCCTGACCAATTCCTGAGCCACATGGATGGACAGCTTTTTAAGCGGTTCCAGCCAGCGAGCGGTGTCGTGATGCAGGGTATGCAACGATTCGGAAATGGCGTGCAAGGTTTGCTTTTCAGCCTCTGCTTGATCGCGCATTTGTTCGATCGCGGCCGCATGGCCTTCCCGGCGCCCTTCCTCACGCGCCTGACTCAACATGTTGTCCAACTGGGCCTGGTCTATCTCGAGTCCAACATAGGATTCAGAGGGAAGGGGGGGGTCTTCTGCATCAGAGGCGATTTCACTGTCTGCCGGCGCCTCTTCGGTCAGCAAAGGCAAGTCTTCGGTTTGTCCAGACAAAGGGTCGGCTTTGGGCTTCAGGTTCCATGGGCCAAAATCCTGCGCTGGCGAGGCATCCCATGTCTGGCGCAGAAAGGCTGGGGCCTGGCTGGCGCGTTGCAGCAAGGCGTCAGGCACCCAGTTCATGGGAACTGTCAGTTCAGACAAAGTCGTCTCCGCGTCCGGCCAGGACCAGGTCGCCGGCATCGGACAACTTGCGGGCAATTCGCATCACGTTCTTCTGCGCTTCTTCCACGTCGGAGATGCGCATCGGGCCTTTGGCTTCCATATCGTCGACGAACATGACCCTCGCACGAGCCGACATATTGTCGAAAAACTTGTTTTTGACGGGGTCGGTGGCGCCCTTGAGTGCGGTCATCAGCAGGTCTGGCTCGACGCTGCGCATCAGCACCTGGATGCCCCGGTTGTCCACACCCACCAGGTTTTCGAAGGTGAACATATTGTCCTGGATGCGTTGCAGCAGATCCGGGTCGATGGTGGACAAGCCTTTGACGATGCCGGATTCCAGTTC
>JBEAZY010000129.1:0-7811 GCA_041159205.1 Pseudomonadota bacterium
CGCCGAACCATTCTTTGGGTTATTTTTGGTTTTTCCATGGTCCTGTTGTGGGACCAGTGGCAAATCAGTCAGGGCAACAAGCCCACTTTCTTTCCGCCGGCACCCAGTAAAACGACAGAACAGGGCGGGTCTGCCAACCCGACGGCCGGGGTACCGAGCGCAAGCAATGCAACTGGCCCAAGCGGCGCGGCCGGCGCACCGGGCGGGGCCGTGCCGACACCACAGGGCAGTGCCGTGGCGCGCGAAAAATACGACATCAAAACCGACGTGCTGCATCTGGTGATCGATGGCGAAGGGGCCAATATTGTGCGCGCCGACTTGCTGGCCTTTAAAGAACACGGGCAAGCCGATCAGTCGATGCGTTTGCTCAGTGACAGCAAAGATTTGACGTACCAGGCTCAAAGCGGTGTCGTGACCCAAGACCCCAACGCGACCACGCCGACCCACAAAACCCCGATGCGCCTGGTCAGTCAGGGCACTGAACTCAAAGACGGCCAGGATCGATTGGAGGTGGTGTTTGAGTCGGACGTGCTGGGTGGCTTGCAGTTGGTCAAGCGATATATTTTGACCCGTGGCCAATACCTGATCAAAACCGAGTTTGACATCATCAACCGGGGCAGCACGGCGACGACCCCGCAGTTGTACGTGCAGCTGGTGCGTGATGGCAGCAAGCCGTCTGGCGAGTCCGCATTTTATTCGACCTTCACCGGGCCGGCGGTTTATACCGGGGCCAAAAAATACCAGAAAGTGGAGTTCAGCGACATCGAAAAAGGCAAGGCCGAATTTGAAAAGCAGTCGGCCGATGGCTATGTGGCCATGGTCCAGCATTACTTCACCAGTGCCTGGCTCTTGCCGGATCAAACCCGTCGCGACATCTATGCCCGCAAGATCGACCAAAACCTGTACTCGGTGGGCATGATTGCCCCCCTGGCGGTGATCGAGCCGGGTGCCAAGTCAAAAACGCAGGCCAGTTTGTATGTGGGTCCGCAGCAAGAGAAAAAACTGGAGGCCATCTACCCGGGGCTGGAGCTGGTCAAGGACTATGGCTGGCTCACCATTTTGGCCAAACCGCTGTTCTGGCTGCTCAATGAGTTGAACCAGTTGTTGCACAACTGGGGCTGGTCGATTGTGGCGCTGGTGGTTTTGCTGAAGATCGCTTTTTATTGGCTCAATGCCCAGGCCTACCGCAGCATGGCCAAGATGAAGGCCATCAACCCGCGCGTGATGGAGTTGCGTGAGCGCTTGAAAGACAAGCCCCAGCAAATGCAGATGGAGATGATGAAGCTTTATCGGGAAGAGAAGGTGAACCCCATGGGGGGTTGCCTGCCCATCGCCATACAGATCCCTGTCTTCATTGCCTTGTACTGGGTGTTGCTCTCGACGGTGGAGATGCGCGACGCGCCCTGGTTGGGCTGGGTGACGGACTTGGCTTCGCCTGACCCGTACTTTATTTTGCCGGTGCTCATGACCGCATCGACCCTGTTGCAAACCTGGCTCAACCCGACCCCGCCGGACCCGATGCAGGCCAAGCTGATGTGGATCATGCCGCTGGCGTTCAGCGTGATGTTCTTCTTTTTCCCCTCGGGTCTGGTCTTGTACTGGCTGACCAACAATATTTTGTCCATTGCCCAGCAGTGGGTGATCAATAAGCGCATGGGTGTTTTGAAATAAGGGTTTATGGGCGAACTGGACCGCCGTGACCCGATCATCGCCGCGGCCACGCCGCCGGGTCGGGGCGCGGTGGGGATTGTGCGCATCAGCGGCCCCGCGCTATGGGATTATGCGCAAGCGTTGGCCGGGCGGGTGCTGCAAGACCGGCATGCCCATTTTTTAAGCCTGCTGGACGGCCAGGGCCAAGTCATCGATCAGGTGCTGGTGTTGTGCTTTCGCGCGCCGCACAGCTATACCGGCGAAGACGTGCTGGAAATACAGGGCCATGGCGGGCCGGTGGTGATGCGCCTGATCCAGGAACGCTGCCTGCAGTTGGCCGCGCGCACCGATGGCGCGGGCCGGCCCTTGCTGCCACGGTTGCGTCCGGCGCGACCCGGCGAATTCACCGAACGCGCGTTCCTGAACCACAAACTCGACTTGGCCCAGGCCGAGGCGGTGGCCGACCTGATTGAGGCCAGCACCGAGCGCGCCGCACGCAGTGCCAGTCGGTCGCTCAGCGGGGTGTTCTCGCAGGACATCGGCCGCTTGCTGGATGACTTGACACACCTGCGGATGTTGGTTGAGGCCTGTCTGGATTTCCCCGAAGAGGACATTGACTTTGTCGAGCAGTCAGATGCCCGTGGCCAGCTGCAGCGTTTGCGCGCGCACCTGGCGCAGACCTTGCAACGCAGCCGGCAGGGTGCCGTGTTGCGCGAAGGTTTGCGGGTGGTGATCGCCGGACAGCCCAATGCGGGCAAGAGCTCTTTGCTCAATGCCCTGGCCGGGGTGGATCGTGCCATCGTCACGCCGGTGGCGGGCACCACGCGCGATGTGCTGACCGAGATGCTGCACATAGACGGTGTGCCCTTGCATGTGGTGGATACCGCAGGCCTGCGCGACACCAACGACCCGCAGCTGGACCCGGTCGAAAAAATCGGTATCGAGCGTGCCTGGCAAGAGATTGAGCAGGCCAACGCGGTGCTGCTGCTGAGTGACATCACTCGTCTAAACGATGCCGATCATCAGGCCCGCGACCGTGCGATTGAGGCGCAGCTGCGTGAGCGCATGCGCGCCGACACGCCGGTGCTGCAGGTGTGGAACAAGACCGATGCCGTGTCACCGTCGACCCGCTTGATGGGGGCGGACCCCTTGGCGCTTTCAGCCAAAACCGGCGCGGGGCTGTCCGAGCTAAAACAACGACTGTTGCAGATCGCCGGGTGGGATCAGGGTGCTGCCGAAGGGGTGTTCATGGCGCGTGAACGCCATATTCAGGCTTTGCTGCGGGTGCAAGAGCACCTGCAGCATGCGCATGGGCAGCTGGGTGAGTCCGAGGCAGGCCCGACACCGGTGCCGCTGGACCTGGTGGCTGAAGAGTTGCGCTTGGCGCAGGTGGCGCTGGGGCAAATCACCGGGGTGTTTGATGCGGATGATTTGCTGGGCGTGATTTTTTCGCGGTTTTGTATAGGCAAATAGCGATTAGCCTTTGGACAAACGATCGACCACCAGTGTCAAGGTCTCGGGCGTGCCTGAGAGCAGCAAGGTGTCTCCTTCCGCGATGGGCGTGTCGTCGCCGAGGACCGCATTGACGCCGCTGGCGCGGCGCAGTTGCACCAGGCGCGCCCCTTGTGGGCCCAGGGCCAGATCGGCCACTTTCAAGCCCACCGCCTTGGCCCCCAGTGGCAAGGTGTAAGACATCAGCCGCACGGTGTCCATGTCTTGCAGCGACTCATCGTCATCGGCCCCGTGGATGTAGCCACGCAATAACTCATAGCGGGCCTCGCGCTGGGCCTGGATCACGCGCAACACTCGGCGCATGGGCACCCCCATCAAGGCCAGCGCATGACTGGCCAACATCAGGCTGCCTTCGATGGCTTCGGGCACGACCGCTGCCGCGCCTGCTTCGCGTAAACCGTCGAGGTCGTGTTCATCGAGGGTGCGCACGATCACCGGCACTTGGGGGGCATGCTCGCGCACATGGTTGAGGATTTTGAACGCGGAAGGGGTGTCGTGATAGCTGACCACCACGGCGGCGGCACGGGCCAGCCCGGCGGCCATCAGACTGGGCAAGCCGGCGGCGTCGCCAAACACCACGCTTTGCCCGGCGGCGGCGGCCTGGCGCACCCGATCGGGGTCGAGGTCGAGGGCCATGTAGGGGATTTTTTCTTTCTCGAGCAAGGCGGCCAGGTTCTGGCCGCTGCGCCCGTAGCCACAGATGATCACGTGGGCCTGATTTTGAATGGCGCGTTTGGCAATGCTGGTCAGTTGCACCGATTGGGCCAGCCACTCGTTGCTGACCACCTTGAGCACGATGCGCTCGCTGTACTGGATGAGAAAGGGCGTGGCCAGCATGGAGATCACCATGGCCGCCAGCACCGGGCTGAACCAGGGCACCCCGATCAGGCCCTGTTCGGCGCTGAGCGTGATCAGCACAAAGCCGAACTCACCCGCTTGTGCCAGATAAATACCGGTGCGCATCGAGACGCCGTCGCCAGCCCCGAAGAGCTTGGTCAGCGCCATGATGAGCACCCCTTTGGCGAGGATGGGCCCGAGCGAGAGCAACAAGACCAAATACCAGTCTTCAAACACCGCCTGGGCATCGAGCTTCATGCCGATGGTGATGAAAAACAGACCCAGCAGCACGTCATGGAACGGGCGGATGTCGGTCTCGACCTGGTGCTTGTATTCGGTTTCAGCGATCAGCATGCCGGCCAGAAAGGCGCCCAGGGCCAGCGACAAACCGGCATGCTCGGTCAGCCAGGCCATGCCCAAAGTGACCAGCAGCAGATTGAGCACGAACAGTTCCTGGCTTTTGCGGCGGGCCACCACCGTCAGCCAGCTGCGCATGACGCGCGCGCCGCCCCACAACAGCAGCGACACCAGGACCGCACCTTTGAGCACACCCAGGCCCAGGGACCACCACATTTTTGAGTCGTTGCCTTGTGCCAGGGCCGGAATCAGTACCAGCAAAGGCACCACGGCCAAATCCTGAAACAGCAAAACGCCCATGACCCTTTGCCCGTGCTCGCTTTGTAATTCGAGCCTATCCGCCATCAGGCGCGCGACGATGGCGGTGCTGGACATGGCCAGGGCGCTGCCCAGGGCGAAGGCGCCCTGCCACGACAGATCCCAGCGCATGCCCAATTGGGCGAACAATGCTGCCAACAGGGCGTTACCGATCAGGGCACCGGCGATGGTGAGCGAGACTTGCCCCAGACCCAAACCAAACACCAGATGGCGCATCTGCCTCAATTTGGGCAAATTGAATTCGAGCCCAATGACAAACATGAGGAACACCACACCGAACTCGGCCAAGTAATGGACGCTGCCCGTTTCTTTCGTCAGGGCCAGCGCATGCGGGCCGATGAGCACGCCGACCAGCAAATAGCCCAGCATGGCCGGCAGGCGCAGGGTACGGAACACGACCACCCCCAAGACCGCCGCCAACAGGTATAACAGAGCCACATCCAAAGAAGTCATGCCCTGATATTAAGCGTAAAACGTCCGACAGGACTTCCTTAACCATTAAAATCAAAGCATGCCATCCCCTTCTGCACTCGATCACGACCATGTGTTGCGCATGGCGCAAGAAGCCCTGGACATTGAGGCCCAAGCGGTTCAGTCCTTAAGTCGGCGCATTGGCTCAGACTTTGTCCACGCGGTGCAGGCCTTGCTGCACACGCCGGGGCGGGTGGTGGTGATGGGCATGGGCAAAAGCGGCCACGTGGGGCGCAAGATCGCCGCCACCCTGGCCTCGACCGGCACCCCCTCGATGTTTGTCCATCCGGCGGAAGCCAGCCATGGCGACCTGGGCATGATCGAGCCGCGCGATGCGGTGTTGGCCATCTCTAACAGCGGTGAGAGTGAAGAGCTCACCATCATTTTGCCGGTGCTCAAGAGACAGGGCATTTTGCTGGTGGCCATGACGGGGCGGCCCGAGTCGACGCTGGCGCGCCATGCCGACCATGTGCTGGAATGTGGCGTCGACAAAGAGGCGTGCCCGCTCAATCTGGCGCCTACCGCCAGCACCACCGCACAAATGGCCTTGGGCGATGCGCTGGCTGTTGCGTTGCTGGATGCGCGCGGATTCAGGGCCGAGGACTTTGCCCGCTCTCACCCCGGGGGCGCCCTGGGTCGCCGCCTGTTGACCCATGTGCGCGACATCATGCGCAGTGGCACTGAAGTGCCTGCGGTTTTAGAAGATGCGTCGTTCATAGACCTGATGCGTGAGATGAGCGCCAAAGGCCTCGGTGCGACCGCCGTGGTGGATGATCAGCACCAGGTGCTGGGCGTCTTCACCGATGGCGACCTGCGCCGTGCCATCGAGCGGGGTCAGGATCTGCGATCTTGTCTGGCCCGCGATTTGATGAAGCCGCAGCCCCGCACCATTGTTCAAGACGCTCTGGCCGCAGAGGCGGCCGACCTGATGGAGCAACACCGCATCAGCTGTTTGCTGGTGCTCGATGCCAGTGGCCGCTTGTGCGGCGCGCTCAATACGCACGACCTGATGCGCGCCAAGGTCATCTGATGCAGCCGACCCAGCAGTTTGAACCCTCGCTCTTGTTGCGCGCTCAACCCGTGCGCTTGGTGTTTCTGGATGTGGATGGTGTGTTGACCGATGGCGGTTTGTACATCAGCGAGCAGGGTGAAACCCTGAAGCGCTTTCACAGCCTGGATGGACAGGGTTTGAAGTATTTGATCTCGGCGGGCATCGTGCCGGCCGTTATCACGGGGCGTGACAGCGCGCCCTTGCGTGTGCGCTTGCAGGCTTTGGGTGTGAGCGAGGCGCATTTTGGCGTGCACGACAAGCTGGGCGTGGCGCGGCAGATTTTGCAAAAAACCGGTTTGGGCTTTCACCAGGCGGCCGCCATGGGTGACGACTGGCCCGATTTGCCCGTGTTGGCCGAGTGCGCCCTCGCTGCCGCACCCGCGCAGGCGCACCCTGAGGTCTTGGCACGCGCGCACTGGGTCAGCTCGCGCACGGGTGGACATGGGGCCGTGCGCGAATTGTGCGATTTAATTCTCGTGGCCCAAGGCCATTACGCGCGGATCTTGCAGGAGGTCACTGCCCATGCCGTGGACCGTTGATTGGCGCCCCTTCAGTCAGCGCTTGCAAGGGCTGGTGCCTGTCACGCTGCTGGGCCTGTTGGCCCTGATCACGTATTGGCTTGCACAAAACTCACCGATCTTGTCAGATGCGGGGGCTGAGCGTCGCGACAGCGGCAAGCCCGATGCCTATTTTCATCAATTCCGGATGGTCAGTTTTGACCATCAGGGCCAGTGGCTGATGCAGATCAGCGGGGATCATGCCCGCCACACCGATCAAAAAGACATGTACGACATTGAGGAGCCGCGCATGCTGAAACGGGCCAAGGCCGGAGACCCGCCCATGCGCCTGAGCGCCAGCCGCGCGCGCGCCAGTGATGAAGGTCAGCAGTTGGAGTTGTTTGGCCAGGCCCTGATTGAACAAGAGGCCTATGTGGATGAGAGGGGGCAAAAGCGCGAGGGGCGCGAGATCAGAAGCGAGTATCTGCTGCTGGATGATCACCGCCAAGCCCTGGAAACCCACTTGCCCGTGACGCTGTCACGCGGGGCCGATGTATTCAGCGCCGAACGCCTGCAGGCGCTGCAAAAAGAAAACCGCGTGCAACTGGAGGGACGGGTGCGTGGCGTGTTGATGCCCCGACCGGCCCCCCAGCCAAAAATGACTCAGTAATCGTCGCCGCGCTGGCCGCCGCGCGGGCCGTTGCCATAGGGGCTGCGGAAACTGCCGTCGCCACCGCCGTCACGGCGATTGGCACCATAGCCGCCACCGCCTTCGCGACGACCGCCGCCGCCGTAACCACCGCCGCCATCGCGACCACCGCCACCGCCGTAGCCGCCGCCACCTTCACGACGGCCACCGCCGCCGTAGCCGCCACCGCCACCACCGCCGTAACCACCGCCGCCGCCTGGGCGACGGGGTTCCATCGGACGGGCTTCATTGACCACCAAGCTGCGGCCGCCCATGGGTTGGCCATTCATGCCTTCAATGGCCGCCTGTGCTTGTGCATCGGTGCTCATTTCGACAAAGCCAAAGCCTTTGGAACGACCGGTGTCACGCTCCATCATCACTTTGGCGGATGTCACCGAACCAAAGGAAGAAAAGGCTTGCTCCAGGTCGC
>JBEAZY010000130.1:0-2990 GCA_041159205.1 Pseudomonadota bacterium
ACGCCTTGGTGCAAACAGCCCGCGCCAGCTTCATCAGATGCAGCTTCAACTGAGCTACGCCTTCGATCGCGACAGTGCGCCGGCACGTGTGGCGGCATTCTCCCCCTATGCCCCATCCGGCACGCCAGCGACAGGCGCGGGCCATGTGACGGCATCACGGTTACCCCAGGCACAACCCACCCCAGACTTCGAAGTCAAACCGCCACCCTCTGGCACTGAACTGACCCATTCCGACGCGGCCACCCAACTCATCGCCCAGGCGCATCGCATGCAGGCGGCATTGAAAGAGGCCGGATTTGCGGCCGTGCAAGTGGGTCGCTGGGCGAGCGGGGCATGGTGGATTCAGGCCGAGCCCTGGGGCTGGCGCCAATCACAACTCACGGCCATCGCACAAGCCCTGCGGGCCTTGCAACCCGTGTGGCCCGAAGGTGCGACCCTCGTTTTCAGCCTCAGCTACGCCCACAGGTCGCATCGGCATGTCCGCTGGCGTCCGGGTTGCGAGTCGGCACGGTTTCTGTCTTGCTTCCCGGTTCAGGGCCAAGACTTTCACATCGAAGAAATCGAACCGCCCGATCAAACCGGCATCACTTGGTGGGCACAGCCTCAGTCGACGGACCGTGCTACCCTGGAGTTAGAGCTCGGCCCCGCCCTAAAGCACACGGTGGGAACCGAATTAGGCTTGTTCGATTACAGCCTGGCACTCGATGCGGGCTGGCAAGTCGCGTGGGCGGGCATGCCGGGTTGGTTTGCCCAAGGCAACTACACCCACCCTTGGGCCCACAGCTCAGACTTTGGCCCCAAGGGTGCGTTTGGATCTATGCGCATCAAGCCCGGCTCGCAGCAGTCTTTGATCAGTCATGTGTGGCAACCCACCCCCCAGACTTACACACAGGCCAATATCGGCTATATCAACCGCGAAGCCCGGGGCATCTTGCTGCAAGGCGCTTGGCTCGATGCCGACCGCCGCCTGAAATTCTCGACGCAGGCGGGTCGTTTCGTCGATGACACCCCCGGTCACGCCGCCCATGCCCCCCTATTGGTCAAGGCCCGTTACGATTGGGTGCCCATGCAATGGGCCATGGAAGTCACCCGGGGCCGATACATGGCTGGCGATGTGGGCTGGCAGCTCAGCAGCTTGCACCAATTCAGCAGGCATCGACTCGAGTTTTATATGCGCCAGAGCGAATCCCCATCTATGCCCCTGAACCGGTTTGCCGGTTTCATCATCGCCATCCCCATCGGCCCAGATCGGGCGTGGACACCTGGCCCGGTCAGCCTGCGAGGGCGCGACCTCTGGGGCATAGGCTTGCAGTCCAAAATAGGCCACAACAATACCATCAGCACCGGCTATGGCGAAGAACCTTTTGTTCGCCATGGCTTGAACGACATCCTGGATCAAGACCGCCGCGCGCCCCTGGGCTCAGCCCCCGCGGCCGAGCGCCTGAACCAGGCACTGCAGACCCCCTGATTCACTTGGAAGTCGGCATCGCAAACTCGGCCCCCTTGCCGATGCTCTCGGGCCAGCGCTGCATGATGCTTTTTTGCTTGGTATAAAAACGCACCCCCTCTTCGCCATAGGCGTGCATGTCCCCAAACAGTGAACGCTTCCAGCCCCCAAAACCGTGCCAGGCCATGGGCACCGGAATCGGCACATTAATGCCCACCATCCCGACCTGGATGCGGCGGCCGAACTCGCGCGCCACATTGCCGTCGCGGGTGAAACACGACACACCGTTGCCGAATTCATGGTCATTGATCAGCTTGACCGCTGTCGCAAAGTCGGGCACCCGGACGCAAGAGAGCACCGGGCCGAAAATTTCTTCCTTGTAGATCTTCATGTCGGGCTGCACATGGTCAAACAGCGTGCCCCCCAGCCAAAATCCCTGCTCGCAACCGGCCCCGGCCTGCTTGCCGTCAAAGCCACGGCCATCGACCAGCAAACGGGCACCCTCTTGGACCCCGGCGTCGATATAGCCGCTGATGCGCTGGCGCGCGGCATCGGTCACGATCGGCCCCATTTCGGCAGCCAGGTTCATGCCATCGAGCACCTTGAGCTGGCGCGTGCGCTCGATCAGCTTGGGCATGATCTTGTCGCCCACATCGCCCACCAGCAGGGCCACCGAAATCGCCATACAGCGCTCTCCGGCCGAGCCATACGCACTGCCGATCAGGGCGTCCACCGCCTGATCCAGGTCGGCATCGGGCATCACCACCATGTGGTTCTTGGCCCCGCCCAAGGCCTGCACCCGCTTGCCGTGGCGGGCGCCGGTTTCATAAATATAGTTCGCAATCGGGGTCGAGCCGACAAAGCTGACCGCTTTCACATCGGGGTGGTCCAGCAGTGCATCCACCGCCTCTTTATCGCCTTGCACCACATTGAACACACCATCGGGCAAACCGGCTTTTTTCAGCAACTCGGCCATGAACAGAGATGGGGATGGGTCCAAAGGGCTGGGTTTCAGCACAAAGGTGTTGCCGCAGGCCAGCGCGACCGGGAACATCCACATCGGCACCATCACAGGGAAATTGAAGGGCGTGATACCGGCCACCACACCCAGGGGCTGGCGCAACACCCAATTGTCTATGCCGGTCGAGACCTGGTCGGTGAAACCGGTCTTAAGCAACTGCGGAATTCCGGTGGCAAACTCGACAATCTCAATCCCGCGCGTCACTTCCCCCTGCGCGTCCGTGAACACCTTGCCGTGCTCGGCTGTGATCATCCGGGCCAAGTCATCGCGGTGCTGATTCAGCAATTCCAGAAACTTGAACATGATGCGTGCCCGGCGCAAGGGCGGCAAATCACCCCAGGCCGGAAAAGCCGCCTGCGCTGCCGCCACGGCAGCGTTGACATCGGCCGTGCTGCCCAAACGCACTTGCGCGCTGACCACCCCGGTGGCGGGGTTGGTGACGGCCTGCTGGCGCGCTCCTTGACCGGCGCTGAGGGCACCTTGGATGTAGTGTGAAATCGTCTGGCTCATGGGGGGCTCCTC
>JBEAZY010000131.1:0-5621 GCA_041159205.1 Pseudomonadota bacterium
GTTCCAGTCATCCAGGCTCAATTCCAGGGTGGGGCGCCGCAACGCCACACCGGCATTGTTGACCAATACATCAAGCCGCCCCTGCCAAGCGGCCACCTCATCAATGGCATGCGTCACACTCGCGGGCTGTGTGACATCGACCTCCAAGCCTTCGATGCGGCGCCCAGTCGCAGCGCACTCGGCGGCGATTTCACTGGCCGCAGACTGCGCGGCCTCGCCATCAATATCGAGCAAGGCCACATGCGCCCCGGCCAAGGCATAAGCACGGGCGGTCGCTAAGCCGATGCCTCGGGCGGCACCCGTAATGGCGACCACCTGGTCGGAAAAATCAAAAATCTGTGTCGGATGCATGGTCAATTCAAAAAAATCAGAGGATGGCGCTGGCAAAACCCGCGACATCGAGCGAGGCGATGGACAACATGCCATCGCGGATACGAACCCGGGTGGCCCCGTGGCTGTTCTCGTACAGATCGGGGTGGGCCTGTAAGACACGCGCTTGTTCGGCATGTGAACGGGCAGCCAAACCATTGACGTAGTGGTGACCGTTGCGCTCGACGTGTCGGATGCCCAACAAATTGACCAATGCCAAGTCTTGTTGCAGGCACAGACCCGCTTGCACGGTCAAATCTTCCCCAGACATGAAAAAGCGGGATGTGCCCGCTTTGGCGTTCCACACCTGGCAGCGCATGGCATTGAGCAAAGAACGGTACACCCCTTTACAGGATTTGCTGGAGATGCCCGAGTAGCCTTGCGCTTTAGCCTGTAAAAAGGCATCGAGCGGGCCGTCTGACTCGTCCACGATCACTGGCAAGCCGATTTCAGGGCCGGATACATCGGTTTCGAGCGCATGGGCCCGACCAATGGGTTGTTCTACAAACAAAATACTGGACAACAAACGGGCCAAGGTTGGGGTTTGTCGCATGGCTTTGATCAACTCGGCGAACTCGTCAGCGCTCTGATACTGTTCGTTCCCGTCCAAGGATACCCAGTATGGCCCGGAAATCGCATCGAGCACGGTGGCGATGCCGCTCAAGCGAGCGATGTCGGCCTTTAGGTCCCCCCCCACTTTGAGCTTGAAATAGCGGTGCCCATACACTTGCACCACCTGCTGCAAAGTCTCTGGCAAGCCGTCATTCACGGGCTCTGCGATATCCTGTTCAGTCAGCGCATCGAGCATGCCTACGGTGTGGCGGGCGTGGATGCGGTCAGAAGGCTGAAGCCTGGACAAAAAGGTCGCCCAGTCCATACCGGCAAAAGCAGGGTGGCTGGCATCGATGCCCACTGTATTGGTCTGTATCGCTTTATAAAAAGAACACGCCAGCAATCGGCACAAGGCATCCAGCACAGCTTTATCAATCAACGCGGGGCCGTAGTTGGCCAATAAAGGGTTGTGCCCATGCCGGGCACAGACGCGCAAGTGCGATTCATGGTGCGCCGCAAAGTGACCAAAGGCGCTTTGCGGCCTGGACTCGGCCAGATACGCCTCACGGGCCAGGCGCAAGACGTCCCTCTGCTGGTCAAAATTTTGCGCATCGCTGAGGTGAGGGTTTTTGTCGAACCATTTGGGCACGATCATCTCTGCCGTCGCCCCCCATGCCGACCGACCATCGGGGGTTTCAATGCGCACCCTGATGTGCGCTTCATGGCATTGACGCAAGGTGACCACGCCAAACCGAAATGGCATGCGCAACACGACGGGTGATTCAGAAATGTCGATCTCTGCAATGCGAAAGGTAGGGGTCATGGGTTTTCAATCCGGTTGATCGCTTTGCAGCCCTTTGAGGTAGCCCAGCGCAAAGGCCGCACAACCAGGGCCATCAGGTTGGTAATCAAAGGGTTCGATGGCAATCGGGCCATCGAAGTGGTGTCGTCGCAATGCCTCAAGAATGGGGCCAAAGCGCATTTGGCCTTGACCTGGCGCGCGGCGATTGGGATCATTCAATTGCACATGGGCCAGATGTCCGGTGGGTGCGTACATGTCAATGAGCTGCGGGATGTCTAATGTCTCGCTCAGACCGGCCGAACTGGTATCGAGCATCGTCTTGAGGGCCGGATGAGCGACTTGGGTCACAATCTCCAAAGCTTGTGCCAAAGTGTTGACGATAGAGGTCTGATCGGGCGACAACGGCTCAATGCAATACACCAAATCTTGCGCATGCGCCCATTGGGCGGCCTCGGCCCAGAAATCAGTGGCCACCTTGAGGGCCTGCGCATGGGTTTGTCCCGCCACAGGCTCGCGCTGGCGCGGTGAACCATGGACCAAGTAACGCCCCCCCAGTTCGGCGCACAGATCACACAGATGCCGAACCACATCACGTGTCCGCCGGACCACCGACGGGCTGGGGTCGGTGATCGATAGGCCAGTTGGGGCCACCAAGAGCCAATGCAAGCCCGTGATGACCAATCCATGGTCATTCGCAATATGCCGGAACTGGCGCGCCAGCCCGGGGCTGATCTCACTCGGGTCAGACCCCAAGGTGAAAGGGGCAACTTCCAGCCCGAAATAGCCCAGTGCAGCGGCATGACGGCACTGCGCTTCAAAGGACATCGGCTGCAAGACTTCGTTGCACAAGGCAAAACGGAATTGACTGGCGTCGTTGTTCATGTCGGTCGCCGTGTCAACATGCCCTTGACAACCTGCCAAGCTCGGGTAACGCGCTGGTTGACAGCCGGGATGTACATCAGCATGGTGAACAAAGTAATCAGAGCCAGCACCGAACAGATCGGCCTGATGAAAAAAGGCTCCAAGCTACCATCAGAAAGCACCAGGCCACGACGCAAACTCTTGTCGAGCAATTCACCCAACACCAGTCCCAAGACCAAGGGAGCCATCTCATAACCACGTCGACGCAGGAAAAAAGCAGCAATGCCGATGACCACCATGACATAGACATCAAACAAGCGCGAGGAAATGGCGAAGGCACCCACCGTACACAGCACAAAGATGATGGGCATCAACACGGTGCGCTTGACCCTGAGAACCAATAACAAGGGCCGCACCAAAAATAAGCCAAACAGCAAGATACTGAACGTGGCAATGGTGGTCATGGCCACGACATCGTAGACAAACTGCGGGCTTTTGATCATCAGCATCGGTCCTGGCTGTATGCCATGAATGATCATCGCCGCCATCAGCACCGCCGCAGGCGCCGAACCCGGAATGCCCAGTGCCAGCGCTGGAATGATGCCACCGGGAATGGCCGACATATCGCCGGTTTCGGCCGCCATTAATCCATCGATAGAGCCTTTGCCGAATTTCTCTTTTTCCGGACTGACCGCCTTGGCCGCCGCATAAGACATCCACGCCCCGGAATCTTCACCGATGCCGGGCAAGATGCCAGTGACCACGCCGATCACGCCAGACCGAAACACGGTGCGCCAATACTGGAACACTTCGCGAAAACGAGGCAAAACCGAGTCGCGCATTTCAATGATTTTTCGTTCGATAGGGTCTGCGAGGGTGGTCAAAATCTCGGCAAAACCAAAAGCGCCGATCAGCGCCGGGATGAGTGAAATACCACCAGACATTTCATCCCAGCCAAAAGTGAAACGGTCATACGCGTACAAACCTTCTTGCCCAATCTGGGCAATCAACAGGCCCAGGCACCCCATCAGCCAGCCCTTGATCGGATCTTCACCCACGATGCTGCCTGACATCGCCACACCAAACAAAGCCAGCCAGAAAAACTCGAAGGCACCGAAAGAAAGGGCAATCTCAGCCAGCGACGGGGTGAACATGGCCAAACAGATGACGCCAAACAATGTGCCAGTGAAAGCCCCCGAGGTGGCAATGCCGATGGCTCTACCGGCTTGGCCTTGCTGCGCCAAGGCATAACCGTCGGCACACGATGCCGCGTTGGCGGCCGTGCCAGGAATATTCAGCAAAATGGCGCTACGGCTGCCGCCATACAGCGTGCCCACATACGCACAGATCAAAACCAGAATGGCGTCATTGGGAGCCATTTTGATGGTCAAGGTAGTGAGCAAAGCGATGCACAAAGTGGCCGACAGCCCCGGCATGCATCCGACCAGGATGCCGATGAATGCGCCACCCAAGCCGTAAAACAATGACCAAAAATTCAAAAAACTCAGGTACGAGGTACCGAGCATCTGGAGACCTTCTAACATGGGTCGCTCCAATACCTGGTTCAGGGCAGGCGAACCAGGAAAAATTCCTGAAACACCAGAGTGATGATGATGCCGGCGCACAATCCGATGACGACCGCCTTGAACACCCCGGGCCAGAGACGGCGTTGCCGAGCCAGCGTTTCAAACTGCAAGACCACCACCATCACAGTGATGAATGCGGCTGCGGCCAACCAGAAGCTCAGGCCGTGGCCCACCACACCCACCGCAAACCCGACGCACAGGGTCAGAATGAACCAGATGCGTGACAGCTCGCGTCGTTGTTGCCAGGCAGCTGCTGGATGAACTGGCTGGGGGCCAAGCGCCCCCCTGGAGATGGATCGATAAGCCATCAGCAAACCCAGCAACATGATGGCCACGCCCAGACAAGCGGGCAATAACCCGGGAATGGTGTAAGGATTGATGTCCTGATGGGTGAGCCTGTCCATGCGCAAAGACTCAACCAGTGTGGCCCCTCCCAAGGCCACCCAGCCCATCGACTGCCACAAGTCGGCACGCGACGAAGTTTTTCGATGGTGGGCCGCCTGCGCCAGGGCTTCGTGGTCTTGCAGCTCGGAAGGGGTCATCTCGTCATCTCCGGCAGGGTTGCGCTCAGGGTCGGGCAATGCCCACGGTGTCAGGAGACACTTTGGCCTTGCCGCTGTCAAACAGCAGCCAGGCGTTGGCTTGTACCGCCGGGGTCACGGCAGTCACCGCCTCCGCGCCATGGTGTGGCGCGAACAAGGCCCCGCGGCTGGTGGCATATTTTTTCAGTGCTTCGCTCTTGGTGATCTGATCGACCCAGATTTTTTCCACGGTTTTGACGACTTCATCTGGCACTCCTTTAGGAATAAAAATGCCGAAATAATTGGCCGGCGCCTTGAAGCCCGCCAAGGTCTTGGACAAGGGCTCGATCACACCAAAACCTTCAAGGTCCAGCGGCTTATCGCTGACCGTGGCCAAAGGCCGAATGCGCTTGCCCCGGATCATGTCGGCCTGCTCAACCGCCAATTGAGTGGTCACCTCGGTCTCACCCGCCACCGTGGCCACCACCGCCGGATTGCCGCCGTCATAAGTCACATGACGGTATTTCACACCTGTATTTTTAGCAATCAATTCCATCGCGTTATGCCCCGCAGATGTCACACCGGCAGTGGCCACTGTGATTTGACCCGGCTTGGCTTTCATGGCATCTAGCAGATCTTTGGGTGCTTTATATGGGGTGTTCGGATTGACACCAATCAGTTGCACATTCGCCACGTTAAGGAACAAATGCCACTCAGAGGTTCTTGTCTTGAGCATGCCCAAAGTTTCGTAGCTGCCCAAATCCTGGGCAGCACCAGCCGTCCAGGTGTAACCGTCTTTAGGGGCGTCGAGCGCACTTTTGGTGCCAATCGAGCCTGAAGCACCCGGCTGGTTCACGATCACCACCTTTTGTCCCAGATGCTTCTCAATCTCTGCTGCGGTGACTCGGGTGACCTGGTCGGTAGAGCCAC
>JBEAZY010000132.1:0-27971 GCA_041159205.1 Pseudomonadota bacterium
TCAATGCCCCCAGCATCACCGAATTCCCCAATGCCGAACACCTCAACGAATTGATGATTGTGGGGCCGATCACGGTACGCAGCGCATGCAGCCACCATTTTTGCCCGGTGATCGGCAAGATCTGGATTGGCGTGCTGCCCAATGAGCACACCAATGTGATCGGCCTGTCCAAGTATGCGCGTCTGGCCGAATGGGTCATGGGACGGCCACAAATTCAGGAAGAAGCCGTGGTGCAACTGGCCGACCTGATTCAGGAAAAGACCCAGCCCGACGGCCTGGCTTTGGTCATGGAGGCCAGCCACTATTGCATGGCCTGGCGTGGCGTCAAAGACATGGACAGCCGCATGATCAACTCGGTCATGCGCGGGGCTTTCTTGAAGGACCCCAATCTGCGCCGGGAGTTTTTGTCCCTCATTCCTCACAAGGACTGATATGTTGGTTCGCCTCCTCTACGTCAGCCGCGCGGTCGAGCCTGAATCGACCCAGGCCATCGACGCCATTCTGGCCTCGGCCCGCAACCACAACCTCGCCCAGGGCATCACCGGCATATTGTGTTATGGCGGTGGCATTTTCTTGCAAGCCATCGAGGGCGGCCGTGGCCCGGTCAACACCCTGTACAACCAAATCGTGTCTGACCCCCGCCACAAAGATGTGGTGCTGCTGCACTATGAGGAAATCTCCGAACGCCATTTCGGCGGCTGGACCATGGGACAGGTCAATTTGTCCAAGCTCAACACATCCATCGTGCTGAAATATTCCGAGCGTCCAGAACTCGACCCCTATGCCGTCTCGGGCAAAGTGTCGCTGGCCTTGCTCGAAGAACTGATGGCCACCGCCTCGATCATCGGTCGCGCCTGATCAGGGGGCGGGCTGTGCGTTCGGGCGGGCCGTGGGTGCTGGGTTGTGATTTCTCCAGCAGTCCAAGCCGCAGCAAACCCATTGTCATCGCACTCGGTTCTCTCGAAGGACAGCGCGTGCGCTTGCATGAGATCAAGGCCCTGGCCCAATTGGACGACTGGGAGGCCTGGCTGGCTGAAACCTCTGATTGGGTGGGCGGGTTTGACTTGCCCTTTGGCTTGCCCCGAGAACTGATAGAGCACTTGGCTTGGCCCAAAGAGTGGGCGGCTTGCATGGACCATTACGCGGCCTTGAGCCGTGCCGACATACGCGCCACCTTCAAAGCATTTTGCGATGCCCGACCCGTGGGCCAGAAAATGGCGCACCGCGCCACCGATGGCCCGGCCGGGTCCAGCCCTTCGATGAAATGGGTCAACCCGCCCGTCGCTTATATGCTGCACGCGGGGGTGCCGCGCCTGCGCCGGGTGGGGGTGCACCTGCCCGGTCTGCAAGCGGGCGACCCGCAACGGGTGGCCTTGGAAGCCTATCCGGGCTTGCTGGCGCGTGAATTGATCGGCAAAACGTCTTATAAAAGCGATGACAAAGCCAAACAAACCCCTGAGCGCTGGGTGGCCCGGTCTGACCTGTTGCAAAAACTGGAGTTGGGCCAGACCCGGCTGGAATTGCGCTTGCAGGTCGGCAACGCCTTGCGCGAGCAACTTCTCAACGAACCCAAGGGCGATGTGCTGGACGCCGTGCTTTGCATGGTGCAAGCGGCCTGGGCGCTGCAACAGCACCAGGCGGGTCAGCCCCAGTACGGATTGCCAGCCTGTGACCCTCTGGAAGGTTGGATCGTGACGGCTTAAATCAAACCATTGGCGACTCACAGGTTCACTAATTGGGGTCTGACCCCAATTTCTGCACTAATTGGGGTCTGACCCCAATTTCACCCCAATTTCTGACCCCAATTCCTGTCAATCCAATTTATGCTGTTGGCCGCACACCGGGCAATCAGCCACCCGACTAAAACGCATCTCGCTCCATTGCAGGCGATGGCCATCTAGCATCAAGAGGCGCCCGGGCACCTCGCTGGGCAAACCCATCAAAATCTTGAGTGCCTCGGTGGCCTGGATCGCGCCCATGACACCGACCAAAGGGGCCAGCACGCCCATGGTGGCACAACGCACCTCGGGGGGCGGGGTATCGGGTGGAAAGAGGCAAGCGTAACAGGGCGACGCAGCTTGGCGTGGATCGAAGACGCTGAATTGGCCATCAAAACCCAATACCGAACCGCTGACCAGAGGCACTCCATGCCCGACACAAGCGGCGTTGATCAACTGCCGGGTTTGGAAGTTGTCGCTGCCGTCAATCACCACACCGGCCTGAGGGACCCACTCGTGCAACCAGGCAGCATCGGCACGGCGCTGAAACGCCTGAACCTGCACACCAGGGTTCAACGCAGCCATGGCCTGTCGGGCAGATTCGACCTTGGGCTGACCGACCCGATCGGTGGTGTGGGCGATCTGCCGTTGCAAATTGGTGAGATCAACCTGATCGTCATCGATCAGGGTGATGCGGCCGACCCCGCTGGCGGCCAAATACAAGGCCACCGGCGACCCCAGCCCCCCCGCACCGATCACCAAGGCATGGCTGTTGAGTGCGTTTTGCTGGCCATCGACCCCCACTGCTTCGAGCAGGATGTGTCGCGAATACCGCAGCAGGGCCGCGTCGTCCAAGCCTCAATTCTCCTTTTTCGACTCGGCACGCTCAGTTTGGGTTTTGCTGGCCATGACGGCCACCCCCTTGAGTTGGTTGATGGCCTGCTGCAACTGGAAATCGTCTTTGCTGCCAAACTCAGGCGGGCGACGCTGGTTGTTGGGCTTTTTGGACTCTTCCTCCAGGCGCTTGAGCGCTTCCTCGCGGGCTTTCTCGCGATCAGGATTGCGACCTTCCTCACCCTGGCCGCTGTTGAGGTGCTTTTCCAGGTCGGCTTCACGGGTGCGCAATACGGCAAACGGGCTGCCTTCGGGGGTTTCATCGACCAGCACGTCGGGCACGATGCCTTTGGCCTGAATGGAGCGGCCACTGGGGGTGTAGTAACGGGCCGTGGTGATCTTCAATGCGGTGTCCGGGCCAAGTTGACGAACCGTTTGCACGGAGCCCTTGCCAAAAGTCTGGCTGCCCATGATTTTGGCGCGCTTGTGGTCTTGCAGCGCACCCGCCACGATTTCGCTCGCTGACGCAGACCCTTCGTTGACCAACACCACCAGAGCCACACGACGGTAAACGCCCTGGGTCCGCTCGCTCAGTCGCTGAATGGGGTCAGCCCCGCTGCGACGCTGATAAAACTGGGGCGCCGCCTTGTAAATGAACTGGCTTTCGCTCAATTGACCGTTGGTACTGACCACCGTGACGTTTTCGGGCAAGAAGGCAGCCGACACGGCCACAGCGGCATCGAGCAAACCACCCGGATCATTGCGCAAGTCGAGCACCAGCCCTTTGAGTTGCGGCTCTTGTTGATGAATTTCCTCCAGCTTTTTGGCGAAATCCTCGACGGTGCGCTCTTGGAACTGCGATAAACGCAACCAGGCATAGCCGGGCTCGATCAAGCGGCCCTTGACGCTTTGAGTCTTGATTTCCTCGCGCACTATGGTGACCGGGAAAGTGCGGTTTTCATCTTTCCTAAACACAGTGAGCACCACCCGGGTATTGGGTTCACCCCGCATGCGTTTGACAGCTTCATTCAGGCTCAGGCCCTTGACCGCGGTGTCATCGACCTTGGTGATCAGATCTCCCGACTTCAGTCCAGCACGGAAAGCAGGCGAACCTTCGATGGGGGACACCACCTTGACCAGACCTTCTTCCATGGTGATCTCAATGCCCACACCGACAAACCGTCCGGAAGTGCCCTCGCGAAACTCTTTGAAGCTCTTCTTGTCAAAGTACTGCGAATGGGGATCCAGGCTGGACACCATGCCGGAGATGGCGTCGGTGATGAGCTTTTTCTCGTCCACAGGCTCGACATAGTCGCTTTTCACCATGCTGAAAACGGCCGCCAATTGCTGCAACTCTTCCAAGGGCAGTGGGGCCATATTGGAGCGCGCCACGGTTTGCAAAGATACCGTGGTCAGGGCCCCGGCCAGGGCACCCACGCCAAGCCAGCCAACAATTTTGAGTGTGTGACGCATAAGTTTCACCTTAGCATTAATGATGTGTCTATGGTAACTGCACCAGATCGGATTTGCAGGGTTCAGGCCTTGCCTTGGGACGCCACCGCCGCAGCGGCTTTGGCCGCCGCCTCGGCATCGCCCAAATAATAATGTTTTATGGGCTTGAGTTGATCGTCCAGCTCATAGACCAATGGTATGCCGTTGGGGATGTTCAAGCCCACGATGTCCTGATCTGAAATGCCGTCCAGGTACTTGACCAGGGCTCGAATCGAGTTGCCATGCGCCACCACCAACAAGCGGCGGCCAGCCCGCATGGCCGGGGCCAAAGTATCGCGCCAAAACGGCGTGACCCGAGCCACGGTGTCTTTCAGACACTCGGTCAATGGGATTTGCTCGGGTGTCAATTTCGAATAGCGGGGGTCGCTGCGCTCGCAACGGGGGTCTGAGGGCTCCAGGGCAGGCGGCGGTGTGTCGTAGCTGCGCCGCCAGACCAGCACTTGGTCATCGCCGTATTGCTTGGCCATGTCGGCCTTGTTCAAGCCTTGCAAAGCACCGTAATGGCGCTCATTGAGGCGCCAACTGTGCATGACAGGCAGCCAGGGGCGATCCATGGCGTCCAGGGTATGCCACAAGGTATGGATGGCGCGCTTGAGCACACTGGTATAGGCCACATCGAAGTCAAAGCCTTCGGCCTTCAGCAAAGCCCCGGCCTGCTGGGCCTGGCGCACCCCGGTGTCGGTCAAAGCCACATCGGTCCAGCCGGTGAAGCGGTTTTCCAGATTCCAGGTGGATTCTCCGTGACGGATGAGTACTAGTTGATGCATGGATGGATCATGAGTTAGGACGGTTGGCCGTGCCTCGCACGGGGTTGATGCTTTGATTTTAGAATGTATGACTGACACCTCAGAAAATACAGGAATCACCTTGCAATTCATCATCGACAACTGGATGCTCATCTCCGTCGCCCTGGCCTCGGGCTTCATGCTGTTTTTGCCTGTTTTACAGGGGGCATCTTCTTCCGGGGTGTCTGTGATCCAGGCGGTTCAGAAAATCAACCGCGAGAAAGCCATGGTCATCGATGTGTGTTCCGAGCAAGAGTACAACGCAGGGCATTTGCCCGGCGCACGCCACATTCCTTTGGGTGACCTTCCTGCCAAATTACCCGAGGTGGCCCGCGACAAAAACCAGCCCCTGATCATGGTCTGCGCCACTGGCATGCGAGCGCGCAGTGCCGTTTCGGCGGCTCAAAAACTGGGCTACACCCAGCCCATGTCCCTCACCGGCGGGTTGAAGGCCTGGCGTGAAGCCAGCCAACCCTTGGTCAAGGGGTGATCTTTAATCATTGTCATTGTCTTTATCGGAGAGATCATGTCACGCGTCAAGATGTACACCACCGCTGTCTGCCCCTATTGCATTCGGGCCAAACAAATCCTGAAGTCCAAAGGGGTCGAGCAAATCGAAGAGATACGCATAGACAGCGACCCGGCCCAGCGCGATCACATGATGGCTGTCACGGGCCGACGCACGGTGCCGCAAATTTTCATCGGCGAGACCCATGTGGGTGGCTGCGATGACCTGATTGCGCTCGATGGTCGAGGCGGCCTGGAGCCGCTGCTGAAAGCGGCCTGAAAATTCAAGCATAATCAATTTCATCAGCCGCTGTACCCGCCCGCTGCTGGATTTGGCAGCGGGTTTTTCATTTTCAGGATCACCCATGACCGATGCCGCCAACCCCATATTCAATATTCTGCGTGTTTACCTCAAAGACGCCTCGCTGGAGCAACCCAACTCTCCCGCCATCCTGAGCAGCACCGAGCAACCTTCGGTGGACATACAACTGGGGGTGAGCGTGGCACAAATCGCCCAGGATCAGGTCGAAGTCACCGTCCAGGCCACCGTCACATCACGCCTGGGCGAGCAAGTGCTGTTCCTGGTGGAAGCCAAACAAGCCGGTATTTTCCAGACCGAAAATATTCCCGATGACCAAATGGGCCCCTTGGTAGGCATTGCCTGTCCGCAAATCGTCTACCCCTATTTGCGGGGCAATGTGGCCGATTTGATCCAACGCGCCGGCTTCCCGCCGGTCCATTTGACCGAAGTGAATTTTCAAGCCATTTACCAACAACAGTTGGAGCAGCAGCAAGCCACGACCCAATAATTCCTCAGGCATGTTCGAACGGACCCAAGGATGAAGATTGCCATTTTGGGGGCAGGCGCCTGGGGCACCGCCCTGGCCATTCAGGCGAGTCAACGTCACCAGACGACGTTGTGGGCGCGCGATGCCCAACAGGCGCAGGACATGCGGCGCCAAAAAAGCAACACCCGCTATTTGCCCGGCATCGCCTTGCCTGCCGGGTTGCGCATTGAGGGTGGCGAATGGCCCCATGATTGGGTTCAAAACGATCTCATCGTATTGGCCGGCCCAACCTCCAGCCTGCGTTCCTTGTTGAGCCCTATGGCCGGTCATCATCTGAGCGGCAAGCCCGTGGCCTGGCTGTGCAAAGGGTTTGAATCTGTCCCGGGCACCCAGGCCACAGAAATGGGCGGCTGGATGCCCCACGAGGTACAAGCCCAGACCGCCCCTGATCTGCGCTGCGGGGTTCTGAGCGGACCCAGCTTTGCCCAGGAAGTGGCGCTGGGCCTGCCGACCGCTTTGGTTGCTGCCAGTGCCCACGAGGCTGTGCGACACACATTGGTCCAGGCCTTTCACGGCGATCACTTGAGGGTTTATGAAAACTCTGATCTGGTCGGTGTGGAAGTGGGAGGGGCGGTCAAAAACGTCATGGCCATCGCCACTGGCTTGTGCGATGGCCTGGCCTTGGGGCACAACGCACGGGCCGCACTGATCACCCGTGGACTGGCGGAAATGACGCGTTTGGGTTTGGCCTTGGGTGCCCGGCCTGACACTTTCATGGGGCTCAGCGGACTGGGCGATCTGGTGTTGACCGCCACCGGCGATTTGTCACGCAACCGTCGGGTCGGCCTGGCCTTGGCGCAAGGTCTGACCCTGGCGCAGGCGGTGGCTTCGCTGGGCCATGTGGCTGAAGGGGTGTACAGCGCGCGCACAGTGCTGCATCGGGCCCGGTTGTTGGGTGTGGATATGCCCATCACCCATGCCGTGGTGCAACTGCTGGAAGGGGCACTCACTGCGCGCGGGGCCGTCGAGTTGCTGATGCGCCGTCAATCCAGAACCGAGGGCTGAACCGGGTCGCCAGCAGCCCGGCGGGTTCAAGACCGGGTCGGGGAGGTCTGAATCAATCCGGCTCGCCGGGCCATGTCCAGGGGTTGGTGCGACAAACCAATCAGCACCCACTCGATGCCTTTTTGTTCGCATTGACGTCGCAGGGCCAACAAGGCATCTGAACCTGAGGTGTCCATATAAATCAGGTTTTTCAGGTCTATCACCAGCACTTCGCCGGCTCGCAGCGGTTCGGACAATGACTCCACCAATCGAACTGCCCCAAAAAAGAGCGCCCCATAAAGCCGATAGGCATGCACAGGCCCTGCCCAATCCCGGTTTCTCACTTCTTCCAGGGTCTGGGGGGGCACTTCTTCTATGCGACTCAGGCTGGAGATGCGATAGATGAATGTCAAAGCAGCCGCGACCAGACCGAACTCAACGGCCACCGTCAGGTCAACCACCACAGTCAACACAAACACCGCCAGCAAAATGACACGGTAAGGCAAGCGGAATTGGTGCAAATGGGCAAACTCACGCCACTCGCCCATGTTCCAGGCCACAAACATCAGAATGCCGGCCAGGGCAGCCAAGGGCACATGCACCGCCAATGGGGCGGCCCACCACATGATCAGGGCCAGGGTCAGGGCATGAACCATGCCGGCCACCGGACTCGTGGCCCCTTGTTTGATGTTGGTCACGGTTCGTGCGATGGTTCCGGTGGCTGGCATGCCACCGAACAAGGGGGTCACCACATTGGCGATGCCCTGCGCCAACAATTCCTGATTGGCGTCGTGTCGGTCACTGATCATCTGGTCAGCAATGCGGGCACACAACAAGGACTCGATGGCCCCCAGCACGGCCAGGGTCACGGCAGAGGGCCACATCTCGACCCAGGCCGCCGCGCCCCAGTCTGGGGGTTGCCAGACCGGCATGGCTGCAGGAATGCCACCAAAGCGCGAGCCTATCGTGGCCACTGACCCATCCATCCAGGCAGCGGCCACAGTGGCGATCGTCAGCGCCAGTAATGAGGCCGGAATGGCCAGCAGGCGACGTTGCCAAATCGGGTGGCCTGCGGCAAAGCGCGACACCCCCCAAGGCCAAGCCACCAACACCGCCAAAGTGAGCAAGGCCACGGCCAAAGCCGCCGGGTTCCAACTGTCCCAATGGCTGATCAATTGACGCCACAGGCCCACAAAATCAGCCGGCAAACGCTCAATTTCGAGGCCCAAAAATTCTTTCAATTGGGAGCACATGATCAACACGGCGATGCCATTGGTGAAACCAATCACCACCGCCACCGGGACAAAACGCACCAGAACCCCCAAACGCAGAAAACCCATGGCCATGAGGAGACCACCCGACATCAAAGTGGCCACAATCAGGTTGGCGGGACCGTGCCGATCCAGAATGCCGTGCACCACCACGATGAAAGCCCCCGCCGGCCCACCGATCTGAACGCGGCTGCCACCCAGCAATGAAATCAGGAATCCGGCCAGCACAGCCGTGATCAGCCCGGCCTCGGGTTTGAGCCCGCTGGCTATGGCAAAAGCCATCGCCAGAGGCAAAGCCACCACGGCCACGGTGACGCCGGCGCCAAAATCGCGCAAGCACCGTTCGCTGTCATAGGCATGAAGCGCGTCAATCAAACGGGGGCGGAATCGGAACATGGTTTTTTAGCATAACACCCCTGAACGGCCTGTCAGCCACTTGGGCGACCGGCCATGAATCCAGGTCCAAAGGGCGTAAAATCTGAGGTTCGAGGAGTGATCGCCATGCCTTTTTTCCGCCGCGCCGACTATCAGTCAGACACCACCCAGTTCATCGCCGAAATGCGACAACAAAAACCACAACTGGAAGCCAGTCAAAGGCAGGGGCGCGCTTTGCTTTGGGACAAAGCCATAGACCGTGAAGTGTGGACGCAATACCGTGCGGCTCAGGTGCCCCAGCAACCTTACGTCTATCAGACGAAAAACACGTGAACCCGGTCGAATCCTCGCCGACCTTGCCACCCAGCGCCAACGACGCGCCTGAGGCAGACAGCCCTCAGGTGGTTGACCATGTGGCTTTGGCCCGCCTGTACGGAGAGCCTTTATTCGCCCTGCCCCAGGATTTATACATTCCGCCCGATGCGCTGGAAGTGTTTTTAGAGGCTTTCGAGGGTCCTCTAGACCTCTTGCTCTATCTCATCCGCAAGCAAAATTTCAACATTCTTGACATCCCGATGGCGGCAGTCACCCGCCAGTACCTCAGCTATGTCGAAGAAATCCGCAGCCGCAACCTGGAATTGGCCGCCGAGTACCTTTTGATGGCAGCGATGCTGATCGAAATCAAATCTCGCATGCTGTTGCCCCCCAAGAAAACGGCTGAAGGCGAAGAGGCAGAGGACCCGCGGGCCGAACTGGTGCGGCGGCTGCAGGAATACGAGCAAATGAAACTCGCCGCTGAAAAACTATCGCTGGCGCCTCAGTTTGGCCGCGATTTTCTGCGCGCTCAGGTCTATATCGAGCAATCGTTGCAACCACGCTTCCCCGATGTCCATGTGGTCGATTTGCAGCAAGCCTGGGCCGATATCTTGCGACGAGCCAAATTGGTTCAACATCACAAAATTTCACGCGAGGAATTGAGTGTGCGCGAGCACATGAGCATGGTGCTAAAAAAATTGCAGGGTCGACGCTTTGTTGAATTCGAACACCTTTTCGAAGCCGATCGCGGGGTTCCGGTGCTGGTCGTCACCTTCATTGCGTTGTTGGAGTTGGCCAAGGAAACCCTCATTGAAATCACCCAGGCCGAGGCTTTTGCCCCGATTTATGTGCGCCTGGCTTACACCCCCGACTGACCCGCCACATCAGCCGGGATGGCATCGTAGCATCCCAAACTCGGGCGCCACTTGCACGCAGCGAGTTTTGCAGGAATTGCTTAGTAATTTCTGGCGGTTAAAAAAATCAGTGATCGCATCAGGCCATAGGCCGCCTGGTCCAGTGCCTTTTGCCACCATGGCAAACGCTCTAAGCGGGGTCGCACCAGATGGGCTCCATCATTCATGGCCTGTTCCAGACGTTGCCTCAATTCGGCGGCAAACCCGGCCTCCTGAATGACCAAATTGGCTTCGCGAGCCATCAGCAGGCTCAAGGGATCGAGGTTGGACGACCCCACCGTGGCCCAGTGGCCATCGATCACGGCGACCTTGGCATGCAAATAGCTGGCGTGGTATTCACGAATTTCTATCCCTGCCTCGAGCAATTGGCGGTAAACCACGCGCGTCGCCCGGTAGGGCACCTCATATTCGTAATAGCCCGGCAAGAGCAAGCACACCCTGACCCCTCGCTGGGCCGCTTTTTGCAAAGCCATTCGCAAGCCTTTGGCCGGAAAAAAAAAGGCATTGGCGATCAGTATCTCCTGTCTGGACCGCCCGATGGCCTGCAAATAGCTGCGAGCGATGCTGTGTCGATGGCGCCAGTTGTCGCGCAAGACCCACCTGATCTCGCCGCGATCCTGCGGCTTGGGCGGTGTCTCCATGCCGCGCCAGGCTTCCAGGGCGGCACCAATGCGCCTGGCACGCAGATTGCACGAGATCTCCAGACGCCACCAGAGTTGGGCCATGGTGGCCTCTATCACCGGAACCCACGCCCCCGTCAAGCGCACCGCATAATCGAGCCGCGGATGGCTCAGTGCCGATTTCGTGTGCGGGTCGTAAAGGTCATCCAGAATGTTGATGCCGCCGCAAAAAGCCACCTGCCGATCGACCACGCACAACTTGCGATGCAAGCGCCGCCATCGGGTCGGAAACCAAATACCCCCGGGCCCCACAGGCTCAAAAACCCGCCACTTGACCCCGGCCCGGCTCCAACGCGCCAGCCATTCCTTCGATATGTCGCGTGAGCCCACCCCGTCGATCACCACCCGAACCTCGAGGCCTCGCTGCGCTGCGGCTTCCAGGGCCAGTGCCACCGCCTGCCCCTGTCCTGCGGTTTCAAACAAATAGGTCTCGAAACAAATGTCATGCCTCGCCTGCGCCATGGCCTCAATCAGGGCGGGAAAGAACTCGGTACTGCCCTGCAACAAGGTGCAGCCACCGGGACTGACCGAAGGCGCATGGTTCATGGCACCCCCAGAACCCGACGCGGCAAGTCAAGAATGGCTTGCGCATTGGTGGAAGAAAACACTTTGGTGGCCGCCTCAAACCAGGGCAACCAACACCATTCGGTGTGTTCTTCAGGGTGCAAACGCACCGGCCCCGCTTTCGGCACAGTCAGCCCAAACACCCGTTCGGTGTTGCGAGTCACACCGGGCGCGTAACGGTACAAATAGCGGGGGTGTATGTCATAGACATTCACCACCCCCCAATCGTGCAATTGATGGCCCTGACTTTGGGCATCGATGCCGGTCTCTTCCCACACTTCGCGGATCGCGGTTTGCCGCCAATCCTCAGCCGACGACTCTTTGCTGCCTGTGACCGACTGCCAAGTGCCCGACTCGACCCGACGGATCAGCAATACCTGCCCATCCAGGGCATGAATCACCACCAGCACAGACTCTGGCCATTTAAAGTTCGCGAGCTGGGTAGAGTGCATGGCATGATTCTGCCCCTTTCCGCACGAAACTGCACACACGAGACAGCGGGCGCGACCGACAGCCACGGCTTGGGCTAAAGTGGGTCCATGCAGGCTGGCCTTATACCTACACGCACCCAGGAAAATCGCCGTGGCATCACGGCCATGGTGTTGGGCATGGCCCTGTTTCTGGCCAATGACACCTTCGTCAAACTGGCCAGTGCCGACTTGCCCACCGGACAGCTGATTTTTTTGCGCGGCTTCTTGGCCTGTGTCTGGCTGTTTTGGATGTGCCAAGGAAGGGGCCTACTGACGCAGTGGCGCAGTCTGCGCGACCGGATGGTGTGGGTGCGGGGGGTTTTGGATGGTCTGTCATCCATCGCATACCTGAGCGCCCTGTTTCACTTGCCCCTGGCCAACGCCACAGCCATCAACCTGGCATCGCCCCTGTTCATCCTGGTGCTGGCTGTCGTGTTTCTGAAAGAGCGCCTGCAATGGATCCGCACCCTGGCCGCCCTGGTGGGCTTTGGCGGTGTGCTGCTGATCGTGCGCCCCAGCGGCGAGGGGCTGAATGCCTACGCCTGGTTGTGCGTGTTGGGCACCCTGGGACACGCCATCCGAGACCTGCTGACCCGACGCATCGGGGCGGCGGTTCCTGGTTTGCTGATCACCTTGGCGACGGCTGCCACGGTCACCGTCTTGTCCGGGCTGTGGTCACTGACTGAACCCTGGGTGCCAGTGCCGGTTCATGCCTGGCTCTGGCTGACCTTGGCTTCCGCCTGTCTGTCCGGGGCCTATCATTTGATCATCACGGCCATGCGTCACGGCGAAATGGGTGTGATCGCCCCCTTCCGCTACACTGCCTTGCTGTATGCGCTGATCTTGGGGCACCTCATTTGGGGGGAAGTCCCGGACGGATGGACATGGATCGGCATCGGCTTGCTGGTCGGTGCCGGACTGAGTTTGATATGGAGCAACCGAAAATGATTGAAACCCGACACCTGTTCACACTGGCCCTGCAAGTCCCCGCCATTCAAGACCTCGGGAACACCCCCTTGGGTGGACGAAAAATCGCTCAGGTCACCGGTGGCCGTTTTGAAGGCGATCGACTGCGCGGCACAGTGCATGCCGGCCCGGGCGGCGACTGGATATTGCAACGCCTCGATGGTGTACTGGCGCTGGATGTGCGCATCACCCTGGAAACCGACGACGGCCATTTGATTTACATGTCTTATAAAGGCATGCGGCATGGCCCGAAAGAAGTGATCGACCGCTTGAATCGGGGGGAAAAGGTCGATCCCGCCAGCTATTACTTCCGCATGGTGCCTCAGTTTGAAACCGCGTCTGAAAAATATGGCTGGCTCAACCGTCTGCTCGCCGTGGCCAAGGGCGAGCGTGAGCCCACGGGCCCGACCTACACGGTGTACGAAGTGCTTTAAGCCGTGGCTTGGGTGTTGCGCAATCTGATGTGCAACTCACGCAGCTGCTTCTCGTCAACCGGGCTGGGGGCCTGAGTGAGCAAACATTGCGCACGCTGAGTCTTGGGGAAGGCAATCACATCACGGATTGAATCGGCCCCGGTCATCAGCGTCACGATGCGGTCCAGGCCAAAGGCCAATCCCCCATGCGGTGGGGCGCCGTATTGCAGGGCATCAAGCAAAAAGCCGAACTTGAGGCGCGCCTCTTCAGGGTTGATCTTGAGGGCGTCAAAGACTTTTTGTTGCACATCGGCGCGATGTATGCGCACCGAGCCACCACCGATTTCCCAACCATTCAGAACCATGTCATAGCCTTTGGCCACGCATTTTTCGGGGGCCGTGACCATCCAGTCTTCGTGTCCGTCCTTGGGCGCGGTGAAGGGGTGATGCACGGCGGTCCAACGGTCGTCTTCCTCGTCGTATTCAAACATCGGGAAGTCAACCACCCACATGGGGGCCCAGCGGTCTTCAAACAAACCCGTGCGGCGACCGAATTCGCTGTGGCCGATTTTGACGCGCAAAGCGCCCAGACCATCATTGACCACCTTGGCCTTGTCGGCGCCAAAAAACAAAATGTCGCCATTGGCCGCGCCCGTGCGCTGCAAAATGGCCGAGATGGCCGCATCATGCAGGTTTTTCACAATGGGAGACTGAAGCCCCTCGCGACCCGCCGCCACATCGTTGACCTTAATCCAGGCCAGGCCCTTGGCCCCATAAATTTTCACGAAATCGGTGTAAGCGTCAATTTCGCCCCGGCTGAGTTCAGCACCACCGGGAACCCTCAAGGCCACCACCCGGCCCCCCTTGCTGGTGGCCGGGGTGGAGAACACCTTGAAATCGACATCTTGCATGGCGTCGGTGAGCTCGGTGAATTCGAGCTTGACGCGCAGATCAGGCTTGTCAGACCCGTACAGACGCATGGCTTCGGCATAAGGCATGACCGGGAACTCGCCCAAATCGATGTTCAGCACCTTTTGGAACACATGTTTGATCATGCCCTGGAACATGTCGCGAATGTCTTGCTCGGTGAGGAAAGAGGTCTCAATATCGATCTGGGTGAATTCCGGCTGACGGTCGGCACGCAGATCCTCATCGCGGAAGCACTTGGTGATTTGGTAGTAGCGGTCAAAACCAGCCACCATCAGCAACTGTTTGAACAACTGTGGCGACTGAGGCAAGGCAAAAAACTGCCCATCGTGGACGCGGCTGGGCACCAGGTAATCGCGCGCGCCCTCGGGCGTGCTCTTGGTCAGCATGGGGGTTTCGACGTCGACAAAACCGTGCTCATCCAGATATCTGCGCACTTCCATCGCGACTTTGTAGCGCAACATCAGGTTGTTTTGCATGTAGGGGCGGCGCAAATCAAGCACGCGATGGGTCAGTCGTGTGGTTTCAGACAGATTTTCGTCGTCCAGCAGAAATGGCGGGGTGACCGAAGGATTGAGCACGCTCAATTCGTGGCACAAAACCTCGATCTTGCCGCTTTTGAGGTGATCGTTCGTCGTGCCCTCGGGCCGGGCACGCACCAAACCCTTGATCTGCACACAAAATTCATTGCGCAGCCCCTCGGCGGCCTTGAACATCTCTGGCCGGTCGGGGTCACAGACCACCTGCACATAACCCTCGCGGTCACGCAGATCGACAAAGATGACGCCGCCATGGTCGCGGCGGCGATTGACCCAACCACACAGCTGCACGGTTTGGCCCATCAGGGCTTCGGTCACCAGACCGCAATAATGAGTTCTCATGGACATCGGTAGTTCTCGCTCAGTCGAGGCTTGGGGTTGAATTCAGGGGTGCGTCGGGCCATGGGTCAGTTCATCCACCCGGTCATCGGGGACGACGGCCCCCATAGAGATGATGTAAGTCAGAGCCTGGTCCACGCTCATGCGCAGCTCGCGCACCTCAGAGCGGGGCACGATGATGAAATACCCGCCAGTCGGGTTGGGGGTGGTCGGCACATAAATGCTGAGGTGCTCGCCTTCCAGGCAGGCGGCCACTTCGCCCTCGGGCACCCCCGTTTGAAAGGCTATGGTCCAACAACCAGGGCGCGGAAATTGCACCAGCAATGCCTGTCGAAAAGCGTTTCCGTTGCTGGAAAAAAGGGTGTTCGATACCTTTTTGACGCTGGTGTAGATGGACTTGACGATGGGAATATTGGTAAAAAGCCGATCCCATTGCTTGACCCACCAACGACCGGTCACATTGGACACCAAGGCCCCCGTGGTCAGCAGCAGCACCAGCATGAGCGCCACACCCAGACCATGGTACTGGGCCAGGGTATCCAGCCAACTGTTGCCCGCAGGCACCATCACCCCGATCGCACCCAACAGGCCGACAAATACCCCTTCGATCACGCCGTACAACCAATTCAGCACCCAAACGGTGATGGCCAAGGGCAGCCAAACCAATAGGCCTGCGATGAGGTATTTTTTAAAATGCATCGAAAAAACTCAGTGACAGGCGCAGGATGCGCCACAACCGGCGCCACCGCCTGTGTCGGCCGCAGGGGAGGCCGTGGAGGCCGTCGATTCGGCCGGCTTGGCCTCGGCTTTGTCGGTGGCGGCGGCGGTCGCCGCACCGGCAGCGTTTGAACCGCCCCGGAAATCAGTGGCATACCAGCCCGACCCTTTGAGCTGAAAACCGGCTGCGGTCAGCTGTTTGGCAAACGTCGACTGACCACAAACCGGACAGTCGCGCAGGGGGGCATCGGAGATTTTTTGCAATATGTCCTTGGCATGGCCACAGGACTCACATTTATAGGCGTAAATGGGCATGAGGGACCTCAAGGAAAGATTGGGAAACCCGCCATTATAAGGCGGGCTGCGACAAAACCACCCTGTGGTGGCTGCCGCGACGGTCAGCAATGGCCTGGGGCCCCACCGAACCGATCCACATGCCCAGGGCGGAAGCCAGCAGACCGGCCAGCTGGGCCGGAAACTCTTCGCCGGCCGGTGTGGCCATGAACAAGACCCAGGCCAGCAAACCCAGCACCATGGAGAAAACAGCCCCCTGGGTAGAGGCCCTGGACCAATACAAGCCGGACACCAGAGGCACAAAAGCCCCGACCAGGGTGACCTGATAGGCCCCGGACACCAACTCATAAATGGAGGTGCCTTGCATCCAGATGGCATAAGTCAGCACCATGGCGCTGAACACCAGCACCGTCACGCGCATGGCCCGCAAGCCCTGCCGGTCAGACAAATGGGGGCGGAACTGGCGCCAAATGTTCTCAGTGAAAGTCACGCTGGGTGCCAGCAGAGTGGCCGAAGCGCATGACTTGATGGCCGAGAGCAAAGCGCCGAAAAAAAGGACTTGCAAGGCAAAAGGCATGTGTTCGATCACCAGTGTGGGCAGCACCTTTTGCGGGTCTTGGGCGATCAGTGCCCCGGCCCGATCGGGCATGATGATGAGCGCACTGACCACCAGAAACATAGGCACGAACGCAAACAGGATGTAACACACCCCGCCTATCACCGGGCCCCGTGTGGCGGCTTGCAGACTGTTGGCCGACATGACCCGCTGGAACACGTCTTGTTGCGGAATCGAACCCAGCATCATGGTCAGTGCGGCCGCCAGAAAAAAAGCGATTTCCTTGAAACCCGCCTCAGGCCAGAACTGGAACATCTGCTGACTGACCGCATACTCGATCACCTTATCGGCACCGCCGGCCTGGTGGCCGGCAAAAACCGCCAGCACCGACAGGCCCACCACCAAAATGATCATCTGTATGAAATCGGTCACAGCCACAGACCACATGCCACCAAACAAGGTGTAAGCCAAGATCGAAACCACCCCGATGACCATGCCCAACTGGACGCTGATCGTTTCCGCCGACAGCAAGTGGAACACCAGGCCCAAGGCAGTGACCTGGGCCGATACCCAACCCAGGTAGCTGACCATGATGATGAGTGAACAGGCCACTTCCACCTGTCGGCCATAACGCTCGCGGTAATAGTCGGCGATGGTCAGCAAGGTCATCCGATACAGCTTGGCCGCGAACAACAAGCCGACGAGGATCAGACAGGTTCCCGCCCCAAAAGGGTCTTCCACCACGCCACCCAAACCCGACTGAACAAACTTGGCCGGTATGCCCAGCACCGTCTCGGACCCGAACCAGGTCGCAAAGGTGGTGGTCACAATCATGGCCAGGGGCAAATGCCGGCCCGCGATGGCAAAGTCGGCAGAATTTTTCACCCGGCGCGCGGCCCACAAGCCGATGGCGATGGTGATCAGCAGATAGAAAATAACCAAGGCGAGCAGCATGGGTACTCCGTGGCTTCAGTAAAACGAAGAGGCGTGAATCAATACCTGAAAAAAGAGCAAGCTGGCGACAAAACCCACACCCAAATAGATCAGAACCCGAAGCAAGGCATTGGTGCGCCTTTGCTCGACCATCAACTGCTCCAGAAGATCCCGATTCACCTGACGCGCCCCCAGCAAACGGTCATGGACCAGCCGGGGCAATTGGGGCAGGATCTTGGCATAGTAAGGGGCCTGGTTGCGCAGTTCCTGCCACAAACGCTTGGGTCCGACCTGCTCCATCATCCACTTTTCCAGAAATGGCTTGGCCGTGCTCCACAAATCGAGTTCCGGGTCCAATTGCCGACCCAAGCCTTCAATATTGAGCAAGGTTTTTTGCAACAAGACCAGCTGTGGCTGGATTTCCACCTGAAAGCGCCGGGAAGTCTGGAACAGGCGCATCAAGACCATGCCCAGCGAAATTTCCTTCAGAGGCCGGTCAAAATAAGGCTCACACACGGCGCGAATCGCCGCCTCGAGTTCGTCAACCCGGGTCTGGGGTGGCACCCAACCGGACTCAATGTGCAACTCGGCGACCCGTTTGTAATCACGGCGGAAAAAAGCAGTGAAATTTTGGGCCAGATATTCTTTGTCGTACTCGGTCAAAGTGCCCACGATGCCGAAGTCAAGAGACACATACCGACCAAAGGTGGCCGGATCGACGCTGACCTGAATATTTCCGGGGTGCATATCGGCGTGAAAAAAACCATCCCGAAAGACCTGCGTGAAAAAAATGGTCACCCCATCTCGCGCCAGCTTGGGAATGTCCACCCCCGCCTCACGCAAACGATCAACCTGACTGATGGGGATGCCACTCATGCGCTCCATCACGATCACCTCGCGGTGGCAATGGTCCCAGAACATCTCAGGGATCAGCACCAGATCCAGGCCCTCCATGTTGCGGCGCAACTGCGCCGCATTGGCGGCCTCTCGGACCAGATCGAGTTCATCGTGCAGGTATTTGTCAAACTCGGCCACCACCTCGCGCGGCTTGAGCCGTCGGCCATCGGCGGACAGTCGCTCGAGCCAAGTGGCCATCAACCGCATCAAATCGAGGTCTTTGTCGATCACCGACAGCATATTGGGGCGCAACACTTTGACCGCCACCGGCCTGGGTTGCCCTTGGCTCACCGCCAGCGTGGCGAAATGAACCTGGGCGATGGAGGCGCTGGCGACAGGTTCACGATCAAACTCAAGGAAAATCTCATCGACAGGGCGGCCAAAAGCGCGCTCGATGGTGGCAATGGCCACCTCGGAGGGAAAAGCCGGCACGCGGTCTTGCAAGCGGGCCAACTCATCGGCCACATCGGGCGGCAAGAGATCGCGGCGGGTAGACAGCACCTGACCGAATTTGACGAAAATCGGACCCAGATGCTCCAAGGCCATGCGCAGCCGTTGGCCACGGGGTGCGCTCAGGTCACGCCCCCAACCCACCAGGCGCGACAAGGCATGCAAAAACGGGTGCTTGATGCCCTGCAACACCATCTGGTCCAAGCCAAAGCGAAAGACCACCCAAAGAATGTATGCAGTTCGAAACAAGCGTTTCATGCTCTCGACCCTGCGGAATCAGTCTGACGATCCGGACGATGACTGACCAAGGCCTGCAGGGCTTGTGCCATGCGTCGCCCGATCTGGGCAATGAACCGGGCCTGGGTGTCGCCCACCCTACGCGCCAGATCCTCCTCCGGGTCCCAGCGCACATGCTCGACCAGCCAATTGATCTCGGCGGCCAATTGCACATCGCCCTCAATGCGCAAAGCGGGACGCTCGTCGCGCCACCATTGCTGTGCCAGGGTAATGGGGGAGACATCGCCCAAATCCAGGCAAAGATCCGCCTTGGGCGTGACCTGACGCGCTTCCAACAAGCCTGCGGGCGTGAACGCCCAGGCCCAGCTGCGCCCCATCCAGCTGACCTGCACGGTGCGACCGCTCAGGCGTCGCGTTCTCGGTAAAGCATGCTCGGCTTGCTGCAACACATGGTTAAGCAACAAAACGAGTTTCAGTTGGGTTTCGTGCAGCAGCCACTCTGGAGGCCGGGCGGACTCTAAAGCCTGGCTCAGCCAGGGGGGTGGCGAAGGGGGAATTGATGCGGGCATGAGGGCATTGTAGGGCTGGACAGTTCCAGCCCAGGGCCGGGGTTCGCAAGCGCACAGCCCCCGAGTGGCTTACTGCAAGGCCTGCACGCCGGCCACCAGCCAGCCATCGTCACCCGACTTGGTGCGGGTCATGTTCCAGACTTCACGGAACGGTGTGGGGCCACCGGAGAGGTCCTCGCGTATCAGGCCCGAGAATTCCACGCTGGCCATGAAGCCGGAACCCAGATCTTCTATGCCCAACAACTGGGCTTCGAGCATGACCACCTCGGTCTTGTTGGGTTGCCCGCCCGACTGCGCCTCACGCTCAGCCAGCTGCTGACGAATTTCACCCAGCATCTCATCGGTCATCATCGAGCGCAAAGCGCCCATGTCAGAACGGTCCCAGGCGTCTTGCAAGGTCACAAAATTGGTTTTTGCGGCAGTGACAAAACCAGCCACATCAAAGTCGGCCGGGACGGACCAATTTTGTCCGCCACCAATGAGGCCGGAACCGATTCGGGTTCCCGCACGAGAAGGGGCTGCCGGCTCAAAATGGGCCGGGCCCTCCCAGGGGCGGGCTGAGGCATCGTTGCCCACATTCTGGGGGTTGTACTGTGGGATGCTGGAAGCACCGGCACCGGCACCCTGAAGCGCGTAGGGTGCAGCTGAGGATTCAGACGAGCGACGACGCAGGAAGTAGCCCACCACGGCCATGATCAACAGCGCCAGCAGGCCAAACATCAGGACTTGCCCGAAAGCCTCGCCTAAGCCCAAGCTGTGTGCCAGCCAAGCCAAACCCAGGCCTGCAGCCAGACCGCCCAACATGGCCCCCCAAGGCTTACGCTGGGGTTGCGCCGCTGCAGGAGCGGGCGCCGGTGCCGTGGGCGCAGCCGATGCCGGTTGCGTGGCAGGGGTGGCCGCGTTTTGGGGAGGCGTGGCCGGACGAGCCGCCTCGCGTTGTGTCACATTGGAAGACTGACGGCCCACCGATTGACCGCCGCCCATGCGCTTGGAGGCCTCGGCCTGAAAAGCGGATAAAGACATCACCAATGCCAAAGAAAAGGTAAGCAGCCGGGCTTTCATCATGACTCCTGTGTACAGTGTTCAGACCTTGATTCCAACATGAAGCGCCACCACACCGGCGCTCATGTTATGAATGTCCACATGCGAAAAGCCATTGTTTTGCATAAGGTCTTTTAGAGCCTGTTGATCTGGATGCATGCGGATCGACTCCGCCAGGTATCGGTAACTGTCCTCGTCCCGGGCCACCCAGCGTCCCAACAAGGGCAAAACCTTGAAGGAATACACATCGTAGAGTTTTTCCAAGGGTTTGGCGACCTTGGAAAACTCTAATACCAATAATTTGCCGCCTGGACGCAACACCCGGGCCATTTCACGCAGGGCCAGTTCCTTGTGGGTCATGTTGCGCAAGCCGAAGGCGACGCTGACCCGGTCAAAATGGGCGTCGGGAAAAGGCAACTTTTCAGCATCGCATACCACTGTGGGCAACACTTGCCCCCGGTTGAGCAATCGGTCCCGGCCAACCCGCAACATGGCCTCATTGATATCGGTGTGCACGACCAGCCCCGCGGGCCCCACCTTGCTGGCGAAGGCGCTGGCCAAGTCGCCCGTGCCGCCCGCAATATCCAGCACACGATGACCCGGCCGCAAATCAGCCACCATGGTGGCGTAGAACTTCCAGGCCCGATGCAAACCCAAAGACATCAGGTCGTTCATGAGGTCGTAGCGGGAAGCCACCGAATCAAACACGCCCCGCACATGGCGGGCTTTGTCCTGTTCGTCGACTGTTTTGAAACCGAAGTGAGTCTGACTCATGGGTGTGATTCCAGGGCCCGGAGCCCTCAGTGATGGTGTCCGCAGGCGCCGCCCGCTTGGGGGGCCGGCATCGGGGCATCGCGATCAACGCCCGCCTCTTGCAAACGGCGCTCGTAATCCTGCCACAACCGGTCTTGCTGGCTGGCCAGGAAATACAAATAAGTCCAGGAAAAAATCCCGCTGTCATGACCGTCGCTGAAGGTCGGCTTGATGCCGTAATTGCCCACCGGCTCCACATCCAACAAGCCAACCCCGCGCTTGCCCGTTTGCAATACCTCTTGTCCCGGGCCGTGACCTTGCACTTCAGCCGAGGGGCTAAAGACCCGCATCAATTCGAAGGGAATGCGGTAACTCTCACCGTTGGCGAACAGGATTTCCAAAACTTTGGAGGCCTGATGGACCGTCAAATCCTGGGGGGGAGGGGTTTCTTGATTCATGCTTCAAACCAATACACGTTCTATGCCGCCTTGATTGGCCGCCTTCACATAATCGGGCATCCATTGATCCCCCAAAATGTGTCGGGCCATTTCGACCACGATGTAGTCGGCTTCAAGCAAACCGTTGGCCAAATCGTTGCCGTAGCGTGACAAGCCCTGCAAACAACTGGGGCAACTGGTCAGCACCTTTAAATCACCTTGCGTTTGCCCGGTGCTGCTGCGCAAGGCCGCTTCGCCCTTGAGGATCTCCTGTTCCTTGCGGAACCTCACCTGGGTGGAAATATCCGGCCTGGTCACCCCCAGGGTGCCCGACTCGCCACAACAACGCTCACTCTTGACCACCGGCACGCCAAGCAAAGATTTGACCGTTTTCATCGGGTCTTGCAATTTCATGGGGCTGTGGCAAGGGTCGTGATAGAGGTAACCTGCGGCCTGCGCCTGACTCAGGGTGATGCCTTTTTCCAGCAAATATTCGTGAATGTCCACGATCCGGCAGCCGGGAAAAATCTCCTCGAATCGATAGCCTTGCAGTTGGTCATAGCAAGTGCCGCAACTCACCACCACCGTTTTGATATCAAGGTAGTTCAATGTGTTGGCCATGCGGTGGAACAACACCCGGTTGTCGGTGATGATTTTCTCGGCCCGGTCAAATTGGCCCGAACCGCGCTGGGGATAGCCACAACACAGGTAGCCGGGGGGCAACACGGTCTGCACCCCGGCGTTCCAAAGCATGGCCTGCGTGGCCAGCCCCACCTGGCTGAACAATCGCTCAGAGCCGCAACCCGGAAAATAAAACACCGCCTCGGCATCGACCGTGGTGGTGAGCGGGTTGCGGATGATCGGGACGTAGTGTTTGTCTTCGATGTCCAACAAAGCCCGGGCGGTTTTTTTGGGCAAATCACCGGGCATTTTTTTGTTCACAAAATGGATGACCTGCGCCTTGATTGGGGGTTTGCCCACGCTGGCCGGGGGGGCACTGGTCTGGCGCCGGGCCAACACCGCAAACGCGTCGTGGGCCACCCGCTGCAGCTTCATGCCCACCCCGACCATCAGACCGCGGGCGAGCTTGATGGTCTCGGGGCGGGTGGCATTGAGCATGAACATCGCCGCCGCATTGCCGGGCCGGAAGCTTTTTTGGCCCATTTTGCGCAACAGATTGCGCATGTTCATCGACACTTCACCAAAATCGATGTTCACCGGGCAGGGCGTCAGACACTTGTGGCAAACGGTGCAATGATCCGCCACATCTTCAAACTCCTGCCAATGCTTGATCGACACGCCGCGCCGTGTCTGCTCTTCATAAAGGAAGGCTTCGACCAACAAGGAGGTCGCCAGAATCTTGTTGCGCGGGCTGTACAACAGGTTGGCACGGGGCACATGGGTCGCACAAACCGGTTTGCATTTGCCACAGCGCAAGCAATTCTTGACGCTGTCGGCAATGGCCCCGATATCAGACTGTTGCATGATCAGCGATTCATGCCCCATCAAACCAAAGCTGGGCGTATAGGCATCGGACAAATCGGCGGCACGCGAGCCGGTCTCTGTTGCGGCGCGGAGCAATTTACCGCGATTGAAATACCCCTTAGGGTCGACACGTTGTTTGTACTGGGCAAAAGGCGCCAGTTCTGCGTCAGTGAGGTAATCGAGCTTGGTGATGCCTATGCCATGCTCACCCGATATCACCCCGTCCAATGAGCGTGCCAGTTGCATGATGCGGCCCACCGCCTCGTGCGCGGTTTGCAGCATGACATAGTCGTCACTATTGACCGGGATGTTGGTGTGCACATTGCCGTCGCCGGCATGGGCGTGCAGGGCCACCCAGACACGGCCCTTGAGCACCCTTTGGTGGATCGCGGTGCACTCGTCCAGAATGGGCTGAAAGACCTGGCCGGTGAAAATATTTTGCAACTCGGCCCGAATTTGTGTTTTCCAACTGGCCCGCAGCTCATGCGACTGCAGTCGGGGGAACAATCCGTCGCAGTCATTCAGCCAGCTTTGCCACAAATCCCTCACTTGCCCGATCAGCCAACGCGCCCGGGCCACCCGTTCCTCCAACTGTTCGGGGCTGACCAAATCATCGGGGTCATCGGCTTTGCCCAAAGGCAGTTGCCCGCGCGCAAAAAAATGCTCAAGTTCAGCGCACAATTTGAGCTTGTTGCGCAGTGACAACTCGATATTCAGACGCTCAATGCCGTCGGTGTACTCGGCCATGCGGGGCAAGGGAATGACCACATCTTCATTGATTTTGAAGGCGTTGGTGTGACGACTGATGGCGGCCGTTCGTTTGCGATCGAGCCAGAATTTTTTACGCGCCTCAGGGTTGATCGCGATAAAACCTTCGCCACTGCGCGAATTGGCCAAACGAACCACCTCGGAGGTGGCCCGTGCCACCGCATCGGGGTCATCGCCCGCGATGTCCCCGACCAGAACCATCTTGGGCAAGCCACCACGCTTGGATTTGGTGCTGTAGCCCACTGCGCGCAAGTAACGGTCGTCCAGATGCTCCAGGCCCGCCAGCACGGTGCCTGTGCGCTTTTGCTCGGCAAACATGAATTCCTTGATCTCGACGATGCTGGGCACCGCATCGCGTGCATGACCAAAGAACTCCAGACAGACCGTGCGGGTATGCGCGGGCATGCGATGCAAAACCCATCGGGCGCTGGTGATGAGGCCGTCACAACCTTCCTTTTGCACGCCGGGCAGACCGCTGAGGAATTTGTCGGTGACGTCCTTGCCCAAACCTTCTTTGCGGAAGTGTGACCCGGGGATATTCAGGGTCTCGGTGCGAATTGGGGTCACGCCATCGGCCTTGAAGTATCGCAACTCGAACACCACTTGCTCGGCATCATGGATCTTGCCCAGGTTGTGCCCGATGCGCACCACTTCCAGCCATTGCGCGTCTGGGGTGACCATGCGCCAACTGACCAGGTTGTCGAGGGCCGTGCCCCACAACACGGCCTTCTTGCCACCCGCGTTCATGGCGATGTTGCCACCGATGCAAGAAGCCTCGGCAGAGGTCGGATCGACGGCGAACACAAGACCGGCGGCATCGGCGGCGTCCGCCACGCGCTGGGTGACGACCCCGGCCTCTGTGTGCAGGGTGGGCACTTCCACCTCCAAACCGGGCAGGCGCCACATCTGCACCTCGCCCAAGGCCTCCAGTTTCTCGGTGTTAATGACCACGCTGTTCCAGGCCAGGGGGATCGCTCCGCCGGTATAGCCGGTGCCACCCCCGCGCGGAATGATGGTCAGGCCCAATTCAATGCAATCCTGCACCAGAGCAGGCATCTCGGCCTCGGTGTCGGGGCACAAGACCAAAAAGGGGTATTCAATGCGCCAATCGGTGGCATCGGTGACATGCGACACCCTGGACAAGGCGTCAAATTTGATGTTGTCCAGCGCCGTGTGACGCCGCAACACGCGCAAGGCCTTCTTTCTCAAAGCGGCGACGGTGGTGAATTGCTGGTCAAACCGCTGCACCGCTTGGCGGGCCGCATCCAACAAATCTCCCACCCATTGATCGCGCTCGCGATCTTCCAGCGGCATCCGTCGCCGCTCAATCTCGGCCAGGCGGTGCCGCAAAGCCTCGACCAATTGCTGTCGACGCTTGGGGTTGTCCAGCAAATCGTCTTGTAAGTAGGGGTTGCGTTCGACCACCCAGATATCACCCAGCACCTCATACAACATGCGGGCAGATCGCCCGGTGCGACGTTCAGAGCGCAGTTTTTCGAGCAAAGCCCAGGCCGCAGGGCCGAGCAGCCTCAAGACAATTTCACGATCCGAAAAAGACGTGTAGTTATAGGGGATTTCGCGCAGGCGAGGCCCCTCCTGGGCGGTGGCCATCCATTGTTTCAAAGCCGTGGGTGCATTCATAAAGGGGTCTTGATGGGTGGCTAAAGAGGGGTTTTCCTGACAAGCAGGATCTGGGCCGTGGCGAACACCAGCACCAACAGGGCGTATCCGGCCATGCTGCCATCCGGCCAATTCAGGGCAAAGGCCACGATGGATTGGGCGCCTACCCCAGCCCCCAGCAGGGCCAGGCCACCTCCCCACCAACCCCAGCGGGGCGCAGGGCTGCGCCGCCGCCATGCGGTCCAGAGCAAAGCCAAAGCGGTCAAAGCCACTGACGGGCTCAGCCACGCCAAGGCGTGCCAAAAGTAAGTCGGGAAGTCCACTCCGGGGATTTTATAATCCCTGCATGGCTGTCTGGGCATTGGGCTTGAATCACAACACGGCGCCGCTGGATATTCGCGGTAAGTTTGCTTTCGCCCTCGATCAGATGGATGCCACCCTGGGCGAGTTGCGCCGCAGCGTGCCGAGCGCCGCAGAAGCGACCATTTTGTCGACTTGTAACCGAACCGAGGTGTATTGCGCCGCCGAACACATGGCCCCTGAGCAAACCCTGAATTGGCTCGCCGAATCGGGCGGAGTGCGCACCGACGACCTCATGGCGCACACCTATACCCTCAGCCAGGGCCAGGTGGCTCGACATGCCTTCCGGGTCGCCAGCGGCCTGGATTCCATGGTGCTGGGAGAACCCCAGATTCTCGGTCAGATGAAAGACGCCGTGCGTGCGGCGCAACAGGCAGGCGCTTTGGGCACCACCCTTCATCAACTGTTCCAGCGCTCATTCGCGGTCGCCAAGGAAGTACGCACATCGACCGAAATTGGTGCCCACTCCATCAGCATGGCCGCCGCTTGCGTGCGCCTGGCCGGCCAAGTGTTTGAAGACCTGGCGCGAACCCGGGTGTTGTTTGTCGGGGCCGGCGAAATGATTGAGCTGTGCGCCACCCATTTCGCCGCCCGCAGCCCAAGACAGATGGTGATTGCCAACCGCACCCTGGACCGGGGCGAAAAATTGGCCAGCCAGTTTGGGGGCGAAGTGATGCGTCTGGCCGAACTGCCGGATCGGCTGCACGAGTTCGATGTCGTGGTCAGCTGCACCGCCAGCAGCCTTCCTCTGATTGGGCTGGGCGCTGTCGAACGGGCCTTGCAACGGCGACGGCACCGGCCCATGTTCATGGTGGACTTGGCTGTGCCACGCGACATCGAGCCCGAGGTCAAAGGCCTGGACGATGTGTATCTGTATTCTGTCGACGACCTCTCAGGCGTGGTGCAAACCGGGCAGGCCAATCGCCAGGCGGCAGTGGCTCAGGCCGAGGCCATCATCGACGCCGGCGTGCAAAGCTTCTTGCATTGGCTCGATCAGCGCAGCGTGGTGCCGGTCATCCGCGATCTCAATGAGCAAGCCGAGCGTTGGCGCCAGGCTGAACTGACCAAAGCCCGCAAATTGCTCGCCCGGGGAGAAAGCCCGGAACAAGTCCTGGAGGCTCTGGCGCAAGGCTTGTCGCACAAGATGTTGCACGGGGCCCTGGCCGAGTTGCACGCCGGAGATCACGCCGCCCGCGAGCGGGCACGCGCCGCCATCGAGCATTTCTTCCTGCGCGACCATCGCTAAACGTCCCGGGACTGAATTGAAACCATTTTTGCGCGACCAATTGGGGCGCTACGCCCAGCGTCTTGAAGAGCTCGACTTTCTGCTGTCGCGGGAAGATGTGATGCGCGACCCCCTGGGCTTTACGCGACTGTCGCGCGAGCACACCGAAGTGGCAGCGGTCGTGACACGGTGGTCGGAATATCGCCAAGCCGAAACCGACCTCCAGCACAGCCTGGACATGTTGGCCGACCCTGCACTGGAACAAGAGATGCGTGCGCTGGCGCAGGAAGAGCAGGCCATGGCTGAAGCCCGCTGCACGCGGCTGGCAGCTGAATTGCAACGCATGCTCTTGCCCAAAGACCCGGACGACGAGCGCGCCGCTTTTGTGGAAATCAGGGCCGGCACGGGTGGAGATGAGTCGGCTTTGTTTGCGGCCGACCTGTTGCGCATGTACAGCCGCTACGCCGACCAACAGGGATGGCGGGTCGAACTGCTGAGTGAATCGCCCAGCGAGTTGGGTGGCTACAAGGAAGTGGTGGTTCGCATCAGTGGTCCGCAAGTGTATGGGCGCCTGAAATTTGAATCCGGGGGCCATCGGGTGCAGCGCGTTCCTGCCACCGAGTCGCAAGGCCGCATTCACACCAGTGCCTGCACCGTGGCGGTGTTGG
>JBEAZY010000133.1:0-6286 GCA_041159205.1 Pseudomonadota bacterium
GCAACAAAAACGCCTTTGACAAAATAGCCTTTTTTCGGTTTTCGTGACATACGGCAAGTATCATAGCCCCACCTATGAGCCAAGACAAAAAAACACACCGTCCGCTGCCGGGTTTTCAGTACAGCCGGCACCAATTCGAAGACATGGTCGATGCGGCCCTCGGTCACGCCCGCAAGCTCGGCGCCACCGATGCCGGGGCCGAAGCCTCTGAGGGCTGCGGGCTGAGTGTCTCGGTGCGCAAGGGCGAAGTCGAGAACATCGAGCGCAACCGCGACAAGTCGCTGGGCATCACGGTCTACCTTGGGCAGCGGCGAGGCAGCGCTAGCACCTCCGATTTTTCCGGCCTGGCGATAGAGCGCACGGTGCAGGCCGCTTATGACATTGCCCGCTTCACCGCCGAAGACCCTGCCGCCGGCCTGCCCGATGAACAAGACATCGCCCGCCGGCACCCCGACCTCGATCTGTTCCACCCCTGGGACATCGACAGCGAACGGGCCGCCGAATTGGCCTTGCGCTGCGAAGCGGCCGCCTTGCAGACCGATGCACGCATCAGCAACAGCGAGGGCGCGGCAGTGTCGGCCCAGCAAAGCCATTTTTTCAGCGCCCACAGCCGCGGGTTTCGTGGCGGCTACGCCAGCTCGCGCCACAGCCTCTCGGTCGCCCCCATTGCGGGCACCGGCGAAGACATGCAGCGCGACGCCTGGTATTCCTCCATGCGCCGCGCCAGCGACCTGGCCAGCCCTGAGGCGGTCGGGCGCTATGCCGCCGAGCGGGCACTGAGCCGCTTGGGTTCACGCAAAATCAGCACCCGAACCTGCCCGGTCTTGTTCGAGTCCACCCTGGCCGCCGGACTGATGGGACATTTCATCCAGGCCATCAGCGGTGGCGCGCTGTATCGCAAAAGCAGTTTTTTGCTCGACTCGCTGGGTCGGCAGGTGTTTCCCAAACACATCCGCATCCACGAAGACCCCTATGTCCCGATGGGCAAGGGCAGCTCACCCTTTGACGAAGAAGGCGTGGTGCCGCAAAAGCGCGACATCGTCGCCGATGGCCGCGTGCAGGGCTATGTGCTGGGCAGTTATTCGGCACGCAAGCTCGGGCTACGCACCACCGGCAATGCGGGCGGTTCGCACAACCTCAGCATGAGCTCTCGCCTCACCCGGGCCGGAGATGATCTTGACGCCATGTTGCGCAAGCTGGGGACGGGCTTGTTGGTGATCGAGCTGATGGGGCAGGGCGTGAACTACGTCACCGGCGACTATTCGCGCGGGGCCAGCGGCTTTTGGGTCGAAAAGGGCCGCATCGCCTACCCGGTGCAGGAAATCACCATCGCAGGCAACCTGGTGCAGATGTTCAAGGGCATCGAAGCCATCGGCGCGGACACCTACAACTACGGCGCCAAAACCGTCGGCTCGGTGCTGATCAACCGCATGAAAATCGCGGGGTCCTGAGACCGGCGACTTACGGCGCGTCAGCTCAACGCAGCCTTCACGGCGGCGCTCACCTGACCCATATCGGCCTTGCCGGCCAGGCGGGTTTTGACGGCGCCCATCACCTTGCCCATATCGCCCGGGCCACTGGCACCGAGTTCGGTGACGATGGCGCGCACTTCGGCGGCGATTTCTTCCGCCGACAATCTGGCGGGCAAATAGACCTTGAGCACCTCGATCTCTGACGCTTCCTGCGCCGCCAGGTCGGCCCGGCCCGCCTGCTCATAGGCGGCGATCGAGTCTTTGCGCTGCTTGATCAGTTTGTCCACGATGGCGATCACGGCCACATCATCCAGGGTCACGCGCTCATCGACCTCTTTTTGCTTCATGGCCGCTTGCAACAACCGGATGGTGCCCAATCGGGCAGTGTCTTTGGCGCGCATGGCGGTTTTCATGTCTTCGGTGATTTGGTCTTTCAGACTCATGGGGGGTTCCTCTTGACAATGGCAGGCCACGGGGCCCAAAAAAAAGCCCGCCAGGGCATCCCCGGGCGAGCCTTAGACCGGCTGATCGGCAGGGATCAGTACATTTTCTTGGGCAACTGCATGCTGCGCACGCGCTTGTAATGGCGCTTGACGGCAGCGGCTTTTTTGCGCTTGCGCTCGGCCGTCGGCTTTTCGTAGAACTCACGGGCACGCAACTCGGTCAGCAGGCCCAGTTTTTCGATGGTGCGCTTGAAACGGCGCAGAGCCACTTCAAAGGGCTCGTTTTCTTTCACGCGGATGGTCGTCATTGACAGTCAATTCAAAGGTGTGCGGTCATCGGGTGGGCAGCAAGATCGATCAAATCTGCCCGCCTTGACAGCGAATTCCCCGACAAAAGGTGATCAGGCCGTCGGGTATTTGCCAGCAAAACAGGAATTATAGAGCATTTTATTCAGCCTATAAACCCCTCAATCAAGGCCGCCAGGGCCTCTGGCTGGTCATGGTGCAGCATATGGCCCGCATCCTCTATGCGGGCATGGCTGATTTGCGGCACGGCCTTCATGCGCTCGAGGAACATCTCCAGGGTGTAGCTGCCTTTCCACCACTGCGCCAGACTGTCATCGCTGGCAACCACGCACAGGGTGGGGGCGCTGATGCGGGCAAAAATCTCCTGGGCCTCGTCCACCCGGTACAGCTGGGCGTTGATGATCTTGTGGGCGGCATGGCCCTGGATCACCCATTGCCCATTCTCATTCGGTCGGGCCCAGCGCTGGGCCAGCCAGGCCGCCTGCCCGGCACGCAGGCGGGGGTTGGTGCGCCGCAAGCGGTCGGCCACCGCCTGAACATCAGGGTAGGGCTTGAGGGTGATCTCGCCCTGTCGCCACTGGCGCAATTCGTCCATCCATTGGGCGTAGCGTTTGGGGGCTTGGGCCGGCCGCGTCGGCGCCATGCCAAAACCTTCCAGATTGATCAGGCGACGAATCCTCTCGGGTCGCACTCCCGCATAAAGCATGGCCACATTGCCCCCCATGCTGTGGCCGAGCAGGTCGATCGGTTGATCGGGTGAGAAGTGATCGAGCAAGGCATCGAGGTCGGCCAAATAGTCAGGAAACCAGAAGTTATCGGTCGCCCCGGCGTCGGTGCGACCATAACCACGCCAGTCAGGGGCCAGAATGTGGCGACCTTGCGCCATGGCATCCACCACGAACTGGAAAGAGTCGGCCACATCCATCCAGCCATGCACCATGAACAGCGTGGGCTGGCCCGGCTGGGGCCGGCCCCATTCAAGCAGATGGTAACGAAGTCCCCGGATCGGGACAAATACGCTTTGGGCGGTTCTTTGGGCGATGTACATTGTCACTATCATAAATTCTTGGGGGGACACTCATGGCCCAAGCTTCAGAAAAGCGTTTGAACGACCACCACGCCCGCCTGATGGCGCAGTTGGTCTGGGATGTGCCGCACCACTTCAACATGGCCCAGATGTGTTCGCGCCGGTGGGCCCTGCGGCCCGATGCCGCACGGCGTATTGCCGTCATCGAGCACAGGGCCGAAGGCCCGCCGCGCCAATACAGTTACGCCCAACTGCAAGAGGCCGCCAACCGGGTCAGTCGCCTGCTCGAGCGCAGGGGCGTACAGCCCGGTGATCGGGTGGCGCTGGTGCTCCCGCAGCGGTTTGAGACGGCGGCGGCCTATATGGCCATCCTGCAAATGGGCGCGGTGGCCATGCCCTTGTCGCAACTCTTCGGCCCCGAAGCCCTGGCCTACCGACTGACCGACAGCGGAGCCGTGGCGGCCATCGTCGACGCGGCTACCGTGACGCAGGTGCAATCGGTGCGCGCGCAATGCCCGGCCTTGCACACCCTCATCGGCTTGGACGGCATCGAGGGTTGCGATCTGCCCTGGCCCCTTGAACCGGTTCGGCGCGGCCCCGAGCCGCCCTGGACCTCGCCCTCGACGCGGGCCACCGACCCTGCCGTGCTCATCTACACCAGCGGCACCACCGGCCCCCCCAAGGGGGCACTGATCCCGCACCAGGCCCTGATCGGCAACTTATCGGGCTTCGTGTGCAGCCAGAACTGGTTCGGCTTTGACCCGCAAAACCACCAGCCCCATGAGAGCGAAGCGATTTTCTGGTCACCCGCCGACTGGGCCTGGACAGGCGGGCTCATGGATGCGCTATTGCCCACCCTGTATTTTGGCCGACCCATCGTGGCCTGGGCGGGGCGCTTCAGCCCCGAATTGGCCTTGACCCTGATGCAACAGCATCGGGTCAGTCACACCTTTTTGTTCCCCACGGCCCTCAAAGCCATCATGAAGGCCTACCCCCGGCCCCGCGCGACTTTCGACCTGTGCCTGCAAGCCATCATGAGCGCCGGTGAGGCCGTGGGCGACGCGGTATTTGCCTATTGCCGCGATGAATTGGGGGTCGTCGTCAACGAAATGTTCGGTCAGACGGAAATCAATTACATCGTGGGCAACTGCGCCATGAACGATCGCCGCCGTCAGGGGGTGGGCTGGCCCGCCAAGCCCGGCAGCATGGGCAAAGGCTATCCGGGGCACTGGGTGGACGTCATCGACGAGGAAGGCCGCCCCGTGCCCGATGGCGTGCCCGGCGATGTGGCTTTGCACCGCACCAACCGGCACGGTCAACCGGACCCAATCTTTTTTCTGGGCTACTGGCGCAAGCCCGAGGCCACTGCCGACAAATACACCGGCGACTGGTGCCGCACGGGCGACCTGGCGGTGCGCGATGCCGATGGCTATTTGTGGTACCAGGGGCGGGCCGATGATGTCTTCAAGTCGGCGGGCTATCGCATAGGCCCCAGCGAGATCGAAAACTGCCTGGTCAAGCACCCCGCCGTGGCCAATGCGGCAGTGGTGCCCAAGCCCGATCCCCAGCGCGGGGCCCTGGTCAAGGCCTATGTGGTGCTGGCCCCCGGTCATCGGGGCGATGCGGCTTTGGTCACGGCCTTGCAAGACCATGTGCGGGGCTTGCTGGCCCCGTACGAATACCCCAAAGAGATCGAGTTCATCGATGCCTTGCCCATGACCACCACCGGCAAAGTGCAGCGCCGCGTGCTGCGCTTGCAAGAGGAAGAACGCGCCCGAGTGCGGCGATAATGGCCCGATGATTGAATCGCTTTTGCTTGTTTTGGCGGCCTATCTGATCGGGTCTTTGTCCTTTGCCGTTCTGGTCAGTCGCCTGCTGGGGCTGAGCGACCCGCGCACCTACGGCAGCGGCAACCCCGGGGCCACCAATGTGCTGCGCTCGGGGCACAAACCGGCCGCCGCGTTGACGCTGCTGCTCGACGCCGCCAAGGGTTGGCTGCCGGTCTGGCTGGTGGCCCAATACGGTGTCGATGCCGGTTGGCCCGAAGAGCTCCTGGCCCCTGTGGCTCTGGCGGCCTTTCTCGGACATGTCTGGCCGATTTTTTTCCGCTTTCAGGGTGGCAAAGGCGTGGCGACCGCAGCCGGCGTGTTGCTGGGCATAGAGCCCGCCTTGGGTCTGGCCACTTTGGCGACCTGGCTGATTGTGGTGTTTTTCAGTCGCATCTCCTCCCTGGGGGCGATTTGCGCGGCGCTGTTTGCACCGTTTTTCTATCTTTTGGGCATCGGTGTGGTTTGGCCCGGCCGCCCCGGTCTCGGTCTGGCGGTGGCCGCCATGGGGGCGGTATTGCTTTACCGACACCGCGCCAACCTCAGTCGCCTGCTGGCCGGCACCGAGCCGCGCATCGGCCAGGGCCGACGCGATTGATCAGTCGCGGAAGTTGTTGAAACTCAGGGGCAGATCGGTCATGCCCTGGCGGATCAGCCGCATGGCCTCTTGCAAGTCGTCGCGCTTGCCGCCGCTGACCCGCACCGCCTCGCCCTGAATCGCGGCTTGCAATTTCAATTTACTGTCCTTGATCAGGCGCTGGATTTTCTTGGCGGCCTCAGACTCTATGCCATTGCGCACCTTGACCACCTGCTTGACCTTGTCGCCACCGGCTTTTTGCACCTCTCCGATGTCCAGAAAACGGACATCGACCTGCCGCTTGGCGAGTTTGTTGCGCAAGATGTCCTCGACCTGCGCCAGCTGGAACTCGGCATCCCCCCAAAGGGTGATCTCCTTGTCCTTCAATTCGATGGCCGCCGAGCTGCCTTTGAAATCGAAGCGGGTGCCGATTTCCTTGGCCGCGTTATCGACGGCGTTTTTGATTTCTACCAGATTGGCTTCGCAGACGGTGTCAAATGAGGGCATGGTGTCAGGCTCGTGGCGGTCGCACAATGCGACAATTCTCCCATGATCATCGAGTCTCAGGTAGCCCTGCAACCCTACAACACCTTCGGCATTGTGGCCCGTGCCCAAAGTCTGGTGCGGGTGCGTTC
>JBEAZY010000134.1:0-20766 GCA_041159205.1 Pseudomonadota bacterium
ACTTGCACCAAGACTTGGTGCAAGCGCAAAACGACCGGGAGCGGTTTTTTGCCATCAACGAGCGGTTTCACCTGCGTCTGCTGGAACTGGCCGATAACCGCTGGCGCATGCAGTTGGTGGCCGATTTGCGCAAGGTGATGAAGCTGAATCGCCACCAGTCGCTGTTGAAGGCGGGGCGGGTGCAAGAGTCGCTGACCGAGCACCAGGCGCTGCTGGATGCGATCGTGGCGCGTGACGGCACGCTGGCCAGCCAGCGCATGCAGGCGCACTTTGCCAACGGGCTGGAGGCGGCTTCCTGAAGAGGCCCCAGACAGGGGTTTTAGGGAAGGATTTCTGCGGCGCCGACAGGCCGCGCCACTGAACCAGGCGCGGAGCTGCCCTTAGTGGGAGGGTTTGCGCGTGGCCAGGTAGATGCCGGGCAAGATCAGCAAGCCCCCCATCCAGTGGTGTGCCCCCAGTTGTTCACCCAATATCAGCCAGGCCATGACCGCATTCCACAAAGGTCCCAGGTAAAGGGTGACGCTGACGCGGGCTGCCCCCAACACCCTTTGCGCCCAGCAGTAGATCAGATAAGAGCCGATGCCGGGGATGATGGCGGCGGCCACCACCAGACCCAGCGCCTGCAGGGTGAGGGCCGGGGTGTCGGGGTCCTGCCATTCGGCCAGCACGAAAGGGCTGAGCAGCAGCACGCCCGAGAAATTGATGAGGGCCAGTCGCCCCATATCGCCCAATGCGCTGGGCACCTGGCGCAGGACCAGGGCATAGGCGGCCCAGGACAGGGCACACAGCAGCATCCATAAATCGCCCTCGACCCATGCGATGTCGCCCAGTCGGGTGTATTGCCCACCCGTGACCACATGCATCACGCCCCACAAGGCCAGGACCACCCCCAGCCACTGGCCCCGGCTGAGGCGCCGCTCGCCGAAGCCATAGGTGCTGGCCAGGGTGATCAGTATGGGGGACGTGGCGTAGATGAGCCCCATATTGATGGCCTGGGTGGTGCGCCCGGCTTTGTAGAACAAGGCCCCGCACACAAACATGCCCAGAAACCCCAATGACAAAAAGGCCCAGGGGCGTTGCCGCCATTCGCCCCCGTGTTGGCGCAAGTCGGCCCGGGCCCAAATCGCCAGCACTGTGCCCGCGATGGCCCAGCGCCCCAATGCGAGGGTGTAGGGTTCGATCACGCCCGGTGCCAGGCGGGAGACGATGGCATTCACCGACCAAAGGCCCGGGGTGAGCCAGGCCAGCAGCAAGGCCCAGCGTTGCAGGGAGTCACGAGGCAATGTGCGGCTCCTGGCGGTTTTCTTGGCGGTTCTCTTGGAGAGTCTCTTTGCTGTGCTCTTGGCCCTGGGCCATGGCCTGGCGCGCCCGTTGCCAGACTTCACGCGGGGGCAAAGGTTTGAGGCGGTGGTCGCTCCAGACCTGGCGCCACAGGCGGGCACCGCGCAGCCCGTGGTAGAGGCCCAGCATGTGGCGGGCGATGGCGTACCAGGGGCAGCCGTCCTGGGCGTGGGCCATCTCCATGTATTCGACCATGGCCAGCTCGATGGCTTCGCGCTCGGGCGCGGTGGCGGTGGCATCGCCCCAAAAGCGCGTGTCCCATTCGGTCATGAGCCAGGGGCGGTAGTAGGCCTCGCGCCCGAGCATGGCCCCGTCAAGCAGCGTCAGGTGATGGGCGATTTGATCGTTGTGGGTGATGCCCCCGTTGATGGCCAGGGTCAGGTGGGGGAAGTCTTGTTTGAGGCGATAAACCAGGTCGTAGCGCAAGGGGGGGATCTCGCGGTTTTCTTTCGGGCTCAGGCCCTGCAGCCAGGCGTTGCGGGCGTGGACGATGAAGGTGTCGCAACCGGCTTCGCTCACCTGGCCGATGAAGTCGCGCACAAATTCATACGATTCGATTTTGTCGACGCCGATGCGGTGCTTGACGGTGACCGGGATGCTGACCGCGTCGCGCATGGCCTTGACGCCGTCGGCCACGGTGCCTGGTTCATTCATGAGGCAGGCCCCGAAGGCACCGCGCTGCACGCGCTCGGAGGGACAGCCGCAATTGAGGTTGATTTCGTCGTAGCCCCACTGCTCGCCCAGCCGGGCGGCAAAGGCCAATTCTTCGGGCTCGCTGCCGCCCAACTGCAAGGCCACGGGGTGTTCCTGTTCGTTGAAGCGCAAGTGCCGCTGCACGTCGCCATGGCGCAGCGCACCGGTGGTGACCATTTCGGTGTAGAGCAAGGTATGGCGCGTGAGCAGGCGATGGAAGAACCGGCAATGCCGGTCGGTCCAGTCCATCATGGGCGCGACACTGAGGCGGTGAGGGGAAAAGGTCATGCGCTGAGGGGCAAGGTGGGTTGACATTTTAAGTCACGCGTTTGCGACAGCCCCGGCGCGCCAAAATGGTTATGCTAAGCAGTAAACCTTGTAGCGACTGTTGACCATGCCCCAATGGAATATGCCCATGCGGACCGTCCGCACCAGTTTGTGGATCGACCCGATCTATGACCGCCTGATGCAGGCCGAGCCCGGCATTGAGCTGAGCGTCATGGATGTCAAAGGCCCCGCCGGGCAGGCCTGGGATTTGCTGGCGCAGGCCCATGTGTACCAGATCGCGGCGACCAAAGACGATTTGCCCAAGCCGTTTTTTGCCCAGGCCGAGTTGATCGCGCGCTGTCCCCATTTGCTGGTGGTGTCGTCCAACGGCGCGGGCTTTGACACGGTCGACGCCCAGGCCTGCACCGAGGCCGGGATTCTGGTGGTGAACCAGTCGGGCGGCAATGCCCGTTCGGTGGCAGAACACACTTTCGGGCTGATGCTGGGGCTGTCGCGGCGCATGATCGAGTGCGATCGCAAGATGCACCGCACCACGCAACTGACGCGCGAAGAGGTGATGGGCCATGAGATCACCGGCAAAACGCTTGGGCTGGTGGGCATGGGCCAGGTCGGCACCCAAGTGGCACGCATCGCGCCTGTGTTTGACATGAAGGTGCTGGCGTGTGACCCGTTTGTCGAGCCTGCCGAGATCAGGCGCCGGGGCGCCGAGCCGGTTGATCTGGAGACGCTGCTGGCGCAAAGCGATGTGGTGTCTTTGCACTGCCCGCGCGATGCCGGCACGATGCGCATGATGAACGCGCAACGCTTTGCCCAAATGAAGCCTGGCGCGATGTTCATCACCACCGCGCGTGGCGGCATACACGACGAGCAAGCGCTGGCCCAGGCCCTGAGCAGCGGCCACCTGTCGGGGGCCGGGCTGGATGTCTGGGACCAGGAGCCCCCGCCGCTGGACCACCCGCTGCTGGCCATGGACAAGGTGTATGCGACATTTCACACGGCGGGTGTCACGCATGAGGCGCGTCGCAATGTGGCGCGCATGGGGGCCGAGCAACTGATCGGCTATAAAAACACGCTCGAGATGCCACCACGCTGCGCCAACCCGCAGGCCTGGCCCGCGCATTTGCAAAGGCGTCAACAAATTTTGGGTTTTTAAACTGGAGAAAAGCACATGAGTTATTTGAATGGATTTGAAATCTTCCCCCACCCCAACACACCGGCAGCCGCCGTGCAGTCGCTGGCGGGTTTTGCGACCTCGATCGTGAGCGACATCATGGGCGGGCGACTGGTTGGCAGCTCTGACTTGCGCCCGGTGCATCGCTCGGTGCTGACGGCCTGCGGCCAGGCGGTGACGGTGCGGGTGCGCGGTGGCGATAACCTGATGATCCACAAAGCGCTGAGCACGCTGCAGGCCGGTGACGTGCTGGTGATCGACGGCGACGCCGACGTCAGCCGGGCGCTGGTGGGCGAGATCATGATGAGCTATGCCAAATCTCGCGGATGTGTCGCGTTCGTGGTGGACGGGGCCATCCGGGATGCCGATTCTTATGAGACCAAGCAGTTCCCCTGCTGGTCGCGTGGCATCAATTTACGCGGCCCGTATAAGGAAGGCCCCGGCTCGATCAATGTGCCGGTGGTGGTCGGGGGCATGTTGGTCAACCCCGGTGACATCATTTTGGGCGACGGCGACGGCGTGGTGGCGATTCCGCCCGCGCAGGCGGCTGTGGTGGCCGCCAAAGCGCAGGAAAAAGTCGATGCCGAGGTGGCCTCGTTGAAGGCCATCGCCGCTGGCACCTACACCGCCCCGTGGGTGGACGAGGCCATCAAGGCCAAGGGCGGGGTTTGACGATGGGGCTGCTGTCCTGGCGTCGCCGACGGATGTTGACCGCCGCCGGAGCCTTGTTGGCAGCGCCCTGGGCGCAGGCCGCTTGGCCCAGCGACACACGCCCGGTTCGGATTTTGGTGCCCTGGCCGACAGGAGGCGCGACCGACCAGATCGGGCGCATGTTGGCGCAACCACTGGCGCAGGCGCTGGGCCTGTCGGTGGTGGTCGACAACAAAGGCGGTGCCGGTGGCGTGATTGGCACGCAGCAGTTTGTGAAAGAAAAGGCCGATGGCCACAGCCTGCTGCTGGCCACCAGTTCGACGAATGCGGCGGCGGTGCATCTGTACACCCGCCTGGGCTTTGATCCGATCAAAGATTTCGCCCCGGTCACCACGCTGTGTGAAATACCCAATGTGATGGTGGTGCCGGCCAAGTCGCCTTGGAATTCGCTGAAAGACTTGGTTGACGATGCCAGACGCAACCCGGGCAAGTTCACTTATGGCTCGGCGGGTATCGGGGGCTCGCAGCACCTGGCGGGGGCGCAGTTCAAAACGGCCACGGGACTGGACATCAGACATGTGCCGTACAAGGGCAGCGGGCCTGCCGCCCAAGACCTGATCGCCGGGCACATCGACATGATGATCGATACCGGTTCTTTGGGCAGCATCAAGGGCGGTTTGCTCAAAGCGCTGGCGGTGGCTAGCGACAAACGCCTGCCCGCCCTGCCCGATGTGCCGACCTTCAAAGAGGCCGGTGTGAACATGCTGGCCTCGGCCTGGTATGGCTTGATGCTGCCCGCAGGGGCGCCTGCCGAGGTGGTCCAACGCCTCAACACCGAGGTGCTGGGGATTTTGCGTCAGCCTGAGATTCGCACCAAGCTCACTGGCATGGGCGCGTTGACGATGGGCAGCACACCCGACGAGTTCGCGCGTTTTGTGCATACCGAAATCAAGCGCTTTGAGGCGATCGTGCGCGATTCGGGCGCACCCAAAGAGTGAACCGGGGCAGGGTCAGACCGCGCGGGCCAATTCGGCCTTGACCTTTTCCTCGTGGGCCAGCAGGGCCTTGACGCTGTCGCGTTGCTCGACGCGCTGACGGTGGGCGGTGCAGTTTTTGAAGCGTGACAGATCGCTGCCAAACGCACCGCCACGGCGGAACGTCCAGTAAAAATAGGCGTCTGCGCAAGAGAAACGGTCGTTGAAGAACCAGGTTTTGCCGGCCAGCATCTCTTCGGCCAGTTCGTATTGCTCGATCATGCCCTCGTGACCCAGGGCCTTGACCCGGTCTGCCGAACCGGGCAGGTCGCAATAGCGCTCGGGGCGGGCCTGTTGGGTCAGTTTTGGATGTATGCCCGAGCCACACCAACCCAGGATGGAGAGGCAGTGGATGTATTGCATGGGGTCGGCGGGCATGAGGCCCGCTTGCGGGAACTGGCGATCAATCCAGACATGGATCGCGACGTTTTCGGTGATGACGGTGTCGCCCATGATGAGCGCGGGGACCTTGCCCTTGGGATTGATTTTCAGGTATTCGGGTTGGTGGTGTTCACCCTTGGCCAGATTGACATTGAGGGTTTCAAAGTCAGCCCCGGCTTCTTTGAGCAGGATATAGGGCACGATGGCACAAGCGCCGGGAGAGAAAGCCAGGGACAGTTTCATGAATGGGCTCCAGGGGAAGTGTGAGGATTCAGTGTAAACAAATAGGGGCCCGAAGGCCCCTGCGTCGTGTCGCCCGCGGCGCTCAGCCCATGTGCAGACCGCCGTTGACCGAGAAGTCGGCGCCGGTGGCATAGCCGCCCTCGTCGCTGGCCAGCCAGGCGACGATGGAGGCGATTTCGCTGGGCTCACCCAGGCGTTTGACCGGCACGGTGCCGACGATTTTTTCCAGCACGTCGGGGCGTATGGCGCGAACCATGTCGGTGCCGATGTAGCCCGGGCTGACCGTGTTCACGGTCACGCCTTTATTGGCCATCTCCTGAGCCAGGGCCATGGTGAAGCCGTGCATACCGGCTTTGGCGGCCGAGTAGTTGGTTTGGCCTGCCTGGCCTTTTTCACCGTTGACCGAGGAGATCTGGATGATGCGGCCCCAGCCCTTTTCGACCATGTCGGGCACGACCTGTTTGGTGACGTTGAACATGGAGTTGAGGTTGGTGTCGATGACGGCGTCCCAGTCTTCACGGGTCATTTTCAGGAACATGCGATCGCGGGTGATGCCGGCGTTGTTGACCAGCACATCGATGATGCCGTGCTCGGCCTTGGCTTTGCTGAAGGCCTCGACGGTGGAATTCCAATCGGCCACATTGCCCACTGAGGCGTGGAAGGTGTAGCCCAGCGCCTTTTGCTCAGCCAGCCATTTGGCATGGTCGCGCGTGGGGCCGCAACCGGCGATGACGGTGAAACCTTCTTTGTGCAGACGCTGACAAATGGCGGTGCCGATGCCCCCCATGCCCCCCGTGACGTATGCGACTTTTTTGCTCATTGTGGTCTCCTTGGAAAAAATACAGGTTGAAAAATGCGTTATGCCTTGGCTTTGACGTAGCGGCCGGGCGCGGGCTCGATGGCCTTGAACTTGCCCTTGCCGTAGGTTTTGGGGGCGGCAATGGTCTTGCCCGCATGCCCCTTGAGCCAGGCGGCCCAATCGGTCCACCAGCTGCCGGGCACTTCTTTGGCGCCGGCGATCCATTCGTTGACATCGGCAGGGAAGCGGCCATCTTGGCGTACCCAGTGGCTGCGCTTTTTGGCGACGGGCGGGTTGATGACGCCGGCAATGTGGCCCGAGGCCCCCATCATGAAGCGCTTGGACCCGGGAAAGACCTGGGTCGATGCGTAAGAGCCGCCGATGGGGACGATGTGATCTTCGCGCGAGCCATAGATGTAGAAAGGCATCTTGACCTTGGTGAGGTCGATTTTCTCGCCGCAGACCGTGGCCGAGCCCGGCTTGATGAGTTGGTTCTCGAGGTAGGTGTGGCGCAAGTACCATGCGTACAGGGGGCCAGGCAAATTGGTCGAGTCGCTGTTCCAGTACAGCAGGTCAAAGGGCGGCGGTGTTTCGCCCTTGAGGTAGTTGCCCACCACATAGTTCCAGACCAGGTCGTTGGGCCGCAGGAAGGAGAAGGTCTGGGCCATGTCGCGACCGGCCATGAGGCCGCCGTTGGCAAATTGCATTTCGCGAAAGCGAACGAAGTTCTCGTCGATGAAAACGTCGAGCACCCCGGTGTCGGAGAAATCGACCAATGTGGTCAGCAAGGTGGTGCTGGCGACCCAGTCTTTTTTGCGCGCGGCCAAGACCGACAAGGCGTTGGTCAGGATGGTGCCGCCGACGCAAAAGCCCAAGGCATTGATTTGCGCCGCGCCGCCGATTTCGCGCGTGACCTCGATGGCCTTGATGACCACTTGTTCCACATAATCGTCCCAGGTGGTGTTCGAGTGGCTTGGGTCGGGGTTGCGCCAACTGACAACAAAAGTGCGGTGCCCCTGTGAGACGCAATAGCGGATGAAAGAATTTTCCGGTTGCAGGTCAAGGATGTAGAACTTGTTGATGAAGGGCGGCACCAGCAAAAAAGGCCGTTCGTGCACTTTCGCAGTCAGGGGCTTGTATTCGATGAGCTGGAAATAGTCGTTTTCGTAGACCACTTGCCCCTCGGTGGTGGCGACGTTTTTGCCGACCTCGAACAGGCTCTCGTCGGTCATCGACACATGGCCCTGGCGAATGTCATGCATCAGGTTCTGAATGCCCTTGGCGATGCTCTCACCTTGGGTGTCGATGGCTTTTTTCTGGGCATCGGCGTTGAAAGCCAGATAGTTGCTGGGCGCGGAAGCGGCCACCCATTGCTCGACCGCGAATTGAATGCGGGCCCGGGTTTTGGCATCGGCGTCTACGGCATCGGCCAAGCCCATCAGGGTGCGGGCATTGAGCAGGTAGGCTGCGGCGGTGTAAGCGGCAATCGGGTTGTGTGACCAGGCTTCGGCGGCAAAGCGGCGATCCTTGAGCGGGGGGTTGGCGTGCAGGCTGTCGTTCCAAAGACGGCTGGCCTCGTCCAGATAGTTTTTTTGTAACTCGGCGAGTTTGGCAGGCGAGAACTGCAAATTGCGGGGCCCGGCCGAGCCCATGTCCATTTTCTGAAAAGCGTTCAGGGCCTGCGACCAACTGTCGCCAAATTGTTTTTTGAATTGCTCGGCGGCTTGGCTCCAGTCGGGCATGGAAGGGGCTACCATGGATGTCTCCTCTGTGACTGCTCACAGTATGGCAGGGTCAGCCCTTCGGTTTGCTGACAAAATCGATCAGCAAGCGGTTCAGGGGTCCAAAAAGATCACTGCCGCCATGCGGCCGCTGCGGCCATCTCGGCGGTGCGAAAAATACAAATCAGCCCGGGTGTGGGTGCACCATTCGTCGCTGCCGTCGTTGCCCCAGACTTCGCTCACCCCGCAGGCGCGCAGCCGGTCGCGGGCCAGACCGGGCAGGTCGCACCACCACTTTCCCATGCGGCCCGGCAGGGGCAGAAAATGGGCCTGCGATGGCGGTGTGGCGGCGATAAAGGCCTGGCGGACATCTTCGCCGACCTCAAATGCACGCGGCCCGATGGCAGGCCCCAGCCAGGCGTGCCAGCGGGCTTGCGGGGCATGCGCACGCAGGACTTGCATCAAGGTCTCGATCACGCCGATGCCATGGTGTCCGCACAAGCCCCGCCAACCGGCATGGGCGGCGGCCACCACGCGCCCGCGCTCGTCGCTGAGCAACACGGGCAGGCAATCGGCCACCATGATGCAGCAGCCTTGTGCGGGTTGTTCGGTCCAGACCGCATCGGCTTCGGTGTCGTTGGGGCACGGCAGTGATTGCACGCCCCAACCATGCACCTGGCGCAAAAACACCGGCTGAACCCCGAGGGTGTCGCTCAGACGCCGGCGGTTGGCGGCCACCGCCGCAGGCAGATCGCCCACATGGTCGCCCAGATTGAAGCTGTGCCAAGGGGGGGCAGAGGCCCCGCCGCTGCGCCAACTGTGCCCGGCCCGCACCCCGGGAACTGGCCAATCGAGCCAGCGCCAATGCGGCAGCGATGCCGGGAGGTCGGCGGTCTCAGGCTTCAAAGTCCGGGCAGGCGGAAGGTTGGGCCTTTTGGAAGGCGTCCAGTTTCATGCAGGCCTCAAACGCCCCCATGGTCAGCGGCAGGCCATCGAAATTCACCTTGAATCGCTGGCCGTTGAAGATTTGCGGGACCAGACAGCAATCGGCCAGGGTGGGTTGATGGCCAAAAGAATAAGTCGACTCAGGACCCTGAGCCAGTTGCCGCTCAAAGGCTTCCAGGCCATCGCGCACCCAATGCCGGTACCAGGTGTTTTTGGTCTCTTCGTCCAAATGCAGTTCTTTGCTGAGGTAGCGCAACACCCGCAAATTGTTCAAGGGGTGGATTTCGCAGGCAATCGACTGGGCCAGCGCCCGGACACGGGCTCTGGACAAGGGGTCGGCGGGCAATAGGCGCGGCTCGGAATGGGTTTCGTCGAGGTACTCGATGATGGCCATGGATTGACTCAAGCGCTCTGTACCCAAGTCGAGCAATGGCACCAAACCGTCGGCCGAGACCCCCCGGTATCCGGCTTGCCGGTGCTCGCCCTGGGCCAGGTGTATGGGGACATATTCGTAGGACAGCCCTTTCAGTTGCAGGGCAATGCGGACACGGAATGAGGCCGAAGAACGGAAATAGTTGTAGAGCTTCATGGGCTGAGCATAGCGCAGCCTCGATCGGTGCCGTGGCCATGGGCGGAATCAGCCCGAAAAACAGGGAATACCCGCATAAACGATATGTCAGAATCACATAGCAGGTAGAGAAAACGTCGGACACATGGCTGGTGGCCACGCCTAAAATCGCTTGCACATTCCGAGTTGTTTTGATCGAAGAGAGTTCACATGAGTTTTGTCATCAACCCGCCCGAAATCGTTTCGGTGCCGGTCGTCGGGCGCGCCGAGCGCTTCCCCGTCCAAAGAATTTACTGCGTGGGCCGCAATTATGTCGAGCACGCCAAGGAAATGGGGTTCACCGGTCGTGAGCCGCCCTTCTTTTTCATCAAGCCGGCCAACACGGTGGTGCTGGCACTCCCCGGCGAGACCGCGTCTTTGCCCTACCCGACCCTGACCCAGGATTTTCAGCACGAAATTGAGCTGGTGGTGGCCATCGGCAAAGGTGGCAAGCACATCAAGGCCGCCGATGCGCACCAGCACATTTTCGGTTACGCCGTGGGTCTGGACATGACCCGCCGTGACCTGCAAGGCGAGATGAAGAAGCAGGGCCGGCCCTGGTGCATAGGCAAAGCCTTTGACCACAGTTCACCGATCGGCCCCATCACACCGGCCGCCCAGGCGGGCGATGTCGAAAAGGCAGAGATCTGGCTGCAAGTCAACGGCCAGGACCGGCAGCGCAGTGATGTCAGCAAGTTGATCTGGAACATTGCCGAAACGATAGAGCACATCAGCAACGCCTGGGAGTTACAAGCCGGCGACCTGATTTACAGCGGCACGCCTGAAGGGGTGAAAGCCGTGGTTCGCGGCGATGTGCTGGTGGGTGGCGTGGCCGGCGTGGGCGAAATTCGCCTGCAGGTGGTCTGAGTCGACAGGCAGAGGGTCGCCAGATGGCTGTGCTTGGCTCACTCGCCCGATTGAGCGCCATTCTGGCCGGCCTGTTGATGACCTTCATCACCTTGCTCACCTGCGGCAGCATCATCGGTCGCGAGACCATCGGGCAGACCATTGCGGGTGATTTTGAGTTATCGGGCGTCGCCACCGGCGCCGCGATCGCCTTGTTCATGCCCTGGTGTCAGTACACCCGCGGGCACATCATTGTGGATTTCTTCACCGCCAAAGCCGCCCCGCAGACCCAGGCCGCCATGGATCGCCTGGGCGCGTTGGCCATGGGGGCTGTTTTTGCCTTGTTGGCCTGGCGCACCTGGCTGGGTGGCATGAATGCCTACGAGACCCTGTCGAGCACCATGATGATGGGTTTGCCCGAGTGGTATGTGTATGCCGCCATGTGGCCGGCCTTTGTGCTGACCGCCGTCATCGCCCTGACGCAAGCGGTGATCGGGGCACAGAGCGGGGAATCGACTTGAGCCCCCTGGCGCTGACACTGACGATTTTCGGCATCATGCTGGTGCTGATGGCGATGCGCGTGCCGATTGCCATTTCGATGTTCGCGGCCGGCGGCGTCGGGTATGTGATGCAAACCGGCTGGTCGCCTTTTGCCAGTTTTCTCAATACCGCGGCCTATGCCCGATTTGCCAGTTATGACCTGTCGGTCATCCCTCTGTTCATCCTGATGGGCAACTTTGCCACCCAGGGCGGGATCAGCAAGGCCTTGTTTGACTTTGCCGCAGGCGTGATGAGCCGTTTCAAAGGGGGTCTGGCCATGGCGGCGGTGTTGGCCTGTGCGGCCTTTGGCGCGATTTGCGGCTCTTCGGTGGCGACCGCAGCCACCATCACGCGGGTGGCGCTGCCGGAGTTGCAGCGCCATGGCTATTCGGGCCGTTTGTCCACCGGCACTCTGGCCGCCTCGGGTACCCTGGGCATTTTGATTCCGCCTTCGGTCCCTTTGGTGATCTACGCCATTTTGACCGAACAGAACATCGCCAAATTGTTCGCCGCCGCCATGGTGCCCGGCATCATCGCCATGTTGGGTTATATGGTGGCCATTGCGATCTATGTCCGCATGGTGCCGGGTCAGGCCCCCGAGGTGGATGAGGCACCGGCCCGATTGACTGCTTCGGCGGTGCTGGGTGTGGCCCCGATGCTGGCGATTTTTCTGATCGTGTTCGGGGGCATCTACGGCGGTTTCTTTACCCCGACAGAGGGCGCGGGGGTCGGGGCGGCGGCCACCTTCATTGCGGCCTTGCTCAAGCGGGAAATCGACTGGTCCAAGTTCAAGCAATGTTTTTATGCCACGGCCGAGAGTTCGGCCATGATTTTTCTGATTTTCATCGGCGCCGACATGATGAACTCGGCCCTGGCCTTGACCCAGGTGCCCAATCAGTTGGCCGGGGTGGTGGCGGGATGGGGGCTGTCACCGCTGATGGTGGTGATCGCCATTTTGCTGTTCTATGTGGTGCTGGGCGCCTTCATGGACGAGTTGTCGATGATTTTGTTGACCATTCCGATTTTCTTCCCCATGATCATGGGTCTGGACTTTGGTTTGCCCAAAGAGTCGGTGGCCATTTGGTTTGGCATCATGGTGCTGATGGTGGTTGAGTTTGGTCTGCTGGCCCCGCCGGTGGGACTGAATGTGTATGTGGTCAATGGCATGGCCAAAGATGTGCCCATTGCCGAAAGCTACCGTGGGGTCATGCCTTTTCTGGTCAGCGACACCCTGCGCACCATTTTGTTGTTGTTGTTCCCGGGCATCAGCCTGTGGGCCATTCAGTATCTGACCTGATTTTGACAAGGAGATCCTCATGTTTCAAAGACGCACCCTGCTCAAATCCGGCGCCGCCGTGGCTTTGGGCGCCCCCGGATTGTCCGGCCTGGCCCAACAAAGCGTGACCCTGAAGTTCCACACTTTCATGGCGCCGCAGTCGGCGGTTTACCTGAGCATGCACAAGGCGTGGATGGAGAAGGTCGAGAAAGACTCGGGGGGGCGCATCAAATTTGAAGGCTACCCGGCCATGCAACTCGGCGGTACGCCGGCACAGCTCTACGACCAGGCCAAAGACGGTGTGGTGGATGTGGTTTGGACTTTGCCGGGCAATACCGCCGGACGTTTCCCGCGCACCGAGGTGTTTGAGCTGCCTTTCATGATGAACAACGCGGAGGCGACCTCGAAGGCCTTGTGGGAGTACATCCAGACGGAGGGCGCCGACGAATACAAAGACACCCAGGTGCTGGCCCTGCATGTGCACGGCCCCGGCATGTTCCACACCACTGACCGGCAGATCCGCAATGCGGCTGACCTCAAGGGCTTGAAGATGCGCGCCCCCACCCGTCAGGTGACCAAGCTGCTGGCCGCCCTGGGGGCCACTCCGGTGGGCATGCCCCTGCCGGCCATCACCGATGCCTTGTCCAAAGGCACCATCAATGGTTGCGTCATCCCCTGGGAGGTGGTGCCGGCGGTGAAGGTGCATGAGTTGGTGAAATTCCACACCGAATTCCCGGCCAACAGCACGGCCCTGTACACCACCACCTTTGTCATGGCGATGAACAAAGCCCGCTACAACGGCTTGTCGCCCGAACTGAAAAAAGTGATTGATGCCAATTCGGGGCTCAACACTTCGGCCTGGCTGGGCAAAGTGCAGCAGGCGAATGACGTGCCGGGTCGCAAGGCCGCTGTGGATCGTGGCAACAACATCACCACCATGGGTACGCTGGATGTGGGCGACTTCATCAAGCGCTCGAGCCAGGTGGACGACGAGTGGGTGGCCGACATGAACAAGCGGGGCCTGCCGGGCGACAAACTGCTGGCTGCCGCCAAAGAGCTGATCATCAAGCACGGCAAGTCTTGACGTGACAGGGCCCTGCCCTGTCGAGTGGACGGCCCTCGGTTAAACTGCGGGCATGTTCACACACGGCACCATCCGACACTGCAAACAATGCGGCACCGCCGTGGTGATGCGCACGCCCGACGATGGGGACACCCGAGAGAGGGCGGTCTGTCCGGCGTGTCACACCGTTCATTACGAAAACCCGCTCAATGTCGTCGGCACCATTCCGGTTTGGGAAGACAAGGTTTTGTTGTGTTTGCGCAATATCGAACCCAGGCGGGGCAAATGGACGCTACCGGCCGGCTTTATGGAGTTGGGCGAAACCTTGGCCCAGGGTGCTGCCCGTGAAACGCGCGAAGAGGCGGGCGCGGTTTTTGACATGCAAGAGCTGTTCTCGATCATGAATGTGGTGCGTGTCGGGCAAGTGCATTTCTTTTACCGGGCCCAACTCGCCCACACCCGCTTTGAGCCCGGCCACGAAACTCAGGAAGCCCGGTTGTTTGCCGAGCAGGACATCCCCTGGGACGAGATCGCCTTTCGCACCGTGCGCGAAACCTTGCGTTGTTTTTTCCAGGACCGTGCGCAGGGGCGCTACGGTTTGCATCAGATCGACATCGCCTGACGCAGTGCCTGGGCACAGAGGCTGACCGCCGTGTTGGCCTCGGTGATGACCTTGCCCATGGTGATGAAGCCATGGATCTGCCGCTCGAAGCAGATGTATTGGCAGGGCACGCCCGCCTCAGAGAGGGCATCGGCGTATTTCAGGCCCTCGTCGCGCAATGGGTCAAACCCCGCCGTCAGCACCAGCGCCGGGGGCAAGCCCGCGAACGATTCGGCCCGCAAAGGCGACGCCCGCCAATCTTCGGCATCGGCCGGTTTGGCGAGGTAGTTGCCGGCGAACCACTCGATGGCAGGTCGGGTGAGCAAATAACCTTCGGCAAATTTTTCGTGTGATTCGGTGTCGGGCTTCATGTGCGTCGCCGGGTAAATCAGCAACTGAAAGGCCGGATGATGAACCGCGCCGCGCAGGCCTATGCTGACGGCTGCGGCCAGATTGCCACCGGCGCTGTCGCCGCCGATGGCCACGCGCTCGAGGTCTATGCCCAGGGTGTTGGCCCGGCTGCACACCCAAAGAAATGCGGCCATCGCGTCTTGGTAGGCGGCCGGGAAAGGGCTCTCGGGGCCCATGCGGTAGTCAACCGCCACCACCACCATGCCCGCCTGCTGACACAGGCTGCGGCACAAGACGTCGTGGGTCTCGAGGTCGCCGATGCTCCAGCCCCCGCCGTGCAGGTAGACCAGGGCCGGTAAAGGGCCTTCGCGGGGCACGTCGGGCTGGTATTCGCGCACCGTGAAACGCGACGTGGAGGACATGACCTGGTGGTCATTGACGCGCAAGATCTGCGGGGGGTCGGGTTGGGTGTAAGTGCGCCGGTTGCGGTACGCTTCGCGGGCTTGATCGACCGTTTGTTCGTAAACGGCCGGCACATTGTTTTCTTGCAACAACTTCAACAACTTTGCTGCTTGGGGGTCGAGCATATGAGTCTCCGTTGCCTGATTGAGCAGTATAAATATATCACTGTCTTGGGGGTGACCTCGGGCCGGCGTTGTTCGCATGTGACATCGGTGCAAGGGCCGATAATGGCCTGCAACTTTCACCCTGTCGTTTGAACCCATGCTGCCTCTGAGTGGATACCGAGTCATCGATGCCAGTTCGGTCTTGATGGGCCCCTATGCCAGTCAATGGCTGGGCGACCTGGGGGCCGAAGTGATCAAGATCGAGTCGCCGCAAGGAGACTCGACCCGCCAGACCGGTCCCAGCACAGAAGCCGGAATGGGGGCGGTGTTTTTGGGCACCAACCGCAACAAGAAAAGCGTGGTCATAGACCTGAAGCAAGCGGCGGGTCAGACGGCCTTGCAAGCCTTGCTGGCCCAATCCGATGTGTTCATGCACAGCATACGCCCGCAAAAACTGGCCGCCATCGGCCTGGACCCCGCTGCCATGCGCCAGCGACACCCCCGGCTCATTTTTGCCACTTTGCACGGTTTCACCGAAAGTGGGCCGTACGGGGGCAGACCCGCTTACGACGACATCATTCAGGGCATGTCGGGCATCGCCGATTTGGGCCGGCTGCAAACGGGTAGCCCTTCGTATTTTCCGACCGCGACGGCCGACAAGACCAGCGGTCTGGTCGCTGCCATTGCCATTTTGGGGGCCCTGATGGCGCGCCAGCGCGACGGCCAGGGTCGCCAGGTGGAGGTGCCCATGTTTGAGAGCATGGTGGCCTTCAATTTGGTGGAACACCTGTACGGGCAGCATTTCGAGCCGCCCTTGGCCCCGGCGGGCTACCCACGGGTCACCAACCCCTGGCGTCGCCCTTATCAAACCTCGGATGGCTATGTGTGCATGATGCCCTACACAGATGCCCACTGGCAGCGCTTTTTTGCCGCCTGCGGTCGAGAGGACTTGGCCCTGGACCCGCGTTTCAAGGACATGGCCGGGCGCACGCGCCACATTGGCCCCTTGTATGAAGCCCTGAGCCAACAGGTGAGCCGGGAGAGCACCGCCCACTGGCTGGCGCTGTGCGAACGAATCGACATTCCGGCGGCAGCGGTTTGTGCGCTGCAAGACCTGCCCCAAGACCCGCACTTGCAGGCGATCGGCTTTTTCCAGCACTTCGATGACCCCCGGATGGGGGCTGTGCAACTGACCGGTGTGCCTGTGCTCTACGATGGTGAGCGTCCGCCGGTGCAATGGCCGCCCCGGCACGGAGAACACACGCTGGATGTGTTGCGCGCCGCAGGCATCAGCGAGACAGACATCGAATCGTGGCTGGCCCAAGGCGCCATTGCCACCTCAGACCCATTGAAGACCCCATAAGCCATGAGCATCCTGACTTCACTGCATCCAGCCGCCATCCCGACCGAAGACGAAGCACTGCGGGCCGAAGTGCGCGAATTCCTGCGGTCATTGAAGGGAGATCGACCCGCCCATCAAAGGGCACGCTCGTGGTCCGGCTACGACCCAGAGTTCAGCCGCGAGTTGGGGCGCCGAGGTTGGCTGGGCATCACCTTGCCGCGCGAACTGGGCGGTGGGGGGCGCAGCGCCTTCGCACGCTATGTGCTGGTGGAAGAGTTTTTGTGTGCGGGTGCGCCGGTGGGCTCGCACTGGATCGCCGACCGGCAAAGCGGCCCCCTGATCCTGAAATACGGCACCCCGGCCCAGCAGCAGTTTTATATTCCCTGCATTTGCCGGGGGGAAGCTTTTTTCTGCATCGGCATGAGTGAGCCCAACGCCGGTTCTGACCTGGCCGCCGTTCGGACCCGGGCCGAACGCGATGGGCAGGGTTGGCGACTGAACGGCCAGAAAATTTGGACCACCAACGCCCACCAATGCCACTACATGATCGCTTTGGTGCGCACCTCGGGCACGCACGAAGATCGCCACCAGGGTTTGTCGCAGCTGATCGTTGATTTAAAACGCCCCGGGGTCACTGTGCGCCCGATCAAGGACATGTCGGGCGATTCGCATTTTTGCGAAGTGTTCTTCGACCAGGTGTCACTCGACGCCGATGCGCTGATCGGCACTGAAGGACAAGGCTGGGAGCAAGTGACCGCCGAGTTGGCCTTCGAGCGCAGCGGCCCTGAGCGTTTGTACTCGAGCCTGGTCTTGTTCGACCAATGGCTCGATTTTGTGCGTTTGCCCGGACAAACCACAGAGAACGCCCTGCAACTGGCCGGGCGCATCATCGCCCAATTGGCCCCCTTGCGGGCCATGACCCTGGCGGTCACGCAAAAACTCACCCGGGGCGAGAGCCCGGTGGTGGAAGCCGCACTGACCAAAGACATCGGCACTGGCATTGAGCAAGAGATTCCGAACCTGATTGCCGACGAGCTGATGTCCCGCCCGCCGGGCAGCGTGCCGCTGGAGTTGCTGCACACCCTGGCCTATGTGACGGCGGTGGCCCCCAGCTTTTCGCTGCGGGGGGGCACAAGGGAAATCTTGCGGGGCATGATCGCCCGCGGACTGGGGCTGCGCTGAAAGGACACGAACCATGGACCCGCTCTTTTCGCTCGCATTGGACGATTTGCTCAAAGACCGCTGCCTGCCTGCCGAAGTACGCCGCATTGAAGCGGCGCCCGGTGATCGGGCCCTGTGGCAAGCGCTGCATGAAAGCGGCTTTGTCGACGCCTTGTTGCCCGAAGAGGCCGATGGGGCTGCGTTGCCCCTGGCGCAGGCCTTTGAGTTGTGGGAACTGTGCGGCCGGCATGCCCTGCCCCTGCCCTTGCCCGAGACGCAGTGGGCACGCGCCCTGCTGCACGGCTGCGGCGCCACAGGCGTACCGCCGGGGCCGATCGGCCTGGGACTGGGATGGCGGGCCGACCCCGCCGGGCAGTCCTATGTGGCCGAGGTCAGCGCCGGGCGCGCCTGCGACCATGTGCTGATCGGCGACCCCGAGGGCTTGCGTTTGTTGCCCGTGGCCCAGGCCCGGGTTCAAGCCCACGGCCTGGCCTTGGACGCCCGCATGAGTTGGCTTGACAGCGACTGGGGGGCCGCCCCGCTTTGGCCACACCCGGCTGACCTTGAAATGGCGCAAGCCCTGTTGGCGGCGGCCCAGTTGAGCGGGGCCATGATGGCGGTGTTTGAGCAGACCCTGGATTACGCCAATCAGCGCCAGCAGTTCGGCAAACCCATCGGCAAGTTTCAGGCCATTCAGCACAATCTGAGCCTGCTGGCCGAGGAGGTGTTTGCCGCCCGCATGGCCGCGCAATTGGCTTGCCAGGGACAGGGGCTGAGCCTTTCGCCCGCGCGCGTCGCCGTGGCCAAGGCGCGCACCAGCCTGGCGGCGCAAAAAGTGACTGCGCTGGCGCACGGGCTGCATGGGGCCATCGGTTTCACACAGGAATTCGACCTGCAACTGCGCACCCGCAGACTGCATGCCTGGCGGCTGTGCGGAGGGGCCGAATCGCACTGGCAACAACGCCTGGGCACTGAGTTGCTCAAGCACGACCAGACCCTTGATTTTTTGTGCGAACTGACAGACCTCTGAAACGGAGACCCCATGAACCCCATTTTGAAAAAAAGCCGCCACGGCGCCGTGATGGTCTGGACGCTGGACCAGCCCGAGACCCGCAATGCCCTGACCGGCAACCATGCCGCCGATGAATTCGTGCAAGCCTGCGATGAGGTCGCCCGCGACCTGTCGGTACGGGCGGTGGTGCTGACCGGTGCCGGGCCGGTGTTCAGTTCGGGCGGCAATGTCAAAGACATGCAAAAGTACGCCGGCAATGCCATTCCGACCGAGGTTATTCGGGACGAATACCGCCACGGCATCCAGCGCATTCCCAAGGCCCTGTACCCGCTTGATGTGCCCGTGATCGCGGCCGTGAATGGCCCGGCCATCGGTGCCGGTCTGGATTTGACCTGCATGTGCGACATACGCATCGCTTCTGAGACGGCGCTGTTTGCCGAGAGTTTCGTGCGGGTGGGCATCGTGCCCGGTGACGGCGGGGCCTGGCTGCTGCCGCGCGCGGTCGGCATGTCCAAAGCCTGCGAAATGGCCTTCACCGGCGAAGCCCTGACGGCAGCCCAGGCGCTGGCCTGCGGCCTGGTCTCTCGGGTGGTGGCGCCGGATCAGCTCATGCCCGAGGCCATGGCGCTGGCGCAAAAGATCGCCGCCAACCCGGGCACCGTGCTGCGCATGACCAAGCGCTTGCTGCGCGAAGGCGAGAAAAGCAGCCTGGAGTCCTTGCTGGAGTTGTCGGCCAGCTATCAGGCCATCGCCCACCACACGGCGGACCATCACGAGGCGGTGCGCGCCTTCATCGAGAAGCGCCCGCCGAAGTTCTCTTGATTCCCCCGGGGGTATTTTTTCAGGGTTTCCCCAGGAATCCTAAAGGTCATGTTTGTCCGTTAAGATACGCCCATTGATCAATCGATCAAGAAAATACGACAGGAGCTTTTTATGAGACTGGGTTATTTCACCATGCCGGTGCATCCGGCCACCCGCAACCCGACCGATACCCTGCGCGAGGACCGCGAGGTGATTATTCTGGCCGATCAGTTGGGTTTCCATGACGCGTTTGTGGGCGAGCACCTCACCGACCTGGTCGAGAACGTCACCAACTCGATGTTGTTCCAGGCCACGCTGATCAACTCGACCCAACAAATCCGGTTGGGCACGGGCACCACCAACCTCTCGCATGTGCACCCGGTGCTGGTCGCCGCGCACGCCGCCATGTTTGATCATCTCTCGCAAGGGCGCTTCATTCTGGGCGTCAGCCCCGGCGCCCTGCCCTCTGACGCCGAGGCTCTGGGCATCTTCCATGAAGACCGCAACAAGATGTTTGCCGAGTCGATTGAGGTCATTTTGAAGCTGTGGGAGTCTGACCCCCCGTATCACATTGACTTGCCGGACAACCGCTTCAAAGTCTCGACCCTGCAAACCATCGATGACACCACCCACACGGGCAAGATGTACAAGCCCTATCAGCGGCCCCGGCCCGAGATCGTGGGCACGGTGGTGGCGCCCTTCTCAAAGGGAGTGATTGCCATGGGCGAAAAAGACTTGCACCCGATTTCGGCCAACTTCCTGTTCGACCAGTGGCTGCCTTCGCACTGGGAAAACTACGCCAAAGGCAAGGCCAATGTGGGCCAGGTCGCCGACCGCGCCGACTGGCGGGTGGCCAGAACCATCATGGTTCACGACGATGACAAGGTCGCCAAAGAGTACGGCAAGGCCTCGGCGCAAAGCCCCTATCGCTTTTATTACCGCAACCTCGGCCATAAGTTGCACAAGGGCAAGCGGGACGCGGTGTTCACCAAAAACGGGGTCACCCCCGAACAGCCCGTGCCGCTGGAGGACATCATGGACGAGTTGGTGATTTGCGGCAGCGTCAACAACGTGGTTGATCAGATTCTGGCGCTGCACGAGAAACTGGGCGGCTTCGGTGAGCTGGTGTATGCCGGTCTTGATTGGACCGACCCCGCGCTGGCCCGCCGCTCGATGGTGCTGATGGCCGAACAGGTCATGCCCCGCGTGCGCGAGGCCATCGGTGCCGAGGTGAGCGCATGAGCCGCCTGCACTTGGGCGACGCCGCGCTGGACCGGATGCCCCCGATCCCTGAAGACCGTCAAACGCCCGCCCAGCGGGCCGCCATGGAAGA
>JBEAZY010000135.1:0-7097 GCA_041159205.1 Pseudomonadota bacterium
GTGCCGGGCAGGCCGCAATTGGCCATGGCAAACAGCAGGGCAAAGGCCGAGAACTTGGGCATGGTGTTGACCACGCCGCCGTAGCTGGAGATCTCGCGCGAGTGCACGCGGTCATACAAGACACCGATGCACAGGAACATGGCGCCCGAGACAAAGCCGTGCGCGATCATCTGCACCAGGCCACCGGCCACGCCCAACTCGTTGAAGAGGAAAAAACCCAAAGTGACAAAACCCATGTGGGCCACAGAAGAGTAGGCCACCAGCTTTTTCATGTCTTGCTGCACCATGGCCACCAGACCCACATAAATGACGGCGACCAGGGACAGGCCCACGATCAGGCCGGCCCACTCGTGCGAGGCGTCGGGGGCAATGGGCATGGAGAAGCGCAGGAAGCCGTAGGCGCCCAGCTTGAGCATGATGGCCGCCAGCACCGCCGAGCCGCCGGTGGGGGCTTCCACGTGCACATCGGGCAGCCAGGTGTGCACCGGCCACATCGGTACCTTGACCGCGAAAGCGGCGAAAAAGGCGAAGAACAACAGGGTCTGCACGCCACCCGGCAGGGGCAACTGATGCCATTCGAACAGATCAAAGCTGCCCCCCGACACGAGGTAGAGGTAAATCAGGGCGATCAGCATGAGCAAGGAGCCCATCAGGGTGTAGAGGAAGAACTTGAAGGCGGCGTAGATTTTGCGCGGTCCGCCCCAAATGCCGATGATCAGGTACATCGGGATCAGTGTGGCCTCGAAAAAGACATAGAAGAGCATGGCGTCGACCGCGCTGAACACGCCGATCATCAGGCCCGAGAGGATTAAAAACGCCCCCATGTACTGGTTGACACGCTCGGTGATGACCTCCCAGCCCGCAATCACGACGATCAGCGTCATGAAGGCCGTCAACAGCACGAACCACAAGGAGATGCCGTCCACGCCTAGGTGGTAGTTGACGTTGAAGCGCTCAATCCAGGACAGGTTTTCGACAAACTGCAGCTCTGCGGTGCCCAACTGGAACCCGCCGTACAGAGGCAATGTCACCAACAGGCTGACCAGGCTGCCCAGCAAGGCGAACCAGCGCACGGTCCTGGCCTGGTCATCCCGCCCCAGGCCCAACAACAAGACACCGAATGCAATGGGTGTCCAAATGGCAAGGCTTAACAATCCCATGTGTGTTCTCTCTGTGTCAGGGGTTGAGCCAAACGAACCAGGTCATCAGCATGAAGACACCCAGAATCATCAGCAAGGCATAGTGATAGAGGTATCCCGTCTGAAGCTGTCGGGCGACCCCGGAAATCTTGGCCACCAGGCGCCAAGACCCGTTGACCACCGCTCCATCAATGATGGCCATGTCGCCACCCTTCCAAAGACCCAGGCCCAGACCACGGGCCAGGCGGGCCAAAATGTTTTCGTTGATCCAGTCCATGAAATACTTGTTCTCAAGCAGGATCACGATCGGGCGCAGGACGCGGCCGATGGCGGCAGGCACCGATGGCTGGATGAGATACATATACCAAGAGACCACCACCCCGCCCAGCGCCAGCCAGAACGGCGGGGTCGAGAAGGCATGCATGGCCATGGCCACGGGGCCATGGAACATGTGCGCCAACTCGTGCATGACGGCGTGACGCTCTTCGTCGACAAAGATGGCGTCCTGGAAGAATGGGCCGAACAACATCGGGTCGATGGTGTAGAAGCCGATCACGACCGATGGAATGGCCAGCAAGACCAGCGGCAGGGTCACCACCCAGGGCGACTCATGGGGTTGGGCAGCGTGGCCATGGCCGTGATCGTCGTGGTGATCGTGGTGATGCGCGTCGGGGTTCTGGTCATAGCGCTCTTTACCGTGAAAGACCAGGAAATACATGCGGAAAGAGTAGAACGCCGTGATGAACACCCCCGCCAGGACGGCGAGATGGGCAAACTGCGCTGCAGGCAAATAGCTCTCGGCCACGGCCTCGATGATGCTGTCTTTCGAGTAAAAGCCCGAGAAGAAGGGGGTGCCGATCAGGGCAAGAGAGCCCAGCAAAGAGGTCAGCCAGGTGATGGGCATGTACTTGCGCACCCCGCCCATGTAGCGGATGTCCTGATTGTGGTGCATGCCGATGATGACCGAGCCCGCGCCGAGGAACAACAAGGCCTTGAAGAAAGCGTGGGTCATGAGGTGGAACACCGCCACCGAATAGGCCGATGCGCCCAGGGCGACCGTCATGTACCCCAGCTGCGACAAGGTGGAATAAGCCACCACGCGCTTGATGTCGTTTTGAATAATGCCCATGAAACCCATGAACAGGGCTGTGATGGCACCTATCACCAGCACCACATTGAGCGCGGTGTCCGACAGCTCGTACAGGGGCGACATGCGGGCCACCATGAAAATGCCCGCGGTCACCATGGTGGCGGCGTGGATCAGGGCGGAAATCGGGGTCGGGCCTTCCATGGAGTCTGGGAGCCAGACGTGCAAGGGGAACTGCGCGCTCTTGCCCATGGCGCCGACAAACAGGCACAAACAAATGACCGTCACCAGCATCCAGTCGTTGCCGGGGAATGTGATGAGGGCCAGCTCGGGGGTTTTGCTGAACAACTCGGTGTAATTGAGCGTGCCGGCATAGGCCGCGATCAGGCCGATGCCCAGGATGAAGCCGAAGTCGCCCACCCGGTTGACCAGAAAAGCCTTCATATTGGCAAAGACCGCGCTGGGCTTATTGAACCAGAAGCCGATCAGCAGATAAGACACCAGGCCCACCGCCTCCCAGCCAAAGAACAGCTGCAGCAGGTTGTTGCTCATGACCAGCATCAGCATGGAGAAAGTGAACAGCGAGATGTAGGCAAAGAAACGGTTGTAGCCCTCGTCTTCTTCCATGTAGCCGATGGTGTAGATGTGCACCATCAACGAGACAAAGGTGACCACGCACATCATCATGGCCGTCAGCCCGTCGACCATGAAGCCGATCTCCATTTTCAGGCCGCCGACCACCATCCAGGTGTAGAGGGTTTCATTGAAGCGTGCCCCCTCAAAGGCCACGCTGTATAGGGTCAGTGCCGAAATGACAAAGGCCACCAGCACGCCCAGGATGGTCATGCTGTGGCACAGGGCACGCCCCAACTGATTGCCCCCCAGGCGGGTGCCGAAAACGCCGGCCAGAGCCGACCCCAGCAAAGGGGCCAGGGGCACGGCCAGCAGGGTGGAAGCTTGGAGTGTTTGACTCATGTCGCGATTCGCCTTTAGCCCTTGAGGGAATTGAGCTCATCCACGTTGATGCTGGAGCGATTGCGGAACAGCAGTACCAGGATGGCCAGACCGATGGCCGACTCTGCGGCGGCCACGGTCAGGATGAAGAACACAAAAATCTGCCCCGCCATATCGCCCAAATAATGCGAGAAAGCGACGAAGTTCATGTTGACGGCCAGCAGCATCAGCTCAATGGCCATGAGCAGCACGATCAGGTTTTTGCGGTTAAGAAAAATGCCGGTGACCGACAACGCAAACAAAATGGCGCCCAAAGTCAGGTAGTGGCCCAGGGTCACGGTCATGGCTGATCTCCTTGTGAGGGCGGGGCCGGTCGCACCGGTTCGATCTTGACCAATTCGACCCGGTCACGTGCGCGCACGCGCACCTGCTGCGAGGGGTCTTGGTATTTGCTGTCTTTGCGTTCGCGCAGGGTCAGGGCGATGGCGGCAATCATGGCCACGAGCAGGATGACCGCTGCCACTTCGACCGGATACAGGTATTCGGTGTAGAGCAATTGACCCAACTCCTGGGTGTTGGGCAACTCGCCCACCGGCGGCGCTTCGGCGACCCGAAAGCCCCCCATCAAGACGGCAGCCAACTCGAGCGCCACGACCGCCCCGAGTGTGGCGGCCAGCGGGAAGTGCCGCCAAAAGCCCTGGCGCAGGGTGTCGAGGTTGATGTCGAGCATCATCACCACAAAGAGAAACAGCACCATCACGGCACCGACATAGACCAGCACCAGGGTGATGGACAAAAACTCGGCCTTGAGCAACATCCAGATGCCCGAAGCCTGGAAAAACGCCAGCACCAGGTACAAGGCGGCATGCACCGGGTTGCGGGCCGTGATCACCCGAAAGGCTGCGAACAGCAGCACCGCCGAGAACACGTAAAAAAATGCGGATTGAATGTCCATGTCGGTTCTCAGCGGTATTTGGCGTCTGCCGCCTTGTTGGCGGCGATCTGCGGCTCGTAGCGGTCTCCCACGGCCAACAGCATTTCCTTGGTGAAGTAGAGGTCGCCACGCTTCTCGCCGTGGTATTCAAAAATATGGGTCTCGACGATGGAGTCGACGGGGCAGCTTTCTTCGCAAAAGCCGCAGAATATGCACTTGGTCAGGTCGATGTCGTAGCGTGTGGTGCGGCGCGTGCCGTCGGCCCGCACATCGGACTCGATGGTGATGGCCATGGCCGGGCAAACGGCCTCGCACAATTTGCAGGCTATGCAGCGCTCTTCGCCGTTTTCATAGCGGCGCAAAGCGTGCAGTCCGCGAAAGCGCGGGCTGGCCGGTGTTTTTTCTTCCGGGAACTGGATCGTGATTTTGCGCGAGAACATGTATTTGCCGGTCAGCATCATGCCCTTGAACAATTCGGTCAGCATGAAGCTGGAGAGAAAATCTCGCCAGGAGAACGGTGCCGTGGGGGTCATCGTGGTCATGGGGTTGCTCCGATTCATTTCCAGATGTTGTAGGACGACTGCATCCACAAGCCGACCACCACCAGCCAGATAAGGGTCACGGGGATGAAAATCTTCCAGCCCAGACGCATGATCTGGTCGTAGCGGTAACGCGGGAAAGTGGCGCGCACCCACAGGAAAATGGTGACCACCACGAAGGTCTTCAGGCCCAGCCAAATCCAGCCCGGAATGGCATTGAAAAACTCGCTTTGAATGGGGGGCAACCAGCCACCCAGGAACATGATGACGGCCAACATCGAGACCAGGATCATGTTGGCATATTCGGCCAGGAAGAACATGGCAAATGCCATGCCCGAGTATTCGATCATGTGGCCGGCCACAATTTCCGACTCGCCCTCGACCACATCGAAGGGGTGGCGGTTGGTTTCGGCCAGGCCCGAGATGAAGTAGACGAGAAAGATGGGCAACAAGGGCAGCCAATTCCAGGACAGAAAACCCAGGCCTTCTTCGGCCATGGCTCCACGGCCCTGGGCCAAGACGATCTCACTCATGTTCATGCTGCCCGAGACCATGAGCACGACCACCAGGCAAAAACCCATGGCGATTTCGTAACTGACCATTTGGGCCGAGGCGCGCATGGCGCCCAGGAAAGCGTATTTTGAATTGGAGGCCCAGCCGGCGATGATCACGCCATAGACTTCGAGGGAGGTGATGGCCATCAGGAACAGCAGGCCTGCATTGACGTTGGCCAGCGCCACCTCGGGGCCAAAGGGCACCACCGCCCAGGCGGCCAAAGCAGGCATGATGGTCATGATCGGCCCGAGGATGAACAAGCCGGTGTGGGCCCGGGTCGGGACGATGATTTCCTTGGTCAGGAGTTTGAGCGCATCGGCGATCGGCTGCAACAGACCCCAGGGGCCGGTTCGGTTCGGGCCCAAACGCACCTGGGTGAAACCAATGGCCTTGCGCTCCCAAAGCGTCAGATAGGCGACGCAGCCCATCAGGGGCAGCAAGAGCGCGACGATTTTGAGCAGATTCCAGAGCACGGGCCAGACGATGGCGCTCCACCAGCTGGCGTCGAGCAACCCGAATCCGATTTGATAAAGGGTGTCCACCATGGTCAAACTCCCCGGGCGTCAGCGGTCAGCTGCAAAGAGGGTGCGCGGCGCACGATGCCATCGAGCTGATAAATCGAGGCCACGGCGGGCTGGTGCTCGACCCGTGCGGTGTCGATCACAGCCCGGGTGGCGTTGGATAGCCTGGACGTTATGTCGGCGGGTAAGGCCGCCTGGCGCACCTCTTCGATGGTCTCGAAATCAAAACCACTCAGGCCCAGCATGCTGCCCAGAACGCGCAACACTTTCCAGCCGGGACGGGTTTCGCCCATGGGTCGCACCACCCCGTGGAAGCTTTGAGCCCGGCCTTCGGTGTTGACAAAAGTACCGGCAGTTTCGGTGAAAGGGGCGACGGGCAGAAGCACATCGGCGATGTCCAGATTGGCCTGGAAGGGGTTGAGGCTGATGACCAGGTCGGCCTGGGCAAGGGCTTGGGCGGCCCGATCGCCACCGGCCATGTCGTAAGCGGGCTCGGTGCCCAGCAGAAGCACCGCCTTCAGGCTGCCTTGAGCCATTTGCGCGGCGTTGAGTCCGCCGGGGCCGGGCAAGGCTCCCACCAGTTGGGCACCGACGGTGTTGGCCGCTTCGCCCAAATAGCCAAAGGTGGCACCGGTCTGAGCGGCGATGAATTGAGCCAGGGCCAGCAGGCTGCTGGCGCGGGCATGGTGGGCAGCGGCGTTGCCAAGCAAAATCGCCTTGCGCTCGCCCGACAGCAAGGCCTGGGCAATGGCCAGGGCCTGGGCCGACTGTGCGTCACCCGCAGCCGGGGCGCTCACCCCCTTGGCCGCGGCCACGGCAGCGGCCACATCGGCCAGCGCCTGCACCCAGCCGCTGGGCGGCGCCAGCAGACTGTGCGCGGGCATGGCCCAGTCTTGTTCACGCTCTTGCAAGCGCCAGACCCGGGCCCCTTTGCGCACCGCTTGGCGGACCCGTTGGGCGATCAGGGGATGGTCTTTGCGCAGATTGGAGCCCAACACCAGCGCCGATTGCAGGTTGGAGAGATCAGCCAGCGGGCTGCCCAGCCAGCGCACCTGCCCGTCGTGCTGAAAGTCGGCCGCACGCAGTCGGCTGTCTATGTTTTGCGAGCCCAGGCCACGCGTGAGTTGCGCGGCCAGATAAAGCTCTTCGGCGGTGCTATGCGGGCTGGCCAGCGTGCCGATGGCGGCGGCCCCATGCTGCTCGCGCACCTGGCGCAAACCATTGGCGACGTATTCGAGCGCGGTCTGCCAGTCGGCGCTTTGCCACTGACCGCCTTGCTTGATCATGGGCTGTTTCAGGCGTTGTTCGGTGTTGAGGGTCTCGTAGCTGAAGCGGTCGCGGTCGGCGATCCAGCATTCGTTCACGGCC
>JBEAZY010000136.1:0-12292 GCA_041159205.1 Pseudomonadota bacterium
CATCACGGCACAAAGCCCCGCCAAAGTCAGGGGGCGGGTCTGCCAACGGGAATAGGGTGTAGACGGTTTCACGGGGCTTATCCTTTGGTCATTCCCCATGCAATAAGCAAGCCACATGCCATCTCCAAAGACCTCTTTTGCATCCTTTGGTACTTAAATAGATAAAGATCGGAAGGGCCGCGCGGCCTTCGGGCGGCAAAAAATCGCCATCGGTCAAAAAAAACCCCTCCGCATCGGGAGGGGTCAGATGGCACCGTGGCCGTCAAATCACTTCACATAGTCGGAAACCACCTTCCAGCGGCCTTCCTGAATTTGCGACAGGCGCGACAAATCATTGCCCAGTCGCTTGGTGGCGGTAAAACTCAGCGGGGGGCTGCCGAAAATATCGCCCTGGAAGGTCATGCCGTCCATGGCCTTGATGAAGGTCTCATGCGTCAAATTCTTGCCGGCCTTGCCCGCTGCCGTGGCAAAGTGCATCACAGCCTGATAGCCGTAGACCGAAAACACCGTCGGGTCTTCGTTGAACATGGTTTTGTACTTGTTGGCCCAGAAGCGGATGGGCTGCGAAGCCTCGTCCAGATAGGGGTGCTGCGAAGTCATCGCGGCATACAGGCCGTTCATGGCCGGGCCACCCAGCTTATGGATCAGGTCGGTGTAGGCGGCTGAAGAACCCAAAAAGACCGGGTTGAACCCTGTTTTGCGCGATTCAGCAATCGTGCCTACCGTCTCGCGAATGATGGTGCCCAGCACCACCATCTCGCAGCCGGCCGACTTCAGGCGTGCCACCTGAGAAGAAAAATCGGTGGCGCCGCGCTTGTAGGTGGTCTTTTCCGTGAACTCCATCCCGATCGCTTTCAGGCCGGCTTCCCCGCCTCGCAAAATCTCCAGACCAAACTCGTCGTCTTGGTAGATCGTGCAAATCTTCTTCAGGTTCTGGTCTTTCACCAGCTTGGCCGTCGAGAGGCGAATCTGGTCGTAGTAGGTGGCGGCAAAGGCATATTTCAGCGGATGGAAGGGGTCAAACATCTCACGCGCCGCCGTGACGGGGAAGAAATTGATGACGTTCTTGCTGAACTGCACCGGCATCGCCGCCAGGTTTTGCGCCGTGCCGATGTGGCCGATCATGGCAAAAATCTTGTCCTGGTTGACCAATTTTTGAGCCGCCAGCACAGCCCGCTTCGGGTCATAGCCCGAGTCTTCCACCTTCAGGCTGATCTTGCGGCCATTCACGCCGCCTTGCTCGTTCAATTCATCGACAGCCAGCAGCATGCCCATGCGCACCTGCTTGCCAAAGCCGGCCAAGGGGCCGGAGAGGTCTTGTATCGAACCCACCGTCAGGGTGTCCTTGCCCACCCCTTGCTGGGCCAGGGCGGCGGTGCTGATGGCCAGCGCCGACACCAGGGTCAATATTGATTTTTTCATCTCATTCATCTCCTTCAAGTAAAACAGTTGGTGCAAAAGTCTTCAGGCCCGGTACATGGCCTCGATCTGGGCCGCATACTTTGACTCGACCAATTTGCGCTTGAGCTTCATGGTCGGTGTCAACTCTTCGTCCTCGGCACTGAGTTGCGTGTCGAGCAGGAAAAACTTCTTGATTTGCTCGACCCGGGCAAACTGCCGGTTCACCCGGTCCAGCTCGGTCTGAATCAGGGCCTGAACTTCGGGCGCACGGGTCAAAGAGGCATAGTTGCTGAATGGCACATCGGCATCCTGGGCGAATTTCTCCACATTCTCCTGATCGATCATGACGATCGCCACCAGATACGGCTTGCGGTCGCCTATCACCACCGCGTCCGTGATGTAAGGCGAGAACTTCAGCTCGTTTTCCAACTCGCTGGGCGTGATGTTCTTGCCCCCTGCCGTGATGATGATGTCTTTCATGCGGTCAGTGATGCGGAAAAACCCTTCATCATCCACCACGCCCACATCCCCGGTGTGCAACCACCCGTCGGCGTCTATGGTTTCGGCGGTTTTTTCGGGCAAGTTCAAATAACCTTTGAACACATTGGGCCCGCGCACCAAAATCTCGCCGGTGGCGGGGTCCAGCCTGACCTCGTTGAAGAGGGCGGCTTGACCGATCGACCCCGGCTTGATCCGCTCGGGCCGGATCCCGGTGGCCGCGCCACAGGTCTCGGTCATGCCCCAGGCTTCCAGCATGGGCACGCCCAGCGCCAGGTACCACTTGACCAATTCAGGCGAAATCGGGGCCGCCCCGGTGACCAGGTAGCGGGCCCGGTGTATGCCGATCAGTCGCCGCACATTGTCCAGGGCCACCCAACGGGCCAGGTAGAACTGCCAGCGCAAACCCAGGGGCACCTCTTGCCCGGCCAGCACCCGATCGGCGATTTTTTGACCCACCCCGATGCCCCAGGCATAGGCCGCTTGCTGCAGTTTGCTTGATTCTTTCAAGGCGATCATCACCCCGGAATAAAACTTCTCCCAAACGCGCGGCACGGCAGTGAAGACGGTGGGGGCGATTTCACGCACATTCTCCGGCACCGTTTCCGGGTTCTCGACAAAATTGAGCACACAGCCGGTGTAGAGCGCAAAATACTCGCCGCCCATGCGCTCGGCAATGTGGCACAGCGGCAAAAAGCACATGCACTCGTCTTCTTCGTGGCGGGCGATCAGGGTGTTGTAACCCCGGGCGGTGTAGGTCAGACCCATGTGGGTGTGCATCGCCCCTTTGGGCTTGCCGGTGGTGCCCGAGGTATAGACCAAAATCGCCAGGTCTTCGGGGCGGGTGGCCTCTACCCTTTGCATCAGCGCCTGCGGGTGTTGCGCCCCATGCCGGCGTCCCCGCTCGCGCAGTTCGTCCAGGCCCATCACCATCGGGTCTTTCAGTCCGTGCAGACCGGTCATGTCCACCACGATGATGTGGCGCAACAGCGGCAATTGTTCCCGCGCTTCCAGCGCCTTGTCCAATTGTTCATCGTCCTCCACAAACAGCACCGTGGTCGAAGAGTCGGCGCACAGGTATTGCACCTGCGAGGCGGCATCGGTCGGGTAAATGCCGCTGCTCACCCCGCCGCAGCTCAGCACCGCCAGGTCGGCCAGCACCCACTCGATGCGGGTGTTGCACAGGATGGAGGCGGTTTCCCCGCTTGCAAAACCCAAGTCCAGAAGACCGTGCCCGATCTCGCGCACCGCCGCGCCGGTTTGCGTCCAGGTCATGGCCCGCCAAAGACCCAACTCCTTTTGCCGCAGCCACACTTTGGGTCCCCGGGCTTGCACCGCGTTCCAGAACATGGCGCCGACGGTGTCTCCTTCCAACACCCGGTCAGTGCGGGCTTGCAGGTGGGTCAAATTCCACAAATGGCTCATTGCATCACCGCCAGGTTTTCTTTTTCTTCCAGCGCCGGTCGGCCCGCACGCCCTGTTCCTTCAGACCCAGGTAAAACTCCTTGATGTCTTCCTTCTCGCGCAGCCGCTCACAAGTGTCTTCCATCACGATGCGTCCGTTCTCCAGTACATAGCCATAGTCGGCGGCATTCAAAGCCATATTGGCGTTTTGCTCGACCACCAGCAAAGTCGTGCCGCGCTCGCGGTTGATGCGCACCACCATCTGAAAGATCTCCTTGGTCAGCTTGGGGCTCAGGCCCAGACTCGGCTCGTCCAGCATGATCATGCGCGGCGCGGCCATCAAGGCCCGGCTGATGGCCAGCATCTGCTGCTGCCCGCCCGACAACAGGCCGGCCTCCTGGTCGGCGCGTTCACGCAAAATCGGGAAGTAGGCGAATACGGCCTCCATGTCACGGGCCACCGCATCCCGGTCGCTGCGCGTGTACGCCCCCATCAACAGGTTGTGTCGCACCGTCAACAGCGGGAACACCTCACGCCCTTCGGGCACATGCACCAAGCCCTTTTGCACCACCTGTGCCGGGTCCTGCGCGGTGATGTCATGGCCCTCAAATTCAATGCTGCCCTTGCGCGGGTCGAGGATGCCGCTGATCGTCTTCAAAATGGTCGATTTGCCCGCGCCGTTTGAACCCAGCACCGTGGCGATCTCGCCCTCACGAACCTTCAGGCTGACCCCGCGTATGGCCCGGATGGGGCCATAGGCACTCTCGACGTTCGAGAGTTTCAGCACCACCCGGCGGTCGTCAAACGCGTCCTTCATGACGCCACCCCCCCGGCATGGGCTGCAGGTCGGCGCAAATCGGCCACTTCTCCTGCCGACCCCAGATACGCCTCGATCACGCCGGGGTGGTTTTGCACCTCGCTGGCCGACCCCATGGCCAGCACCTCGCCCTGGCTCATGGCCAGCACCCGGTCCGAGACTTTCGACACCAGACCCATGTCGTGCTCGACCATCAGCACGGTGATGCCCAGCAGGTTCTTGATGTCGTCGATCCAGTAGGCCATATCTTCCGTTTCTTCCACGTTCAGGCCGGAAGAGGGCTCATCCAGCAGCAACAGGCGCGGCTCGGTGCTCAGGGCCCGGGCCAACTCGACCACCTTGCGCACCCCATAGGGCAAACCGGCGACCATGCTGTCGCGGTGGTGTTGCAAATTCAGAAAATCGATCACTTCCTCGACCTTCTCGCGCGCCTCGATCTCGGCGCGCCGGGTGGCCGGGCTGAACAGCAATTCGCTCCAGAAACCGGTTTGGCGGTGCCGGTGGCGGCCAATCATCAGGTTTTGCAGCACCGTGGCATGTTCAAACAATTCGATGTTCTGAAACGTGCGGGCGATGCCCAGCTGGGCCACTTCGTGCGGCGCGACTTCGGCCATCGGGCGGCCCTGAAACAGCAACTCGCCCTCGGTGGGGGCATAGATGCCGCTGATCAGGTTAAAGACCGTGGTTTTGCCCGCCCCATTGGGGCCGATCAGCGTGAAGACCTCGCCCGGGCGCACCTCAAAACTGACCCGGTTCACCGCCGTCAGCCCGCCAAAGCGGACCGTCAGATTTCGCGCCGACAAAAGCACCGATTCGTTCATTTCAACCGATCCGATTTCTGGAAACTTTTTTGCCGCTTGAACATGCCCTGGCGGTAGAAGGGGAACAACTGCAGCCAGGCACGCACTTTCAGCCAACGGCCATACAGCCCCAGGGGCTCAAACAGGACAAAGCCGATCAGCACCACGCCATAGACCACCGCCTGCAAACCGGGCGCCTGCGCCACCACATCGGGCAGGAATTCCTTGCCCAGCGAAATGAGTTGCGGCATGGTGATCAGGAACAGCGCCCCCAAAAAGGCCCCATGAATCGAGCCCAGGCCACCGATCACCACCATCAGCAGCAAATCGATCGATTGCAAGACATTGAATTGATCGGGGCTGATGAATTGCAGTTTGTGCGCGTACAAAGCCCCGCCCAAACCCGCCAGCGCCGCCGAAATCATGAAGCTCAGGGTCTTGTAATGCGCCAGGTGGATGCCCATGCTCTGGGCCGAAATTTCCGAGTCGCGTATGGCCACGAACGCCCGCCCGGTGGGGCTGCGCAAAATATTGATCACCGCCAGGGTGCACAGCACAGTCACCACCAGGCACACCGCATAAAAACCGCTTTCGCTCTCGATGGTGATGCCGCCCAGGTCCATGGCCCCCACGTGTTTGCCCGCGTTGCCGCCGGTCACGCTTTCCCAGCGTGCCAGGCCCTCCTCGACGATGAAGCCAAAGGCCAGCGTGGCGATGCCCAGATAAATGCCCTTCACCCGAAGCGCGGGCAGACCCACCACCGCACCCACCGCCGCCGACAGAGCAGCAGCCGCGGCCAAAGACAAAGGCAAGGGCCAGCCCATGCCGGCCAGCACCGCTTCGGTGTAGGCCCCCACGCCCAGAAAGGCCGCATGCCCGATAGAAAACAGCCCGGTGTACCCGGCCAGCAGCATCAGGCCCAGACCCACCACACCGTAAATCAGCACAAACGTCAGCTGTGCCAGCCAGTATTCGTCCAGCAGCCAGGGGGCAGTGACCAAAAACAGCATCAGCAGCCCATACCAAAACACATGCCCGCCGTGCTTGGCCAGCCGGATGTCCTGGTCGTAATCGGTTTTAAAAATGAATCTCATGGCCGCAGATCAAACCTTCTTGCGCATGGTTTCACCAAACAGGCCGTTGGGCTTGAGCACCAGCATCAATAGCACCACCACATAGGCGGCCACATCCTTGAACCCCTCGGGCAAATAAAACCCCGCCAGGGCCTCGACCACCCCAATCAGCATGCCACCCACGATGGCGCCCGGCAGGCTGGTGAAGCCGCCCACCACGGCGGCCGGAAAAGCCTTCAGGCCGATCAGCCCCATGTTGGCATGCACAAAAGTGATCGGGGCCAGCAGCAGCCCCGCCACGGTCGCCACCGCCGCCGCCAGCGCCCACACCAGGCCATTGAGCCGTTTGACCGGTATGCCCATGTAGTAGGCCGCCAACTGATTCTGCGAAGCCGCCTGCATCGCAATGCCCACTTTAGATCGGCTGAACACCCAGTACAGCCCCAGGCACAACAGGGCCGTGCAGCCCAGCACCATCACCTGGCTGGCCCCCACCACCACCCCGCCCCAATCAAAGGTGATGTCTTTGTACGGCGCGGCAAAGGCATGGGTGTCGGTGCCGATATTGGGGATCATGGTCACCAGGCCACGGGCCACATAACCCAGGCCAAACGTCAGCATCACGACCGAGAACGCAGGCTGACCCAAAATAGGCCGGATCACGGCTTTCTCGATCAGCCAGCCGGCCACGGCCATCACCCCCAAAGCCACGGGCACGGCCAACACATAAGTCAAGCCCAGGCCGTCAATCAGCGCCAGGCCACAAAAAGCCCCCAGCATCATCAGTTCACCCTGGGCGAAACTGACCGTTTCAGTGGCCTTGTAAATCAGCACGAAACCCAGCGCGATCAGGCCATAGATGCAACCCTGGGCCAGCCCGCTGAATAGCACCTGCAATTCTTGCATTCTCTCCCTCTGTGTCGTGATCAGGGCCCGCCCCCTGGCGCATTCAGGCCCGCATGCCCACGACCGGGTCGCGGGCAGTAGGGGGGGATTTTCCCGATGGGGGGGCACTGCGCCATGTGGGGAAACCCTGCCCCTGGCAGGGCACAGCACTCCAAAACGGGTTTTCCCTCTGAAAAATCACCATCAGACCGTCGCCTGCGAGCTGGCCGCACCGTCATTTCGACGCCTAAAATGACCCTAGAAAAAAGAGGACTAAATGCCCGATACACGTTCACCCCTAGGCCACCCCCCCCTCATGGGCGCACTCGGGCGTTTTCGCGTGCTCGACCTGACCCGGGTCCGGTCCGGGCCCACGTGTGTGCGCGTGCTGGCCGATTTCGGGGCCGACGTCATCCGCATCGAGTCGCCCCCCGGCCTAGACCCGACCCAGGGCACTTTGGGCACGCGCGACAGCTCCGACGCGCTCAATCTGCATCGCAACAAACGCTCGATCACCCTCAACCTCAAACAAGCCCCGGCGCGCGAGGTTTTGCACCGCTTGGTCAAAACGGCCGATGTGGTCATCGAGAACTACCGGCCCGATGTCAAGCAACGCCTGGGCCTCGATTACGACACCCTCAGCGCCCTCAACCCGCGCATCATTCTGGCCAGCATCTCGGGTTTCGGCCAGGATGGCCCTTACGAAAAACGCCCCGGCTTTGATCAAATCGCCCAAGGCATGGGCGGCCTGATGTCGATCACCGGCCACCAAGGCCAGGGCCCTGTCCGGGCCGGCATCGCGGTGGCCGATTCAGGCACCGGGCTGTATGCCGCGCTGGGCGTGCTCACCGCCTTGCTCGAGCGCGAGCAATCGGGGCGCGGCCAATGGGTGCAGGCCAACCTGCTCTCGACCATGATCGCCCTGTGCGACTTCCAGGCCGCCCGCTACCTCATCGACGGGGTGGTGCCCCCCCAAGCCGGCAACGACCACCCGGTCACCACGCCCATGGGGGTCTTCCGCTCCTGCGACGGCTACTTCAACCTCGGGGTGGGCAACACCCAGCAATTCCGGACCCTGTGCGACCTCATCGATCGCCCTGATCTGCGCGATCACCCCGACTACCAGGCCAACGCCGGCAGGCTCAAAGACCGCGCCCTGTTGGCCGCCGAATTGGGCCAGGCCTTTATCCGCCGCAGCACCCGCGAGTGGGTCGAATTGCTCAATGGTGCGGGTGTGCCCTGCGGGCCCATCTACGACATGCATGAGGTGTTTGCAGACCCGCAGGTTCAGCACCTGCCCACCACCACCACATTGGATCACCCTAGACGCGGGCCGATCCGGGTGCTCAATCAACCCGTCATCCTCTCGCGCACACCGGCCCGGGTCACCCAAACCCAGTGTGAAGCCGGCGCGCACAACCTCTCCATCCTGTCCGAACTCGGCTACACCGAAACGGACATTGAACAATTCAAGCAACAGAAAGTCATCTGACCATGAACACCACCGCTCCCGCCACCGGCACCATCCATCTGCACAAGCAAGGCCATGTCGGCACCATCGTGTTCGACAACCCGTCCAAATTCAACGCCATGAATTACGACATGTGGACCGGTTTGCCCGGCCTCATTCAGTCTTGCGTCGACGACCACGACATACGCCTGATCGTGCTCACGGGGGCGGGCGAAAAAGCCTTTGTGTCCGGGGCCGATATTTCCCAGTTTGGCGAACGGCGCAATGGCGGCGATGCCGCAGAAGAGTACAACCGCGCCACCGAGGCCGCCTATGCCAGCGTGCTCGACTGCCCCAAGCCCACCCTGGCCAAAATCAGGGGCATATGCATGGGCGGCGGCTTGGGGCTGGCCCTCAATTGCGACGTGCGCATTTGCGCCGGCGACGCCAAATTCCGCATGCCCGCCGGTCGATTGGGCCTGGGTTACGGCCTGGCCGGCATTCAGCGCTTCATCGAGGTGTTTGGCCACGCCCACACGGCGGACCTGTTCTTCAGCGCCCGCATTTTCGGACCTGCCGACGCCCTGCACATGGGCTTGGTCAAACAGGTCCTCGAGGTCGACGCCTTCGAAGCCGGGGTACAGGCTTATGTGCAGCAGGTGTGCGAAAACGCCCCCCTGACCCTGGCGGCGGCCAAACGAGCCATCCTGGAGTTGCGCAAAGACCCGGCCCAACGCGACCTGGCGCGGGTGCAGAACATGGTGCAGGCCTGTTTTGCCAGCGAAGACTACAAAGAGGGCCGTCTGGCCTTCGCAGAAAAACGCCCCCCACGCTTCCAGGGCCGTTGATCGCCACCGGGGCGTAGCGCCCCTTTCCGGTGTTCGCCCTTCAGCGCCCCCGAACCCCTTGGGGGCGCATGGCGAGCATGGCGAAGCAGGGGACGCGCGGCAATAGGCCTGGGAGGTGTCGAAAATAAAAAATTTGATAAATAAACACAAATTTTTTAAAAATGGTATGATGCAATCCTCAGTGAAAAACCCTTCGTTGTTTAGATCGGTCGACACCCCATGGGGAACCTCACCACAGATTCGCTGTCCGGCAAGAAGGTTCTGGTTTTGGACCAGGATGCCGCTCGTTTGCAGCAGCTGAAGCAAATTCTCGAAGAACAATCGATGGTGTTTCACCAGGCGGGCAACCTGCAGTCTCTGGTGGAGAAAGCGGTTTTTTTCAAGCCCAATCTGTGCGTCTTCAGTCTGAACACCAAAGACGCCGACCCGCAAAGCGTGAGCGACATGCTCGCGGCCAACCCGTCCACCGCCCGCATCCCCATCATCTACCAGGCGGACATCCACTCGCTGTTGTCCGCGTACACCAATCAAATCGGTGGCAAGGCACAGCGCTTTGAATTCATCACCTGGCCCTACAACCGCCACGAGATCCTGTTGCGTCTGTCCCTGATCGTCAACGGATCCCGCGTGGAAGACACGCCTGAGTCTGACGAAAACTTTTCGTGCGAGATCAATGCGCAAAGCTCACGCTTTGACAAGATCATCTTCAACGGGGTCCACAAAATCATTCGACGCCACCTCAGCGACACACCGCCGATGACGCAGATGGCCAAAATGGTCGGCACCAACACCAAGCGCCTGAGCGAAACCTTCCGCCGCGTGTGCAATATGACCGTTTACCAGTACATCATTGAAGTCAAGATGGGTGTGGCCGAGCAGATGTTGCGGGAAACCAACCTGGACATCAGCGATATCTCGGCCGATTTGGGCTACTCGACTCAGGCCAATTTTTCGACCGCGTTCAAGCACAAATTTGGCGTCTCTCCCAGGGTCTTTCGCAAGAGCCCTTTGCCCTCTCCGGCATCTGCACCGGCCTCGCGGGCTGCGGCCCCCGGAAAGCGGGTCGAGCGCGTCGCCGGGATGGGAAGCGTTGCCTGATTCAGACAGATGCCGTTCCCAAAATCAAATAATTCGCCAAAATCAAAAATTTCGTGTAAACTATCAAAAATTGAAAGTTGCCAGCGTTTGAGAATGTTCACATCACGACAAAAGAAGGCTTGAAAGTGCAAATCAACGGTCTGAGTAAGAGCTTGTTTTGCCATGTTTCGTCTCAATCCGTGGCTGGCCGCGGTAGCGATGAAGCAGATTCAAGTTTGTCGCGTCTTCAAAGACGTGGCTTGTTGATGAGTTCAAGCGCTTCAATTTGTTTCAACAATTTCATTCTTCTCTGAAGATAGGAAAACCGAATGGCTCGAAAAATCTCGAATAGATCTAGGTCGGATACATGCGCAGTTGCTTTCACGCACACTGAAATCACGTTCTGACATTGTAACACTTTTCAATCAAAAACCCCGCAACCTTCACCTCACTCTGATAGGAAAATCAAATGGCTAAGAAAATCACCAACAAGACCGAAAACGCCGCGCTTCAAGGCGCCAACGTTTTGGCCGCCCAAGCAGTGGCTGCCGCCACACTGGCACCCCAGGCCGTCGTGGCTGCTGCCTCTGAGCAGCTGAATGCCAAGAAAAAGGCTGTCGACGCTCAGGACAGCGAACAACAAGCCACGGTCGTCGACTCGGAAGTTCTGTCGGATTTGGTTGCTGATCAGGGTGTGGTTCAGGGTGCGGACATCATTCTGGCTCAGGCCAGCACCAGTTCAGGTGGTGCAGCAGGCGGTGCCGCTGCAGGTGGTGCCGCTGCGGGTGTGTCGACCACTGCTTTGATTGTGGGTGGTCTGGCTGTGGCTGCTGCTGCCTCGGGTGGTTCGAGCAGTTCGCCTGCTGCCGCTGCTCCGGCACCTGCTCCGGCGCCGGCTCCCGCGCCAGCACCTGCCCCGGCACCCGTTGCCATGGCAACCACTGCTGATAACATCATTGGTGTTGCTGGAACAAATGACACCATCACCGCCACTGAGTTGACGTATCAAACTGGTGACATCGTGGTTGATGGCTCTACCACCGATAACGATACTTTAACGGTTACTGCTGCCTCCAATATCACCGCTAAGGCAACCGTTTCAGGTATTGAAAACGTGATTTTCAATGTCTCCAGCTTTCCGGCTGTTTCTGTGGCTGCTGACAATATCACCAACGCCACCATCACTGTTAACCAGAAGCAAGTTGGTGGTAGTGCCTCTGCAACAGTGTCCAATTTGACCAACGGTACCAAACTGATCGTTGGCGACAACATCACAACCATCACCGCCTCATTGGGCGCAGATGGTTCGTCTGCAACCATTTACTCAGGCGCTGCGACGACAGTCAACCTTGACGCTGCTACTGCTGCAGCTGGCACCACTACTGACAAAGCGACCATCTACGGTAAAGGGGCTGTTGCCCTTGACAACGAAGTCACCAATGATAAGGTGGTCGAGAATTTGACCCTTGCGGGTGACGGTGTTGCTGCAACCTACACCTTGGCAGCCACAAGCACAGCAGGTAACGCACTCAAAACTGTGACCTTTATTGGTTCACAAAGCGTTACCTTGAAAGCCTCTGCTGCTGCAGCAACCACGCAAACTTTTACTGACAGTACAACAGGTGGGACGACTACCCTAGAGTTGACTACGGCCGCTGCGTCTGACCTGTCTAAGGCTTCTGTCGACCTGATCAACCTAAATGCCGCCAGCGGTGCTGCGAAATATACTTTGGCAGATAAGGCTGCTTTTAAAGTCTCTACTGCCAACACTGGCATTATTACTCTGGATATAGACGACAACAGCGCTGCGACCACTTTAACAGGTGCTGTTTCCGTTGATCTTGGCGTTGCTTTGCACACCTCAGGCATTACACTTGACCAGACTGCAAGTACGGATAACATTCGTACGCTCACAATCACAAATAGCACTGCGGCTCAAACTGGTTTTGATTTGATTGCAGGTGCTTCAACAGTTGTAAGTATTTCAGGGTCGAAAAATATTGTTTTGAACACTGACTCTACCGCCAAGTCCATTGATG
>JBEAZY010000137.1:0-6257 GCA_041159205.1 Pseudomonadota bacterium
ATCGTTGCCGGGGCGGCCGCCGTCTAATCACTTTTTAATCGGAGCAAAAAATGGCTCAAGCGCAAGGAAAAATCGTTCAATGTATTGGCGCCGTGGTCGACGTCGAGTTCCCTCGCGACCAAATGCCCAAGGTCTACGACGCCCTCAAACTCGAAGGCTCGCCCCTGACCCTGGAAGTGCAACAGCAGCTGGGTGACGGCATCGTGCGCACCATCGCCCTGGGTTCGTCCGACGGTCTGCGTCGTGGCCTGATGGTCTACAACACCGGCGCGGCCATCACCGTGCCCGTGGGCAAAGCCACCCTGGGCCGCATCATGGACGTGCTGGGCAATCCCATCGACGAGCGTGGCCCGGTCGACCTGACCCAGACCGCTTCCATCCACCGCAAAGCCCCGGCCTACGACGAACTCTCGCCCTCGCAAGAGTTGCTCGAGACCGGCATCAAGGTGATCGACTTGGTCTGCCCCTTCGCCAAAGGCGGCAAGGTGGGCCTGTTCGGCGGCGCCGGCGTGGGCAAGACCGTGAACATGATGGAGTTGATCAACAACATCGCCAAAGCCCACTCGGGTCTGTCGGTGTTCGCCGGTGTGGGTGAACGCACCCGCGAAGGCAACGACTTCTACCACGAGATGATGGAGTCGAACGTGGTGGTCTCTGACAACCTGTCCGAATCCAAAGTGGCCATGGTCTACGGCCAGATGAACGAACCCCCGGGTAACCGTCTGCGCGTGGCCCTGACCGGCCTGACCATCGCCGAATCCTTTCGCGACGAAGGCCGTGACGTGCTCTTCTTTGTCGACAACATCTACCGTTACACCCTGGCCGGTACCGAAGTGTCCGCTCTCTTGGGTCGCATGCCTTCTGCCGTGGGCTACCAGCCGACGCTGGCCGAAGAAATGGGTCGCCTGCAAGAGCGCATCACCTCTACCAAGGTCGGCTCGATCACCTCGATCCAGGCCGTGTACGTGCCCGCCGATGACTTGACCGACCCCTCGCCCGCGACCACCTTCGCGCACTTGGACTCGACCGTTGTGTTGTCGCGTGACATCGCCGCACTGGGCATCTACCCCGCCGTCGACCCGCTCGACTCGACCAGCCGCCAGCTCGACCCGCACGTCGTGGGCGAAGACCACTACCAGACCGCCCGCTCGGTCCAGGGCACCCTGCAACGCTACAAAGAACTGCGCGACATCATCGCCATTCTGGGCATGGACGAACTGGCCCCCGAAGATAAACTGGTCGTGGCCCGTGCCCGCAAGATCCAGCGTTTCCTTTCGCAGCCTTTCCACGTGGCCGAAGTGTTCACCGGCACCGCCGGCAAATACGTGCCCCTGTCTGAAACCATCCGTGGCTTCAAAATGATCGTCAATGGCGAATGTGACCACATTCCCGAGCAGGCCTTCTACATGGTCGGCACCATCGACGAGGCGTTCGAGAAGGCCAAGAAGGTCGCCTAATTTCCTTGACCCGCGCCTCCCCCCTAGGGGCGGGGCCGGGTGAACGAAAAAACCTGGAGTCAGTATGAGCACCATTCACGTCGATGTGGTCAGCGCCGAAGAATCGATCTTCTCAGGCGAAGCCAAATTCGTCGCCCTCCCCGGTGAGGCTGGCGAGCTGGGCATCTACCCGCGTCACACCCCCCTGATCACCCGCATTCGCCCTGGCTCGGTGCGCATCACCACCGCCGACGGACAGGAAGAATTCGTGTTCGTGGCCGGGGGCATCCTCGAAGTCCAACCCAACGGCGTGACGGTCTTGTCCGACACCGCCGTGCGTGGCAAAGATCTCGACGAAGAAAAAGCCCAGCAGGCCCGTCAAGCCGCCGAAGAAGCGGTGCGCAACGCCAAGAGCGACATCGATTTGGCCCGCGCCCAATCCGAATTGGCCATCATGGCCGCCCAGATCGCCGCTTTGCGCCAGTACCGCGCAAAAAAGTGAACCGGCACCTCCACCACGAGCATCACCATCGGTGAGCGTGCCGTCCGCCCAAGGGGTGACGCCATCCACCGGACCGGGCTTGGGCCCCGTCCGGTTTTTTCATGCCCGCCACGGCGAGAGGCCGCGCACACATTTCCATCGTTCTGGGATAATTCGCCCATGTCCAAAGCCAAACTGCGAGCCGCCACCGTGGGCGGCAGCGCCGATGAAATCGAGGCCGCCTTCTACGAGGCCTTGCGCTTGGGCGACATCGACAAACTGATGGCATGCTGGGCCGACGAAGACGACATCGTCTGCGTCCATCCCGGTGGTCCGCGCATCATCGGCGCCATGGCCATCCGCGCCTCTTTCGAAGCCATGTTTGAAAATGGCGGTGCCATCCTGGCGCAACCCGTCAATGTGCGCAAAGTAGAGACCATCACCAGCGCCATGCACAACCTCATCGAACAAATCGAAATCAGCACCCCGCAAGGCGCGCAAACCGGCTTTGTCATGGCCACCAACGTCTATCAGCGCACCGCACAGGGTTGGCGCCTGGTGGCGCACCACGCCAGCCCGGGCACGCAAGCCGAAGTGGCCGACATCGTCAGCGCCCCCACCACCTTGCACTGACCCCCACATGACCTCAGCCCCCTGGTGGCTGCCCTCGGGCCACCTACAGACCATCTGGGCCAGCAAAGTGGCCCGCGATGGCACCCGTGGCCCCATCGCCTGGCAGCGCGAGCGCATCGACACCCCGGATGGCGACTTCATCGACATCGATCACCTCAACGCGCCAGACCCTCAGGCCCCCCTGCTGATCTTGTTTCACGGCCTGGAAGGCAGCAGCCAAAGCCATTACGCGCGTGCCGCCGCGGCCCGGGCCATGCAGCAAGGCTGGCACCTGGCTGTGCCGCATTTCCGGGGTTGCAGCGGCGAACTCAACCGCGCGCCGCGTGCCTACCATTCGGGCGACCATGCAGAGATCGACCTGATCTTGCGCCACCTCACGCGCGCGCACCGACAACGCGGTGGCGCAGTCGCCCGCGCGGTGGGCATATCGCTGGGTGGCAACGCCCTCATGCTGTGGGCGGCGGTGCAAGGCGAAGCCGCTGCCCAAGTGGTGCACAGCGTCACCAGCATCTGCAGCCCGCTCGACCTGACCGCCAGCGGCCATGCCATCGGGCGCGGCCTCAACCGACTGATCTACACCCCGTACTTTTTGCACACCATGGTGCCCAGGGCCTTGGCCAAATTACGCCAACACCCCGGCCTGTTTGACCCTCAGGCCATGCGCCGTGTCCAAGACCTCTACCAGTTTGACAACCTCTTCACCGCGCCCCTGCACGGCTTTAAAAATACCGACGATTACTGGCTGCGCGCCAGTGCCAAACCCAGGTTGCGCGACATCCGCATTCCTGCGCATATCGTCAACGCCCTGAACGACCCCTTCATCCCCGCCGACAGCCTGCCCACCCGGGCCGACATCTCACCCACCTGCCGCCTCACCTACCCTCCCCATGGCGGCCACGTCGGCTTTGTCGCAGGCCACTGGCCACCCGGCCACATCTCCCTCGACACCTGGGCCCTCCCCAACTAGGGAAAACCCAAATTGGGGTCAGACCCCAATTTCTGCAAATTGGGGTCAGACCCCAATTTCTGCAATTTCTGCAGCGCATGTCACTGACACCCACTCAGGGGTCTGGCACAAATGAGTCGTCACCACCACTCACCGAGACGACATGCAATATATCAACATCAATATCGGCGGCGCCAAAACCGACAACAAAGGCCAGCGCTGGATCATGCTGCGTCGGCAAAGGGCGTTTCGCAGTGCACCCTTCGAAAACAGTTACATCAAAAAAACACAAGACATCTGGCTGCTGGGCCCGCCGCAGTGCGGAAAGTCCAATGGCATCAACCAGCTGATCAGCAAATCAGACGTCTTGTGGCCACGCTGGCCCACACTGAATTGCCATGCCACCGACCCGATTTCGCGCTGGACCACGCAGCCCGCATTCACCCAACATCTGAAAGGGCAGGGCCTGAACCCCCAAAAGATGGGGGCAGAAGAGCGCATCGACGCGCTGCTGGCATGGGCCCGACAACACCCGATCGTGCTCATCATCGACGACGCCCACGCCCTGTCGGCGCGCAAGCTCGAGCTCATGGTCCGGTTGGCGCAAAACGCCCGCTTGGTGGTGATGGGCGCCCTCAGCGAGCAAGCCCTGCACCCCAGTCTGCGCACCTGCTTGCAGCGCCGCGCGCCGCAGGTGTTGATCTTTAGCAGCGAAACCCCCTACGACGCCACAGTCATTCTGGTCTGCCTGATGTTGCTCATGGCCTTGGCCGCGGGTTGGTACGAGCTGGCGGCCGCGCTGACCACCGCCAGGGCCCTGGGTCACGGGCCGCTGGCATCGCGCCAAAGGTGAGCCATGAGATGGGTCTCGCACATATTGATCAGCGCCCCGGTGTGCGCGCTTTGGCAGCCCGCCCTCATGCCTGCGGCGGTATTGGGTGCCACGGCCCCGGACTGGCTGGAATGGCTGGGTCGAAGCCACCTGCCGCTGGCGCGTGCCAACCACCGTGGCGCGACCCACAACCTTTTGAGCTGGGTGCTGCTGACCGTCATAGGTCTCGTGCTGTCGACGCCCTGGGGGGCGCACCTGGCCGCATTTGGCCTAGGCGGGGTCTTGCATTGGCTGTGTGACGCACTCACCGTCATGGGTGCCCCGCTCACCTGGTGGTCGCAGCACCGCACCACGCTGTTTGGCGGGCGCATGCGCCAGGGCGGCAAAACCGAGCGCGCCATCGCCGTCGGCGTGGCCTTGTGCTGTGCCTGGTTTCTTGCCGGGCGCATCGATCGGCCCGAAAACGCATTCAGCCCCTTTTTCATGCCCTGGCAGCGTCACTACCAAACGGGCCTGATCGACGCGGCCGAATGGCGTCTGCACCGTTTTTCATTTTTCTAAGGACCCATGACCCCCATGAAAATTCAACTGACTATTCTGTGCGGCTTCACCCTGGGGGTCGCGCTGGCGGTGCAAGAGGCCCCCCACGCCTTGCCTGAATATCAATTCAGCCCCCCGGCCTTGCCCGATGCGCGCGACCTGTATCAGCGCACACTCGATTGTTGGCCCAGTGCCAGCCATTTCCGGGCCGAACTCAGCCTCGAGGGGCGCATGGGTTCCAAGTCTGCGGGTTGGCTCGACAACGCGGGTCAAATACAAGGCCCCAACTCACCACTGAGTGCCGCACTGGTGGCCCGTCTGCCCCTTTACTCGGCCAATGAACTCGACCGCGAGCGTGAGCGCGAGTGGTTGCGCCGTCGCCGTGCGGCCGAGGTGGTCGGTCATTTACTTTCCCAACTGGCCGACCGGCAACGCATTCGACAGGAATTGGGCTTGATGAAAAGCCTCGAATCACGCGCCCGGCTCAGGGTGCTGGCGGGCATCGTCGACAGTGGTGAACAGGTGCGCTATATGGAACGCGTGGCCGAACTCGACGGACAGATGTGGCGGCACAACGGTGAAATTGAACGCGCGCGGCTGGAGTTGTTGGGCTTTTGCGCCCAGAACCTGGCCGACGCGCTGGATGCGCACCTGCGCCCCTACCTGGAAGACCAGGGCCGTAACGATCAGCGGATGAACCGATCAATCGATACCCGACCCGGCCCATAAAGCACGAGGAAGAGCATCAGCCCCGCCCAGCTCAGGTGGGTGGGCCAGGCATTCGGGTAGACAAACACCTGAATCACGGCCGTCATGAGCAGCATGCCCACGGCGGTCACCCGGGTGAACAAACCCAGCACCAGCAGCACCGGGAACAAATGTTCGGCATAGGCGGCCAAGTGCGCGGCCCAACTGGGGTCAATGAACGGCAACCGGTATTCGGTCTTGAATAACTCGACGGCGCTGTCGGTCACGCTCAGGTAGCCGCTGACTTTGGTGCGACCCGACTGCCAGAAAATGGCCGCCAGAGCGGCCCGGCTGGTCAGGGCAAGCAAGTCGAGCGCGTAGGGGTTGATGCCGGGTTGCTCTTCCGGTGTAGGTACCCAACTGGCTTCGTCATCAATCATTTTCAAGCTCTCCTGTAGATCTGTTGGATCGGTCAAATGGCATTTCGAGTCAAAGCACCGTGTCTCAGCATGCATGCGATGAGGGCACTCAAATCAGCCGCGGGGTCGGCGCACCAGGCATCATTCAAGGCCTGCTCCAGGGTTTTCAGATCGGCACAAGCTTGCAAAAAGGCCAACTCAGCCGCTCTGATCGGGTGACTCTGTACACCTTGGTCGGTGCGTGTCAGCATCAGCGCCTCTCCCTCCCAACGCATATCCTCCG
>JBEAZY010000138.1:0-2623 GCA_041159205.1 Pseudomonadota bacterium
CGTCGTCGCCGATATGCAGCCTGATGGCCGCTATGAAATCGTCGGCCTGGGCCAGCATGATTCACGTGGCCTGAAAAAAGGGGTGGTCGTCAACATTGAAGCCACGGTCGCCTCCATTCAGCATGCGCTTGAAGAAGCTGAGCTGATGGCCGACTGCAAAATCCGCACGGTCTACACCGGGATTGCTGGCAGCCACATCCGCAGCTTCAACTCGATTGGCATGGTGGCCATCAAGGACAAAGAAGTCAGCGACGCCGATGTGGCCCGGGTCATTGAAACCGCCAAGGCGGTCAATATCCCGACCGATCAGCAGATCCTGCATGTCCTGCCGCAAGAGTTCATCATCGACGGCCAGGAAGACATCCGCGAGCCTATCGGGATGAGCGGGGTGCGGCTTGATGTCAAAGTGCACATCGTCACCGGCGCGGTGTCGGCTGCGCAAAACATCATCAAGTGTGTGCGCCGTTGCGGCCTGGAAGTGCAAGACCTGATTTTGCAGCCCTTGGCCTCGAGCAGCGCCGTGCTGACCCAAGACGAAAAAGAACTGGGGGTGGCGCTGGTCGACATTGGCGGCGGCACTACGGACATCGCCATTTTCACCGGCGGCAGTATTCGGCACACGGCGGTCATCCCGATTGCCGGTGATCAGATCACCAACGATGTCGCCATGGCCCTGCGGACCCCCACGCAGGACGCCGAGGACATCAAGTTGCGATTTGGCATTGCCAAGCAGGTGCTGGCCGATCCCGCCGATAAAATCGAGGTGCCGGGCATTGGTGACCGGGGGCCGCGCTCCTTGTCGCGGCAAGCTCTGGCCGCCGTCATTGAGCCGCGGGTGGAGGAGTTGTTCACCTTGGTGCAACAAGTCATTCGCGAGTCGGGCTTCGAAGAGTTGTTGTCCTCGGGGGTGGTGCTCACGGGGGGCTCAAGTTTGTTGCCGGGGATGGCCGAACTCGGCGAAGATATTTTCTTAAAACCGGTGCGCGTGGGCGTGCCGAAGTATGTTGGGGGTCTGGCGGATGTCGTCAGAACGCCGCGCTACGCCACGGCATTGGGTCTGCTTGAAGAGGCTCGGATGCAGCGTCTGCGGGGTCGTAAGGTCGCGGAGCAGTCGGGCTCGTTTAAAGAGACCCTGCGTCGCATGAAGGAGTGGTTTCTTGGGAATTTCTAATCCCTGTTTCACCCGTTGTCCTCAGTCCTCTCTCGTTTTGTCATCGCAGCAGTCCTTCTTAGTTGGAGACCAGGAAAATGTCGTTTGAAATGATCGATAACCAAGTCGACGGTGCTGTCATCAAGGTCGTCGGTGTGGGGGGGGCGGGAGGCAATGCCGTCAATCACATGATCAATCGGGGCGTGCAAGGCGTGGAGTTCATCGCCGTCAACACGGATCGGCAAGCACTCAAGCGGTCTCTGGCGACCACCGTCATTCAACTCGGCGATGCCGGCTTGGGCGCAGGCGCTAACCCGTCGGCCGGCCGCTCGGCCTGTGAGAAAGAGCGCGAGTACGTCAAAGCGGCCCTGACCGGCGCGAATATGGTCTTCATCACCGCGGGCATGGGCAAAGGCACGGGCACGGGCGCCTCGCCGGTGGTGGCGGCGGTGGCCAAAGAGATGGGCATTCTGACCGTCGGCGTGGTGACCAAGCCCTTCGACTTCGAAGGCAATAAGAAAATGCGCATCGCCGACGATGGCATCGATCAACTGGTTGAACACGTCGATTCCCTGATCGTCGTCCTAAACCAGAAGCTCTTTGATGTCATGGACGAAGATGCCAGCCTCGAAGACGCGTTCCGGCGCGCCGACGATGTCTTGCACAACGCGGTCGCCGGTATTGCCGAAATCATCAATGTGCCTGGCCTGGTCAACGTCGACTTTGCCGACGTCCAGACCATCATGAGCGAGCAGGGCAAGGCCATGATGGGCATCGGTGAGGCCTCCGGCCTCGATCGCGCCCGCTTGGCGGCGGAGCAGGCGGTGGCCTCGCCTTTGCTCGACGGCGTTGATCTGCAAGGTGCCCGCGGGGTGATCGTCAACATCACGGCCAGCCGCTCACTCAAGCTGCGTGAAACCAACGAGGTCATCAATACCATCAAGCAGTTCTGCGCCGATGACGCCACCATCATTCATGGCACGGTCTATGAAGACAGCATGGCTGAGTCGCTCCGTGTGACGGTGGTGGCCACCGGCATTGGCGCCCGTTCCAAAGCGCGCAAGCCGCAATTGGTGCAGCAGGCCATGCAGGCAACCGGCACGCACGATTCTGTGGGTGGTTCAGCGCCCTACAGCGAGTTTGATAAACCCGCCGTTTGGCGCACCGCGCGCGGGGCCTCGGCCCAGGTCGCAGCCCTGGAAGAAAAGGGCGTCGATCGCTTCGATATCCCGGCTTTCTTACGCAAACAGGCCGACTAAACACGCCGGCGCTTTGGGGAGAGGCGCGCAGTGTCTCTCCCGTTGCGCCTGACTGTGGCGCACCCAAGGGCGCCGCTTTTTTTCCAAGGATTGATCTTATGACCATCAAAGTAGGTGATGCCCTGCCTGAAGCCACGCTGTCTGAATTCATCGAAGTCGAGGGCAATGGCTGCGCCCTGGGGCCGCAGTCTTTTAAAGTGTCTGAGCTGGTGCG
>JBEAZY010000139.1:0-2560 GCA_041159205.1 Pseudomonadota bacterium
ATTTTGGGGCTCAGCTACGATCCTCAAGCCGCGCTGGCCGATGACCCGACCCAGGCCGCCGTCCGCAAGGTGGTGTTGGCCCTGGATGTGCCACAGGTGGAGCGCCAGCAAGAACCCTTTCCGCGCATGTGCCAGGTGGCCAATGAATTGGCGCGGGCTATGGATGGACACATTACCGATGACGATGGCAAACCGCTCTCAGAGTCGGCTTTGCAATCGATTGCCCAGGCTTTGCAACAACTCTATGACACCCTGGATGCACGCGATCTGTCGGCGGGCAGCCCGCAAGCGCGACGACTGTTCAGTTGACTTCTCCGGCCATGAGCACCCCTGACCTTTTTGGTGCAACCCCGGCACTCGACCCGGCACTCCGTGCGGAACAACTGCGGCATGCTCTGGAAACGCATGCATACAGCTACTATGTGCTGGATGAGCCCAGCATCCCTGACGCCGAATACGACCGTTTAATGTTCGAGTTGCAGAAGCTCGAGGCCCAACACCCCGAATTGCAGCGCAGCGACTCGCCCACACAGCGGGTGGGTGGCAAGCCCCTGCCTGCCTTCTCGCACGTGCGCCATGCCCGCCCCATGTTGAGCATCCGCACCGAAACCGACACCACTCCCCGGGGAGCCATCTCCTTTGATGATCGCATCCGCAAAGAGCTGGGACTGGTCGAGACAGACCCGCCGGTCGAGTATGTGGCCGAGCTGAAGTTTGATGGCTTGGCGATGAGCTTGCGCTACGAGCACGGGCTACTGGTCCAGGCCGCCACACGGGGCGATGGCGAGATCGGCGAAGAAGTCACTGAGAACATCAAAACCATCGGGGCCATTCCGTTGCGACTGCGTGCTGCGGTGCGGCCTGCGCCTGCGGTGCTTGAGGTACGCGGCGAGGTATATCTGCGGCGCGATGATTTTGAGGCGCTCAATGAGCGTCAGCGGCAACGCATCGCTGCCGGGCTGAAGAACGAAAAAACCTTTGTCAACCCGCGCAATGCCGCCGCCGGAGCGGTTCGCCAGCTCGACTCGGGCATCGCCGCACAACGGCCTTTGCGCTTTTTTGCTTATGGTCTGGGCGAAGTCGTGCCCACCCCCGGGGCCGGGCTGAATTGGCAAACCCATTATGAGGTCTTGATGGCCTTGCGCGAATGGGGCCTGCCTGTGGCGGCCCAGGCCGAGGTGGTTCTGGGCGCCAGCGGCTTGGCCGGATTCCATCGCCGCATGGGTGAGCAGCGCGACACATTGCCCTTTGACATCGATGGCGTGGTCTACAAGCTGAACTCTCTGCAACACCAGGCGCAACTGGGTTTTTTGACGCGTGAACCTCGTTGGGCAGTGGCACACAAATACCCGGCGCAAGAACAATTGACTCAGGTCCTGGCCATCGATATTCAGGTCGGTCGAACCGGCAAACTGACCCCTGTGGCCAAACTCAACCCGGTCTTTGTCGGCGGTGTCACGGTGACCAATGCCACCTTGCACAACGAAGAGGAAGCCCGTCGCAAGGATGTGCGTGTGGGCGATACTGTGGTGGTACGCAGGGCGGGGGATGTGATTCCGGAGGTGGTCTCGGTGGTCATCACGGAACGTGGTCCCGAAGTGGCGTCCGAGCCGTTTGACCTCTACCAACGCCTTAAAGGCTGTTGCCCCGTCTGCCAAAGCGAGATTGTGCGGGAAGAGGGCGAGGTGGATTGGCGTTGCAGCGGCGGGCTATTTTGCCCGGCGCAACGCAAGCAGGCCATCTTGCATTTCGCTCAGCGCCGTGCACTGGACATCGAAGACCTGGGCGACAAGCTGGTCGATCAACTGGTCGATGGAGGCATCGTCAAAACCCTGCCTGACCTCTACCGCCTTGGATTGAGCAGTTTGCTGGCGCTTGATCGCATGGCCGATAAATCGGCTCATAACGTGCTGAGCAGCCTGGAGAAGTCCAAGGCCACCACCTTGGCGCGTTTTTTGTTCGGTCTTGGCATCCGCCATGTCGGTGAGGCGACGGCCCGCGACTTGGCGCGCCATTTTGGATCGATCGAGGCCATCATGGCTGCCGACGAAGATCAACTGATGCAAGTGACCGATGTGGGCCCGGTGGTGGCCCATAGTTTGCGTCAGTTTTTTGGACAGGCGCACCATGTCGAGGTCATCGAGCAACTGCGAGCTTGCGGTGTGCACTGGATCGACCATGCGCCCAGTGATCAGGCCCAGTTGCCCCTGGCAGGCAAGACCTATGTGCTCACGGGCACCTTGCCCACACTGTCGCGTGAGCAGGCTAAAGAGATGCTGGAGGCGGCAGGGGCCAAGGTGGCAGGCAGCGTGAGCAAAAAGACCACCGCCGTGATCGCGGGCGAGGAAGCGGGCAGCAAACTGGAGAAGGCGCAAAACCTGGGCGTACCGGTGCTGGATGAGGCCGCTTTATTGGCCCTGCTGGGGCAAGCCCCGAGCGACTAAAGCGCCTGGCGATGGTCTTAGGCAAGCCCTGCAAAACACCAGCGTCGTGTCACCGCATACTGGGGCGTCCTGCGTCGTTGGGTTTCTTGCAGGACTTCCTTAGCCCTTAAGGGCTT
>JBEAZY010000140.1:0-10790 GCA_041159205.1 Pseudomonadota bacterium
CCAATTTTGCGCCACGGGTTCGCAGATTTCACCCGGCCCGGACATTGCCGCTCTGACACTCCAAGGCAAGTCTTCCATCGAGACCTTGATTTTTGGATCAAGGGCTTCCGGCATCGAATAAGATTGCACACGAATGCCGCGTATCTTGGCGTCGGTTTGAAAATGAGCGGATTCCTGCAGTTGCCCCTTGCCATCGATCCATCCCATGGCGCTCACTTTCGTGGTTCGCTCCATGACAGCCTCGATCAGCGCCTGGCGGATATGGCGCAATTGCGTCTCAGGATCTGAGGCAAGGTTTTGGGCGAAGGCGCTGAGTGAACAACCCAGACACCACAGCAAAGCAAGTTGGATTTTCATGGCTGATTAGCGACGACGGGCTGCCATCTGTTGCAGGTATAACAAGCGCAAATCTCGCACCACGCTGGTGTCAAGCGACAGGGTCGTTTCATAGGTATCGTCCCCCACCGGCGTGATGCTCACCAGCTTGGCCCCGTAAATCACTCCCTCCACTTTGGCGCGGAAGACATCGCTCATCACCACCATTTCTGAAATTGTGGTGTTCGAGTCCAAGTATTGTCCATAGACTTGTTCAGCCAAATTCCGGTAGGCGTCCAGTTTGGATGCTCGAATGGCCAATAACCGTTGCTGGCTTGGATTCCTGTGGTTTTGCATCGATATCACGGCGTAACCAGTGGCCACGATGGTCTCGCGTTGCTCGATCAGAGGCGCCACCATGGATGCACCGGGGTCCGCCTCTGTATTTTGCGGTGACATGGCACTGAGGGGGACGGTTTGACAGGCGCTCAGGGCGAGGGCAGCAAGACTAAGGGGGGCAAACAGGCGTTTGGTCATTGGGAGACTCCAGAAGCATGAGATCGGCTTGTTCCATGATTCGGTCCGAAACCCCGTCTCTTGAGTCGGTGCATTGCACAAGGAGGCCTGTTAATCTGAAAGAACTCATTTCCTTGTCGGTCGTGAGTTTCATGCCACACCGACACTCGATAAATACTTAATAAACAATAAAAATAATAAATTCAATAGATACACTGAGGTTCTGATTGAGGAATCATGTACATCCCTGCCAAATCGAATTCTCAGGCAAGCCTGCTTGTCGGTCAAAGTCAGGCCGTTCAATCGCTTCGTCGCCTGATTGAATCTCTGGCCGCTTCCACCTCCACGGCTCTGATCACCGGAGAGAGTGGCACTGGTAAAGAGTTGGTCGCTCAAATGCTGCACCGGCAAGGGCCTAGGGCTGATGCTTCTTTTGTGCCACTTAACTGTGGGGCCATTCCCAAAGAGTTGATCGAGAGTGAACTCTTTGGTCACCGCAAAGGGGCTTTTACCGGGGCCATTGCAGATCGGCTGGGGCGCTTTGAACTGGCGCATGGCGGCACATTGTTCCTCGATGAAATCGGTGACCTGCCCATGGACATGCAGGTGAAGTTGTTGCGGGTTCTCCAAGAGCGTTGCATTTTGCCCGTCGGGGCCAGCAAGGAGGTACCGGTGGACGTGCGGGTCATTGCCGCCACCCATAAAAACCTGGAGTCAGAGGTTTCTCAGGGACGTTTTCGCGAGGATCTGTACTACCGGCTCAATGTGCTGCCGATACACACCAGCCCCTTGCGCGAGCGATCTGACGACATTGAACTGTTGTTGAACCACTACGCACAAAAGCACGCCTTGCCCGGACAAAAGCCCATCCGGTTTGAAGCCCAAATGATCAACTTGTTGTGTCAGTACGAATGGCCAGGCAATGTGCGTGAGATCTCCAACCTCGTGGACCGGTTTTCTACCTTGTTCCCGGGGCAACAAATTGAGGTGCAGCGAATTCCGACCTGTATGTTGCCCCCGGGGCTGGCGCGCATTCAAGCCGAGCATTTGTCTCGCATGGAGCGGCCGACTGTTGTGCCTTTGTCTGCACTTTATGGCGAAGTCGTGGAGAGTTGGGCGGACAGCGTGAGTTTGCCGCCCGGTGCCCAATGGGGGCCGGCGGCAGACCAGGCCGAAGGGAAGGGTTCGTTGAATGAAATGGCGGTTTTGTTGGGACATATGCAAATACCCGGCTCTTCTGTCTGTTCCCCCGCATTGCTCGGCGGAAAAACCCAGACCGAAGCGTCCAATGATGAAATCAATGCCGTTGAAGAAGCCATTTTTCTGGCTCAGGGCATTCAAACCTTGCCGCCAGATGGCATTTCGCTCAAACAACACCTGATCGACATTGAACGCAGTCTGATCGAGCAGGCTTTGGCCAGAACCAGTGGCAATGTGTCTAAAACGGCCAAATTATTACAATTGCAACGCACCACCCTGATTGAAAAAATCAACAAGTATGATCTCAGGTCTTCTGGTTGAAATCCGATATCTGATCAGAGCCTGTTGGATTTGGGGCGATCCATTCGCGGAGCAGACATGAAACAATTTCTCATTGGTGCAAGTGTCGGCGCAGCCTCGGCTGCTGCCTTATTCGGACTGATCCTCCTGACTTCCGGTCCCTCTGACCCACCTGTCTCAGCCAGTACCAACTCCAAAACCGACCGCCCACCCACTCAGGGTGTGCTCGACATGATTTGTGAACTCAAGTTGGACCTGGATGGTCAATTGGCCCTGGGGATTACCGCCAACGAACCATCGCGTATGGCCATGGCGCAGGTTGACTTTGACAAGGCCTCCGGTTGGTATCAGGGGCGGATCGCGATTTCCGAGAGCCGGGCTGGCAATCTGGTGTCTTCGACGGGCAAGATCAAGGTCAGCCGACCCGCCATGTTTGAGCGTTTTGGCGTCAAAATCACCCGGGAGGACTTCGTCATTGACCGGGCCACGGGTGACTTCCAGCAAAGCCTGACTTTGCAAGATGGCCGCCAAATCACCCTGATTCGGGGCACTTGTGCACGGGTCATCAAGCCCGCTTTTTGACGACCAGCTTTCTACCCTGCATGGATGCAGGGCCTTCTCACTGATTCAGCACCGTGATGCTGATGCGCCGGTTGCGCGGGTCTGCCGGGTTGTCAGGCGCTTTGGGGTTGGTGTCCGCCACACCCTCGATGCGCGAGAATCGTTTGGCTGAGATGCCCTCGGCTTGCATCAATTGACGGGTCGAGTCAGCGCGCTCTGCCGACAGCAACCAGTTGTTTCGATAGGCTTCCGACTTTCCAAAGCTCAAGCTGTCAGTGTGCCCCCGAACCGAAATCGAGTTGGGAACCGTTTTCAATGTTTTGGTAATTTCCTTGACCAAGGCCTGGGCCCGACCAGTGACTTCTGCCGTGCCCAATGTGAACATGGCGAAATCGGCTTTATCGAGTATCTCGATGCGCAAACCGTCTTTTTCGCGGGTGACGCTGACTTGATCTTTTAGGTTTTGAAGGTTCTTGTTTTCAGCCAGTCTCTGCTCTATTTCTTTGGCCATCTGCTCAAACTGGGCATCAGTTTTGTCTTGCTTGCGGGAGGAGCTGCCTGGCTCGCTGCGCGGAGAGTCTTCCTGCGGGCCCTCCCGGTTGACATCCTCTTTCGATGCGCCGTAGCCATCGCTGGGTCCGCCCTGGGCCTGGGGGGTTAGGCGTTCCAGCATGCCGGTCTGTTTGGCGCTGAAAGGGAATCCATCGGTGTCCACGATCGAAGCCCCGCCAAACATGCCTTGGGAACCGGCCAACTCTCCAAACACAATCTGGCTGTGTGAGGTGGGGCGGAAATAATCGGCGACGCTTCGCTTTTGGTCTTCGTTCGATGCCCCCAGCAGCCACATGAGCAAGAAAAAAGCCATCATGGCGGTCATCATGTCCGCCAGCGCAATTTTCCAGGCCCCGCCGTGTGCACCGCCGTGACCCTCTTCAACAATGATTTTCTTGATGATCGGGCGCACCGGCTCTGCGGCCGGTTCAGCGTCCGGTTCAGCGGCCGCTTCTGCCGCTGGCTCAGCGGGGGTGGTAGCCCCCGACTGCGCCTCTTCCTCGGGCGGTTTTTCGGCGACTTCGGCTTCAGCGACAGCGGTGGCCATCAGGCACCTCGCAGGGCGTCAAACACCTCTGAAAAACTGGGTTGGTTATGGTGACTGATACAAGCCCGAGCGGCTTCTATGGTGATGGGTTGTGCTTCACCTTTCAGGTTACTGACGATCATTTTCATGATGACGTTGTAGACCTGGCTTTCTTCCTCCAACACCTGTGCCAGTCGTCCCGCAAAAGGCTCGAACATGGCATAGGACAAGAACACGCCCATCATGGTGCCCACCAATGCTGCGCCAATCAGGGCACCCAACACGGGCGGGGGTTGATCGATGGCACCCATGGTTTTGACCACGCCCAACACGCAAGCCACGATCCCCAGAGCAGGCAATGAACCGGAAATGGTGGAGAGGGCATGGGGTGCCATCAGGGCTTCATGGTGGTGCAGCTTGATGGCTGTCTTCATAATGTCTTCTACAGCGTCAGGGTCCAGGTTGCCTTGAGAAATGATCATCAGGCGTAATGGGTCGCAGATCATCTGGACGATGGAGTGATCTTTGGTGAGCTTGGGGAATTCTCCAAAAATAGGGCTGGAGTCGGGGTTCTCGACGTGCGCCTCCAGGGCCACCACGCCTTCTTTTTTCATGACCGCCTGCAATTTGCCCACCAAAACGATCAAACCAAGGTAATCCTCGGGCTTCCACTTGGGGCCGGTGATGCACTTGGCAATGCCGCCCATGGCTGCTTTGAACACTGCAAAACTATTACCGACCAGAGCGGCTCCGACGGCGGCTCCGGCAATGATGATGAACTCGAAAGGTGCGGCTTTGATGATTGGAGCCATTTTGCCGCCGGCGGCGATGTAGCCACCGAACACGGCCCCGAAAATCACGATGAATCCGACAAAGAAAAACATATTGCAACCTCAAGACGGAAAAACACACCAAACCCCGATGCACCAGCCGAGGAAATATTGGAACATGAAATCTATCAGATTTCCCAAAACGATCACCGGAACAACCAAATAGACAAAAATCCAAAAAAAACCAGCTGCGGTCAACCGGGCTCTTGGAATGACGTGTCCCATCACCCTGGGGGTTTTGGGGTCTGGGGCATGAGGATGTGTCACCATGGCAGAAGTTTAATCGGCATCAAAGCGTTCAACTTGACCCCCATGGACATCCAAATTGCTTATGATGCTGGCCATGGAAGTGCTATGGAATCCCCTTTTGTCGCAGGCTTGGGCGCGTTTTCACCACCAAAATGCGGGTTCTTTGCAACAATCCTGGGCCTACGGCGAAGCCTTGCGTGCCTTGGGGGTGGAGGTGATACGGGCGGCGGCCCTGGAAAACGGCCAATGGCGCGCGTCGGTGCAGTTCATCGGGCGCCGATTGCTGGGGTACATCTCTTTGGCGTCGTGTGCCCGAGGCCCGGTGTTTGACGCCGCTACCGATGTTCGCTGGCGGCGTGAGTTCATACAACGAATGAAGTCCGACTTGCCCATCCGTCGTTTGCGTGTGCCCGTCTTCTCACCCAATCAGTCGGTGCTTGAGTGGGATCCTGCCCAAGTACAAGGCATGCACCGGGTCATGACAGGTTATTCGACGGTGATGCTTGATTTACGACGCCCAATGGATGCTTTGCGTGCCGACATGGATGGCAAATGGCGCAACAGGTTGGTGAAGGCCGAGGCAAACTCCGATTTGAAAGTTTTTTTTCAGCCCAGCCGAACGGTGGCTCAATCGTTGTTGGACGAAGAGTCCAAGCAAAGAAAATCCAGAGGCTTTTTTGGCTTGCCCCTTGAGTTCGTCAATGCCTATATCGCCGCCCATGAACGTCCGGCCCAAGCGTTCAGGGTGTCTTGGGCCGAGCACAACAAGCGAATGGTGGCGGGCATGCTGTTTTTGTTGCACGGACGGGTTGCCACATACCACATGGGTTGGTCCGATGACCAAGGCAGAGATCTCAACGCGCACAACATCCTGTTGTGGCGTGCCATGCAGGAGTTACCCGCGTGTGGCATCGATGGCCTGGACATGGGCGGGGTGAACACCCAGGATCTGGCCGGTATTTCAAGGTTTAAACTGGGCGTCGGCGGGCAGGTACTGACTCTGCCCGGTACCTATTTCTAAGCGTCAACAAGGCACAGCAAATGCAGCGAGAGCAGTTCAAGCGGTGGATGGTGATGGGTCTCATGCTCGTGTCTGGCGCGGCGCAGTCACAAGCCTGGACCCGATTGGGGGAAACAGAGCAGGTCACGCTGTATGTCAACCGGAACAACATAGAGCGGGACGGTCAGATCAGAAGGGTCTGGGAGCTTCAGGACTTGAAGCAGACCGATGCGGACGGGGTCATGTCAAGAAGGTATCTGAACGAATACGATTGTTTTCATAAAATGTACCGGATCAGCCAAATGACCAGCCACGCCGGCCCGATGCTAAGCGGCAAAAAATTATTCGAGATCGACTCGCCTGGGTACTGGCGCAAAATCCCGCCCAACGGCTTATTCGTTTTGGGCTATGTGGCCCACTGTGTTTAGAGGGACCATCAGGGGCGGGCAGGTTCGTTGGCTGTAGAAGGGCGCGGGTATTGCACGATTCGATCTGAGGCATTGCGCGAAGTCGGCTGGTTTTTTTGTAAAACCTCCAAATAGCGCTCGCGTTGCAACGAGACCAGCGCCTCCACATCTTTTTTCAGGGCATCGACCTGCCCCAAGCCGGCCTTCAGCGATTGAACTTCCTTGCCCAGGTCTTGAACGGCCTTGGACTGGGCTTGTAAACCAGTGCCCACGGACTGAACCTGTCGCATCATGGTATCGCTCTTGCTGGCGACCTGTTTGGCCGTTTCGGTCGGCACTTTCTGCGTCATGGCTTCAGTTTGCTTCAAGGCCGAGTCGATGCGGCCCTCAATGGCGGTTTGGATCTTGGTCAGGTCTTCCTGCCGCTTGGACAGATCGGCTATGCCTGTGCTGAGTTTTTCCAGGGTCTCCAGACCTACCAGCATTTCTGCCACCCTTTGAGTGGTCGCATCCAGGGCCACATCGAGTTGGTGCACACGGCTGACCATGCGAACCCCCATGATGAGGAAGAAAATCAGACACACCAGCATGAAGCCACCGGTAATGGCGAGCAACAGTCTGGCTCTCTTGTGCCCGACATCGGTCAGGTCTTTGAAATGTTGGGTCGCCATTTTCAGGTCTTGCCCACTATGGAGTGCGGCTTCTGCCGCCCTGCTGGCGACTTCGGCAGACTCTAAGACAACCTGAGCCAGGGCTTGATACTGCGCGTAAGCCCTATCATGAACTTTTTGGGCGCTCTCAGCCGCCTCAGCACGTTCCGCAGGGTTTTCTTTGGGCGCCATCTTTTCAACCTGCGCAGGCACATCCGCAGCCACGGTCTCGTTCTCGGTCTCGGTCTGGCTCTCGGTCTGGGTCACGAACTCATCCGGACCTGTGGCCGACGCTACCGTGACAGTCTCCGGCGCTGGGTCAGTTTCTTTAGGTGAGTTCTCGCTCATAGTGGGTCCTCTCGCTGTCCTGCACGTCTTGGTTGGGCCAATTGTTGGGCTAAACTTTGATTTTTCCGGCGCAAGCTATCCAGCCGCGCCTGAAAATCGACGTCCACAGGCCTATCTGTGGATGTATCGACCGCAGCAGGGAGAAGTTGAGACTTGGGGCGATTCGTGGAACGGGGGGTGCCGTGGGTCAGTCCAAAACCTTTGGCCAGGGGAGACCCGGAATCTGGTTCAGACTGACGCTCTGTGGCATGTCGCCGGCTGGCGTCTTTGCTGCCTTCTGATACCTCGACTTGATGAGGGGCGCTTTGACGCAAGATGGCTGGTTTGTTCATGATTTGACCCCGTAGCTGGAGCGGAATAAACCGATAGGCCCTTGTTTTTGCTCGGTTTTGGGTGTTTCGGACGAAGGTTTGACCTGGGGCGACTCGGGGGCTTTGTTCGTCGTGGCGGGTTGACGCGAGCCAAAGGCTTGCGGCTGTAACCAAGCCATCAGGGTCAGCGACGCCACCAGTGCCACGCCCGCACCCACCAACAAGCGTTTGGAAGATGGTTGGAGCATATTCCACTTCGGGGGTTTGACCTGCCGCAATCCTTCCATGGCCTGGCGCAAAGACAAGGCCGCGTGTCCGGGTAAAGCCTTCAGGTCAAATTTGCCCAGACTTTGGGTGCGACGTGGGGCGCTGAGCGCCGCGTGCGCTTGCGCCTCAAGTCCCAAGGACAAGGGAGTGGTGGCTTGCGGACTGCAACCGATGCGGCGCAGCAATTGAGCCACTTGCGCTTGCGTGCCATCGACCTGAGCCAATTCCATGGCGTCCAGGGCTTGTGCAGGGGTAGGCAACTCGATGTCCCAGCGCAACAATTTGCGACCGAATGCGGCCAGGATGGGAGGATCGCCATCGGGTTGATGAAATAACAGCAGGGCTCTGATGCGGGCACCTGGAAAGTTATGGATCAAGCGAGCCAGCAACTGCATTTCAGCGTCGGAGACTTTTTGAGCGTCATGCACCACCCAAACCCTGCAGGCCTGTGCATCCCGTGCGGGTCGGGTGGCTTCGTTGAGGTCCTGATCGGAAAGTACCGAATTGAACCGCTGGATGAGTGATTCGGTGTTGGAAGGAAAATAAATTTCAACTTGATGTGATGCCGGATCGGTGCGCATGCGACCCAAGAGCAGACCCGCATAGTGGTCCAATAAAGCCTCATGGCTGCACTGCAATGCCAAACTAAGTCCTTCTTTGGCCAAGGCGTTGACGCAACCTTCCAATCGCATGCGATCGGCGGTGCGCAAGACGGGCCCCAGAGTACTCTTGCTTGTGGGATCGATGGAAATCATCATGCCAATGCTCCAGCCACTGAGGCTTTAGTGCCATCGGGGTTAAACATCATGGTTTCAGGAACTTTGACCTGCGGCGCCGCTCGGCGCGCCTGATGAGGTGCAGAAGCCTCAAGACTGAACACGTAGGCGATGACCTGCGCCACGGCCTGATAGAGCTCTTCGGGCACCTGTTGCTCCGCCTCGGTGGTGAAATACAAGGCGCGGGCCAGGGAGGGGGCTTGGAAAATATGGATGCCATGTTGTGTGGCCTCTTCCCGGATTCGAGCCGCCATATGGTCTATGCCCTTGGCCACCAGAACTGGAGCGCCATCGCCGGTCGGGTCGTACTCCAGAGCGACCGCAAAGTGCTCGGGGTTGGTAATGACCACATCGGCATCCTTCACCCGCTGAATCATTCTGGAATTCGCCATCTCTCTTTGTCTCCTGCGAATCTGGGCTTTCACCTCGGGGCTACCTTCCATATTTTTCATTTCGTCCTTGACTTCTTGGCGAGTCATTTTCAAGCCTTTGATGTGAGTATGCTTTTGATAGGGTACATCGATCAGGGCAATCAGTACCAGACCCATCGCCACCCAAATACCCACCCGGGTCAGCATGGCCCCTGAGTTTTGCATGGCTGGCTCGAGATCCATCACGCCCAAATAAATCAACTGATTCATGAAGTGGCTGAGGGAGAGCCACAATATCGCACTGACCACACAGAATTTCAGGATCGACTTGGCCAACTCGACCCAAGCCTGTCGGCCGAAAATGCGTTTCAGACCTTTCAACGGGTCGAGCTTTGAGAAATTGGGTGCGAACGCCTTAGGACTGAAATGCAGCCCTGACATGGCCGCATTGACCAGAACCGCAGCCAGCATGGTGACCATGACGATAGGCAAAACGATCAGAAAACCATCCAACAGGTTTTGTGACCAGAGACTGATCAGCATTTCGGGACGATCCAGTGTTTTGCGGTCAAACTCAAAGCCTTTTGCAAACAAATCGGACAAACGCTGGAACAGGCCGTGACCCATGTACATGATCATGCCCATGGCTCCGACGGTGACTGCTGCCGCTGACAAGTCTATGGATCTGGGAACCTGTCCTTCTTCGATGGCTTTGCTCAGTCGTCTTGCTGTCGGGTGTTCAGTGCGGTCTTCATCGGCCATATGCCACCCCCGTCATGTCGCGGACCACATCGAAGCCGCGCACCCACAGCCATTCGATGCGGGTGCCGATGCTCTCCAGAGACAGGATCAGAATTAAAAAGCCGGCGACTATCATCGCCGGCAGACCCAGTGCGAAAATATTCAGGCTCGGGGCCGCGCGCGAGATCACGCCCAAGCCGATGTTGATCAGCAGCAGGGTCACCATGACCGGCAGGGCCAACAGCAACCCCCCCAGGAAAATCATGGAGCCCCAGCGAATCAAGCGGCCTATGTGGTCCTGAGTCAGGATGTGGGTGCCTATAGGCAAGCTATTGAAAGAGTCGCTGATCATGCCAAGCAATAAGGCATGCCCGCCAAAACCGATGAAGATCAGTGTCGACATGATCAGCAACAGTTGGGCAATCACTGGCACCTGGCCCATCGCCGGATCTATCATGCTGGCCATGGAGAGGCCCATGGCGTTGGCAATTGATTGACCTCCCAATACCACAGCAGAAACCACCACTTGGAGAACCAATCCCATCATCGCACCGATGGCCAATTGATTGAAGATTTCCAGCAGCCCGCTGGCGCTGGATGGGTCGATCATGGGCCAACGATGCATGGGGTAAATCATCCAGGTCAAAACCAGGGAGAAAATGATTCTGAGTTGTAAGTTATATGACGCCATCGAAAACAATGGGGCCGTGGCCATGAGGGCTGAAATGCGCAACATCGGCCAGAGAAAGGCATAGAACCTTTCCATGATGTCTGATGCGAGCAGGCCCAGCATGATGGCTCAGTGAAACAAGGTGGGAATGCGCTCAAAGATGCCGCGCATATAGTCGACCAGCATGCTGAGTTGCCAAC
>JBEAZY010000141.1:0-9216 GCA_041159205.1 Pseudomonadota bacterium
CGCATGACTTTTCTGGACATGCTCCGCGACGCCCAGCGCCGCCACCAATCGATGCTGTGCGTGGGGCTGGACCCCGAGCCCTCACGCTTCCCGGCCGAGTTGCGCGGCAACGCCAACAAAATCTATGACTTTTGCGCCCGCATTGTCGATGCCACCGCCGATCTGGTGAGCTCGTTCAAACCGCAAATCGCTTACTTTGCGGCCCATCGGGCCGAGTCGCAGCTGGAGCGCCTGATGGAGCACATCCGACGCGTGGCACCGCAGGTGCCGGTGATTCTGGATGCCAAGCGCGGCGACATCGGCTCGACCGCCGAGCAATATGCGCTGGAAGCCTTCGAGCGGTACGGGGCCGATGCCGTCACCCTGTCGCCCTTTATGGGCTTTGATTCGGTGCAGCCTTATTTGAAATATCAGGGCAAGGGGGCGTTTTTGTTGTGCCGCACCTCGAACCCGGGTGGCGATGATTTGCAAAACCAGCGCCTGGCCTCGGTGGAGGGGCAGCCCTTGTTGTATGAGCATGTGGCCCGCCTGGCCCAAGGCCCATGGAACCTGAACGGCCAGCTGGGTCTGGTGGTGGGGGCCACTTACCCGGCAGAGATTGAGCGGGTGCGACAGATTGCCCCGCAAGTGCCCCTGTTGATACCCGGTGTGGGGGCGCAGGGTGGCGACGCCCAAGCCACGGTGAAGGCCGGTTGGCGCGCTGATGGCGACATCATTGTCAATTCGTCAAGGGCCATTTTGTACGCCAGCGCAGAGGCGGATTTTGAGCAGGCCGCCAGACGGGTGGCCGAGCAAACCCGGGCCACGCTGGAGCAGGCGAAGGGTTGAGGTGAGGCTCGCTCTGGGGGCTTGAATGCCTGCCTTGGGTGTCAATAAGCCCTATGCCTATGCGGTCTCCAGCAGCTTGTCGTTTGCGGTTTTAGTGGTTTTAACGACCTCTACACGTCGTTTTCCATCTGACCCTTTAACCACATACCGTTGATACACCAGTTTCTCTACCACTTGAATGCGCTCGATCGCTTCGGATATTTTTGTATTTCCGCTGTATTTGGCCATCACCATCAAACGCAACATATGGTTATAGACGTTTGGTACCGTGTTTTTGCGTTCCCACAAGCTCACCGCGTTTTCTGTCACATTCAGTAACTTGCCTAAGCCCTCTTGCGTTAGCCCCAACTGGACACGCAAAAAGCGGAACTCATAGCCCGCCAGCAAGCCCTTTTTCTCGACCAGCTTTGTGGTTAACAATTTGTGCAATCCGTCGATGTCTTTGACAGAAATTGCATGGCCATACTTGGTTTCCTTCACTGTATAGCCACCCTCAAGCCATACATTGGGAAGCCCGCAAGCTGTGTAGTGCAATAACTTTTTCATGGTCTCACTTTGCTTTCGTCACAACCGCGATAACAATTGCTTCAGGATATTTTTCGTCCAAAGCAACGATCACTGAAACATTTCGATTGGATCCAAAATGCTCCATCCGACATTTCAAATCTCCAGTTTTTCCATCCCGGACTGGCGGCCGCTCAATCACCCCGTTTCAAAGACAGTCAAAAACTTGGACGTCTGTCACGTCTCTCGCCGCCATTCGGTCTAGTGCGTGTTGGCTCAAAAAGACCAAGTCGCTGTTCTTTGCAAGCGCTCTGATGTGTATCTGCAACTGCGCATTGGTCATCAGGCCGAGATGAAGTGTAGCACCCATAAATTTTGTGGCTTATCAAATTGAGCCTTGCCGCGTGCGTGAATGGCTTTGAAGCGAACATTTCAGCCCATACTGCGGGCCACCTATGGGTCGTCTACGAATACTGTCTTGTAGCGAGTAAAGCCGCTTTATTGTACGGCTTGTGGATTGGATGAAGGTGGTTCTGCATCACTCGATGTGTGCGAGTGGCGCTCAATGCGGCGAGCGCAGGCGCAGACATCGCCCCGTTTGCGCAGTTTGTGGCGCAATGCCTGGCGGCCACCCCGAAGGGTGGCGCGCAGGTCAGAAAGGAATATCGTCGTCGATGACGTCGGGGGCGGGTTTGCTGCCAGATGGGCGGGCGGCAGGGGCCGAGGCGCGCGGGGCCGAACCGCCGGCCGGGGCGTCGCCACCCATGCCTGCGCCTTCGCGGCCACCCAACAACTGCATTTCGGTCGCAATGATGTCAACGGTGTTGCGCTCGACACCGGCCTGGTCGGTGTACTTGCCGTACTTCAGGCGCCCTTCGACGTAGAGGGGGCGGCCCTTTTTGACGTACTCGCCGGCAATTTCGGCCAGGCGATCGTAGAAGGTGACGCGATGCCATTGGGTGTCTTCGACCATCTCGCCCGAGGTTTTGTCTTTGCGGCGGCTGGAGGTGGCGATGGACACATTGGCCACCGCTTGGCCTGAGGGCAGGTAGCGGATTTCGGGGTCGCGGCCGCAGTTGCCGATGAGGATGACTTTGTTGACGGATGCCATGAGAGCCTCTTTGGGAAATGGTGGGTTGATGGGTCAATTATGCGGCCCAATTGGCCGCGATGGCGAGGCCAATTCAGTGAGTATTTGAGATGTTTTCCGGTGATTTGTGCACGATGACGACGCGCATCCCCCAGGCCGCCAGGAGCCAAACCGCCATCAGGGCGGCATTGAGACCGAACAGGCCGGTCACGCCGATGGTTTTGGAGAGCCAGCCACCCAAGGCACCCCCGGCAAAAATGCCCAGCGACTGCAAGGTGTTGTAAACGCCCAGCACGGTGGCGCGGACCGAGGGCCGGGCCAGGCGCGAGGCCTGGCTGGGCTGGCTGGCTTCGAGCACATTGAAGCCGCAAAAAAACACAAACAGGCACAGGCCCATGGTGGTCAGGCTGACGTCGCCCATGGCCTCGACCGCCAAGGCCAGCTGGACCAGCAGCACCAGGGCGATGCAGGCCAGAAACAAGGGCTTGAGGTGGCCTTTGCGCTCGAGCGGGAACAGCGTCATGCCCATGATGACGAAGGACATCAGCACCACCGGCAGATACAGCCAACCATGGTCTGACACCGGCAGCCCGGCCTGGACCAGCAAAAAGGGCATGCCCACCCAGGTGGAGATTTGAACCGCATAGAGCACGAAGACCCCGAGGTTGAGGCGCATCAGCTCGGGGCCCAGCAAGAGGCGGCGCAGCTCGCCCGGGGCGGGGGGTTCGGGCAGGGTGTGGGCCCCGGGTTCGGGCGGGGTCCACAGGGCGATGAAGAGGATGCCGGCCAGGGCCAGGGCGGCCATGACGCCAAAGATGAGGGGCAAGCCGCCGGCATCGTTCAGAAACGGGCCCAACACCAGCGAGAAGGCAAACATGAGGCCGATGCTGACCCCGATCAGGGCCATGGCCTTGGTGCGCACGCCGTCACGGGTGAGGTCGGCCAGAAAGGCCGAGACGGCGGCGGAAATGGCTCCGCCGCCTTGCAGGGCGCGCGCCCAGGCCAGTTGTTCGACGGAGGTGGCCCAGACGCCAAGGAGGCTGCCCACGCCAAACAGGGCCAAACCGAAGACGATGATGCGCTTGCGGCCCCAGCGGTCGGCCGCCCAGCCCATGGGGAGTTGCAACACGGCTTGCACCAGGCCGTACAGGCCCAGCGCCAACCCGACCCGGGCGCTGTCTTCGCCACCGATGTAGTGGCGGGCCTCGATGGCGAACACCGGCATCACCATGAACAGGCCCAGCATGCGCACGGCATAGATGGAGGCCAGAGAAAAGCTGGCGCGCCGTTCAAAAGGCGTCATGCGGTGGGCATCGGGGTCGGAATGGGTGGACATGGGTGAATCGCGGGCGGCCCCTGAGGGGCCGCGGCAGGTATTGTCCATCATCTGCGGGGCCAACAGGCGATAATGGCGTGTTTAACCCGAAAGACCCCACCTTGAACGCACCCGACGATGGCACTTATCTGGCCCAGGCGCGCCATGCCGCCCCGGGACAAGGGCTGCTCAGCGTGCGCGGGGCGCGCACCCATAACCTGAAAAACATCGACCTCGATTTGCCGCGCCATCAGCTGGTGGTGATCACCGGCTTGTCGGGTTCGGGTAAATCGAGTCTGGCTTTTGACACTTTGTATGCCGAGGGCCAGCGGCGTTATGTCGAGAGCCTGTCGAGCTATGCGCGGCAGTTTCTGCAACTGATGGACAAGCCCGATGTGGATTTGATTGAGGGGCTGTCACCGGCGATCGCCATTGAGCAAAAGGCCACCAGCCATAACCCGCGCTCAACGGTGGGCACGGTGACCGAGATCCACGACTATTTGCGTTTGCTGTTCGCCCGCGCCGGTACCCCGCATTGCCCCGAGCACCATTTGCCGCTGCGCGCCCAAAGCGTCTCACAAATGGTCGAGCATGCCTTGTCTTTGCCGCCCGACACGCGGCTGTCGGTGTTGGCCCCGGTGGCGCGTGAGCGCAAAGGGGAGCTGGAATTGCAGTTGGGTCAGCTGCAGGCATTGGGTTATGTGCGCTTCAGGCTGAATGGCCAGTGGCACGAGGCCGACGAAATGCCGGCCCTGAAGAAAAACGAGAAGCATGACCTGGATGTGGTGGTCGACCGCTTGCGGGTGCGCCCCGACATGCGCCAGCGTCTGGCCGAAAGCCTGGAGAACGCGCTGGGGTTGGCCGAGGGGCGCGCCATTCTGGTTGAGGCGGACAGCGGCACCGAGCATCTCTTCAATGCCCGCTTTGCCTGCCCGGTGTGCAACCATGCCATCGGCGAGTTGGAGCCGCGTCTGTTTTCTTTCAATTCACCGCAGGGCGCTTGCCCCAGCTGCGATGGCTTGGGGGTGCAGGCTTTTTTTGACCCGGAGCGGGTGGTGGCCTTCCCCAGCCTGAGCCTGGCCAGCGGCGCCATCAAGGGTTGGGATCGGCGCAACCCTTACTACCATGGGCTGATCGAATCGCTGGCCAAGCATTACGGCTTTGACATCGAAACCCCGTTCGAGGCGCTGCCGGCGAAGATCCGGCACATCATCTTGTACGGGTCGGGCGAAGAGGTGATCAAGTTCAGCTACAGCATGGGCAGTGGCCCGCAGGCGGGGCGCAAACGCAGCAGCCGTCACCCTTTTGAGGGCGTGCTGCCGAACATGGCGCGGCGGCATCGGGAAACCGACTCGGCCCTGGTGCGCGACGAGCTGGCGCGCTATCGCGCGACCCAGCCCTGCCCGGACTGTCAAGGTACCCGCTTGCGCGCCGAGGCGCGCCATGTACTGCTGGGCGAGGGGGCACAAGCGCCGGGCATTCATGCCGTCAGCCATTGGACGCTGGCCGAGTGTCAGGGGTTTTTTGAACGGCTGCGACTGAGTGGCTCGAAGGCGGAAATTGCCGACAAAGTGGTGCGCGAAATCGCCAACCGGCTCAAGTTTCTGAACGATGTCGGCCTGGGTTATTTGAGCCTGGCCCGCAGCGCCGACACCTTGTCGGGCGGAGAAGCACAGCGCATCCGGCTGGCTTCGCAAATCGGCTCGGGCCTGACCGGGGTGATGTATGTGCTGGATGAGCCCAGCATCGGTTTGCATCAACGCGACAACGACCGCCTGATCGATACCCTGCGACGCTTGCGCGACCTGGGCAACACGGTGTTGGTGGTCGAGCATGACGAAGACATGATCCGGGCCGCCGATTACTGCGTGGACATGGGGCCCGGGGCGGGGGTGCAAGGCGGTCGGGTGATGGCCCAGGGCACGCCACTGGCGCTGGCGCAACACCCCGATTCATTGACGGGGCGCTACCTCAGTGGCGCGCTCTCGATCGCGGTGCCCGCCCGGCGCCGACCCTGGCTGACACGCGCAGGCGCGGCGCCGGCCTTGTTCGATGCGTTTGGCAAGGCCATACCCGGCGACCCGAAGTCTTTGCAGGCTTTGCGGGTGACGGGCGCGCGTGGCCACAATTTGCGCGATGTGCAGGTGGACTTTCCGGTCGGTTTGATGACTTGTGTGACCGGGGTCTCAGGTTCGGGGAAATCGACCCTGGTCAACGACACCCTCTATGCCGCCGCCGCGCGTCAAATTCACCGCGCCCACGATGAACCGGCGCCGCACGATGAGGTATCAGGCTTGGACTTGGTGGACAAGGTGATCAGCGTGGATCAGTCGCCCATCGGGCGCACGCCGCGCAGCAATCCGGCCACCTACACCGGGCTGTTCACCCCCATCCGTGAGTTGCTCGCCGAAGTGCCCATGGCCCGTGAGCGTGGCTATGGGCCCGGGCGTTTTTCTTTCAATGTGGCGGGCGGGCGCTGCGAGGCCTGTCAGGGCGACGGCATGGTGAAGGTGGAGATGCATTTCATGCCCGATGTCTATGTCACTTGTGACGTCTGCCGGGGCATGCGCTACAACCAGGAAACCCTGGATGTTTGCTACAAGGGGCACAACATCGCGCAAATCCTGTCGCTGACGGTGGAGTCGGCACTGGAGTTGTTTGCGGCTGTTCCGGCCATCGCACGCAAATTGCAGACCTTGATGGACGTGGGCCTGAGCTATGTGCGGCTGGGCCAGTCGGCTACCACTTTGTCGGGGGGCGAGGCGCAGCGGGTGAAATTGGCCCTGGAGCTGTCCAAGCGCGACACCGGTCGCACCTTGTATATTTTGGATGAGCCGACCACCGGGCTGCACTTTGCCGACATCGATTTGTTGCTCAAGGTGCTGCACCAGTTGGTCGATGCGGGCAATACGGTGGTCATCATCGAACACAATCTGGACGTCATCAAAACCGCCGACTGGGTGGTGGACATGGGCCCCGAGGGCGGCTCGGGCGGCGGTCTGGTGGTGGCCACGGGCACGCCGGAAGACATCGCGCGCCACCCCGAGAGCCATACCGGCCGTTATCTGGCGCGTTTGCTGCGACTCTGAGGGGCATACGCCCATAAAAAAGCCCCGCCGGTTGGGGCGGGGCTAAAACCTTGGAGAAGCTAAAGGGGCGAGATCAGCGGTTGTAAGCCGTTTCGCCGTGCGAGCTGATGTCCAGGCCTTCGCGCTCTTCCTCTTCGGTCACGCGCAGACCCAACACCACATCGACCAACTTGTAGGCCACCACCGAGACCACGCCAGACCAAACCAGGGTGGTCAGCACGGCTTGCAGCTGAACCCAGACTTGTCCGGCAATGGAATAGTCGGGGCTGGCGGCGTTGGCCACGTAATCAAAGATGCCCGTGCCGCCCAGTGAGGGTGCGGCGAAGACGCCGGTGAGGAGAGCACCCAAGATGCCGCCCACGCCGTGAACACCGAACACGTCAAGCGAGTCGTCGGCGCCGAGCATTTTCTTCAGACCGGTCACGCCCCACAGACACAGCAGGCCGGCCAGCAAGCCGATGGCGATGGCGCCCATCGGGCCCACAAAGCCACAGGCCGGGGTGATGGCCACCAGGCCGGCGACGGCACCGGAAGCAGCACCCAGCATGGAGGCCTTGCCCTTGCTCAATGCCTCGCCGGCAGCCCAGCTGATGGTGGCGGCGGCAGTGGCGACGAGGGTGTTGAGGAAGGCCAGGGCGGTCAGGCCGTTGGCTTCCAGGTTGGAGCCGGCATTGAAGCCAAACCAGCCCACCCACAGCAAAGAGGCACCGACCATGGTCAGGGTCAGGCTGTGCGGGGCCATGGCTTCGCGGCCATACCCGGTGCGCTTGCCCACCATGTAAGCCCCCACCAAACCGGCCACGGCCGCATTGATGTGCACCACGGTACCACCGGCGAAGTCGAGCGCGCCTTTGGCCCACAACCAGCCGGCAGCGGCGGTCACGGTCTCTAACGTGGCGGCGTCGGTGATCGCGTCGGGGCCGTCCCAATACCAGACCATGTGAGCGATGGGCAGATAGCTGAAGGTGAACCACAAGGCGCAGAACAACAGCACGGCCGAGAATTTGATGCGCTCGGCGAAGGCGCCCACGATCAGCGCGCAAGTGATGGCGGCAAAGGTGGCCTGAAAACCCACGAAACTGAACTCGGGGATGACCACGCCTTTGCTGAAGGTGGCGGCAATGGTGTCGACCGTCACGCCCTTGAGGAAGGCCTTGTCAAATGAGCCGAAGAATGGAGAGCCCCCGGTGAAAGCCACCGAGTACCCGTATATCACCCAAAGCACATAGATGAGCGATGAGACCATGAACACCTGCATCAACACGGAAAGCATGTTTTTGCTACGCACCAGGCCGCCGTAGAACAGCGCGAGGCCCGGCAGGGTCATGAGGATGACCAGCAGGGTGGCCACGGTCATCCAGGCGGTATCGCCCTTATTGGGCACGGCGGCAGGGGCCGGGGCCGCTGCTTCGGCAGCCGCCGGGGCTTTGGCGTCGGCAGCCGCGACGGCGGGCGCGGGGGTGGCGGGCGCGGTTTGCGCCATGGCCATGCCGCCGCCCAGCATCAGGGCCAGGCCCAGGAACAGAGAGGAGAGAAATTTTTTCATGATGGTTGGCTCCGATGGGGTCAGAGGGCTTCTTTGCCGGTTTCGCCGGTGCGAATGCGAACGACTTGGGTCAAGTCATAGACAAAGATCTTCCCGTCACCGATTTTTCCGGTGCGGGCGGCGCCTTCGATGGCTTCAATGCAGCGCTCGACGATGGCGTCGTCAATGGCCGCTTCGATTTTCACTTTGGGCAAAAAGTCGACGACGTATTCGGCGCCCCGATAGAGCTCGGTGTGCCCTTTTTGGCGGCCAAAGCCCTTGACTTCCGTGACGGTGATGCCCTGCACGCCGATGGCGGAGAGTGCCTCACGCACTTCGTCGAGCTTGAAGGGCTTGATGATGGCAGTGATCATTTTCATGCTGGCTCCTTGAGTGGATCGGGGGCAATCAGAAGGTGTATTTCAAACCCACAACCACTGTGCTCTTTCCGGTGTTCTTACCGGCCTGCGAGCCACCAGAGTCGCCTACGGTGTATCCGCCAGTCGATTTGGCATCGGTCTCATGCAGTGTGGCTGTCAACACCACGCCATTACCCATGTCTTTGTTCAGGCTTAAAGAAGTATGGGTGTAAGAAGCGTCCTTCACGTTCTTGACGGTTTGGCGACCCACCTGCGGGACCAAAGTAAAGCCATTGCCCAAGTCAAAGGTGGCATTCAAGTCAATGTAATCGCTGCCCTTGGAGCCACGGTTGGTGTCAAAGTTGTACTGGCCGAACAGATCAGTCAAGGCGTAGGAATACTTCAGGGTAAAGGGGCCGTAAGTACCGGCCGCGTAGACCTCGTTGGTGTTGGCGTTTTTGAATGCGCCCACACGCTTAGCGAGTGTGTTGTTGAAATACTCATAG